>CAYZSH010000137.1:0-7314 GCA_964481025.1 uncultured Isosphaeraceae bacterium
TCACCGATGCTCGAGCACGATGACGTGCTGCGCTCGCGGGCCGTGCACGCCGAGCACGAGTTCGAGTTCGATGTCCGCCGTACGACTCGGGCCGGTCGCGAAGGTCACGGTCGGCGGTGGACCGTCGGGAAGGTCACGCATCGCGGCGAGCGCCTCGTCCCAGGTGCTCACCAGATCGCTCGCCGCGATGATCGCGACGTGCGCCTCGGGCAGCAACGCCGCGAACCGACTGCGTTCCGTGGCGGGCGACGCGCCGCTCGGCAGCACGATCGTTCCGTACTCCGCCACGCCGATCGCGGCGCGGGTGACGCCGAGACCGGCGTCGAGGAGCCGGGCTCGGTCCGCGTCCGGATCGAGCAGCTCGAAACCGCCCACGACGCCTTCCAGAAGCGTTCGAACCAGTCGGTCATCACTGCGAACCACGCATCGCACGCCGCGGTCCCGCATGATCGCCCGCAGGGCTTCGACGGCGCCATCCTCGCTCGTGACGCGATGACACACGCCCTGCACCCGCTCCAGCGCAGAGGCGAAGCGATCGATCAGGTCGTGGCGCTCCGGAACGTCGGTCGGCGTCATTGGGCCATCGACGGCGGTCTCGGAGACGGCGATGGCGGGGAGCGGAGGTTGAACGTGATGCCGCGTGCTCTCGGCGGCCCGCGTCAACGCGACACGAATGCGTCCGAGCACGACATTCCGGGACATCGTTGTGGCGCCGGACGTGTCGGACGGATCCGACGCGTGGGCGGGCGACGGTGATGGTGACCGCATCGTCGCGACCTCGAGGTGCACCGCGATTCGTCGCGCCGTCGCGCCTTCGCTGAACGACTTCGCCGCCGCCCGCGGCGCGGTGCGTCCATCGAGCCAGCCTGCGAGCGGGCCGAGTCGTCGTCCGATCGACGGTCGAAGCCGCGCGGCGGCCGATGCGATCCGGGCGCCGCGACCGAACCATCGAAACAGCGTCGGCGAGGTCGCAGCGCGACGCCAGATCGCGAACGCCCGAGACTTCTCGGCGATCTTCCGCCGGCTCGTCGCGTCGGCGGATTCCGGATGAGCTCCGGCCGCACCGCGGAGATGCAGCAGCACGCCGGGAATGTCGATGTCCACCGGGCACACCTCGCGACACGCGCCGCAGAGGCTTGAGGCACCCGGCAACTGTGATGCCGCGTGCATGCCGGCGATCTGCGGCGTGAAGATCGCGCCGATCGGTCCGGGATACACGCTGCCGTACGCGTGACCGCCGATCTGTCGATAGACCGGACAGACGTTGAGACACGCACTGCAGCGGATGCAGCGGAGCGTCTGGGCGGTGATCTCGTTCGCAAGCAGGGCGGCGCGACCGTTGTCGACGAGCACGATGTGAAGATCGTCGGGGCCGTCGTCCTCGGGCGTGCGCTTCGGACCGGTGACGAGCGTCTGGTAGCACGAGATCGCCTGGCCGGTCGCGCTCCGGGTGATGAGTCGCACCAACGGCCCGAGTTCGCCGAGTGTCGGCACCATCTTCTCGATGCCGATGACCGCGATGTGCGTGCGGGGCAGCGACGTCGTCAGTCGGATGTTGCCTTCGTTCTCGATGAGCAGGAACGACCCGGTCTCCGCGATGAGGAAGTTGCCGCCGCTGATGCCGAGTTCGGCCGACGCGAACCGAGGTCGGAGTTCATCGCGGGCGATCGCGGTCAGACCTTCGGCATCATCCGGCATCGGCCGACCGAGGACGCGGGCAAGGAGATCACGGATCTCGACGCGCCGCTTGTGGATCGCGGGAGCGAGGATGTGCGAGGGCGTCTCCTCGGCGAGTTGCACGATCCACTCGCCGAGATCGGTCTCGACCGACACGATCCCCGCGTCGAGAAGCGCGTCGTTGAGACCGATCTCCTCGGAGACCATCGACTTGCTCTTCACCACCAGTCGCACGTCGCGGGCGGCCGCGAGTTCGACCACGATCCGCCGGGCTTCCGCGGCGTCGCGGGCCCAGTGGACGATCGCGCCGCGGGCGGTCGCTTCCCGCTCGAACCGTTCGAGATGCTCGTCGAGCCGGGCGAGCCCCGCGGACTTCGTCGCCTTCGCCTTCCCCCGCAGCGCCTGAAGGTCCATGCCTTCGAGAGCGGTGGCTCGACGATTCCGGATGGTGTCGGTCGCCCGCGCGAGCGCGCCGCGCAGCTCGACGTTCGCAAGTGCCTGGGGGACGAGTCGGTCGAACTCGTCGGCGTGCAGGTGATGGATCGTGCCGTTCGGCGGCGGCGCAGTCACGACGACGCTCCGAGCGGCGTGGAACGACGCACGTCGCGGGCGGCGAGGATCTCCGCGAGATGCACCGCGCGGATCCGCGAGCCGCGTGCCTCGAGTCTGCCTTCCAACTGCATGAGACAACTCGCGTCACCCGAGACGACCGCATCGATGCCGAGCGTTTCGAGTTCGTCGATCTTGTCGTCGGCCATGCCGGTCGAGACGCCGGGAAGATCCACGCTGAAGGTGCCGCCGAAGCCGCAGCAACGGTCGCAGGTTCGAGACTCGACGAGTTCGAGTCCGGCGACCGCGGCGAGCAGGCGACGCGGTTCGTCTCGGATGCCGAGTTCGCGGAGGCCGTGGCAGGCATCGTGCCAGGTCACCCGACCGGGCCAACTCGCCCCGAGATCGGTCACGCCGAGGCGTCGCACGAGGAACGCCCCGAGTTCCATGGACGCGCCCGCCACCCGGGCGGCGGTCTCGGCACCCGCGTCGTCTCCGGCGGACGAGAGCAGTTCGACCGCATGGCGGAACATCGAGACGCACGACCCCGACGGGGAGACGATGACCTCGCACCCGTCGTCGAGCTGCCGGGCAAGCCGATCGATCGTGCGACGGCAGACCGGGAGGGCGGCGGATCGGATGCCGGCGTTGAAGGCGGGCTGGCCGCAGCAGGTCTGGCCGGGGTCGAACTCGACCCGGCAGCCCGCCCGTTCCAGCACCGTGACCGTCGCCTCGGCCGCCTGAGGGCGGAACTGGTCGACCAGGCAGGTCACGAAGAGGGCCACGCGCATGGCCCGAGAATATCGGAACCCGCGGCGTTCTCCCGGTCCCCGGACGAAGTTGAGAAATCTCGCGCGGGGGGGTGTCAGACCTGGCGGCCGTCCCGCGTAAGGGCGTGGATGGATCCACGATCCGACGAGTCTCGTGACGCGACGGAACCAGGGGGGCCCTCCACCGACATCGATCGTCGTCAGCGGAGTCCGGAACCCATGGTCAGCCTCTTCGCCCAGCCCCTCGACATGAAGGTCTCCACCGGCGCCGACCGCCCCGGCTCGATCGACGTCCGCATCGCGGAGACCCCTGAGGATCGGGACGCGATCTTCCGGCTGCGGTACGAACTCCTCGACGGGCGGCCGCCCGCGGACAGCTCCATGATCGCCACGAACGGCCGGATGGTCGATCCCGAGGACGCGGGGAGCATCCTGCTCGGCGCGTTCGATCGGAACGGTCGGGCGATCGCGAGCATCCGCCTGCGAGCGCTGGACGACGAGATCACCAGCCGTCGACTTCCCTCCGTCATCGCCGGATTCGGTCGGCGCATGTCGGCGTCGGGTGAGCGGTCCTCGACCTCGAGCGACCTCATGCTCGGCCCGGCCGCGGACCGTCATGTGCAGGTCCGACTGGTGGCCGCGATGTTCGAGGCGGCGCGGGTTCGAGCGTGGAGGTACGACGTCTGCCTCGTCCGCCCGGAGGAGATCGCGGTGCGACGTCGGCTCGGCTATCAGGAGTTCGGCGTGCAGGTCGCGGATGGCGACCTCGCCGACGACGACCTGACGCTCATGAGCCTGACGTACCCGGCACCGCCGGAAACGCCGAGCCGACGCTGGTTCCGCCGTTCCTGATCGACGCCTCGATCAATCGAGCACCAGGACGCCCTTGAGATACCCCGCTTCGGTCGGGTCATGCCCGAGCGCGCGATCGAGTTCGTCGAGCCTGGTGTACCGGTGCGTCACGAGGTGATCGACGCGGATGCGACCCGCGGCGAGATGTTCCAGCGCTTCGCGATAGAGCGACGGGCGTCCGTCTTCGTCGATGGCACCACTCGCGCCGCTGGACGCGATGAGATGAGCGCCACGCCATTGCAGTGAATCGAGCGTGCCCGCCGTGCCGCGTTCGCGACCGAATCCGTAGAGGATCGCGGTTCCCTGGATGCGGATCGCCGACGCGAAGTCCATCCACGCCGCGGGCGCTCCGCAGGCATCGATGAGCACCTCGACGCCCCGTCCGTTCGTTCGGGTGCGGACGGCATCGATCACCGCGCCGGACACGGTCGGATCGATCGCGTCGGCGCCGAAGTCCCTGACCGCCGCCGCCCGCTTGGACGCATCGGGGTCGCTCGCGATGATCGGGCCGTCGAAGTTCAGCAGCGACCTCAGCGCCTGGCCGAACAACTGTCCGCTCGGGCCGAGGCCCGCGAGCAGCACGCTTCGCACTCGCCGATCGGGATCATCGGCGCCGAAGACGTGCCGGCCGCCGAGGGCGGCCATCAGTCGCAGCGAGTGCAGCACGCATCCGAGCGGTTCGGTCATCGCGGCGATCTCGAACGGCAGATCGCCCTCGATCCGCACCGCATTGACCGCGGGGATCAGGATCCGATCCGCGAAGCCGCCGGGAAGTCCGGTGATGCCGTGTTCGACGTAATCGGCGCAGTGATGGCTGTAGCCGGTGCGGCAGTACTCGCACCAGTCGGCGCGGTCGCGCCCGCGCGACGAACAGTTGATTCCCTGATCGACGACCACCCGATCGCCGACGGCGAGGTCCTGCACCGCGGAGCCGACCTCGCGCACGACGCCGACGATCTCATGCCCGAGGATCTGCGGCGACTCCGAAAGCGGAATCGTGCGACCGCTCGCATCGACGTGCCAGTTCACATGCCCGGCATAGAGATGCACGTCGGACCCGCAGATCCCGACCGCGGCGATCTCGACCACGACATCCCGAGGCCCCGGCGTCGGGTCGATCAGATCACGGATCTCAAGATGCTTCGGCTCGACCAGCAGCGCAGCCTTCATGGCAGACTCCGTTTCATGTCACTCGAATGTACCAGTGACGGTTGAGTGGATCACCACGGAGGACACGGAGGTTCACGGAGGGCCACGGAGGGGGACAAGAATTGCATGCTTGAACACGATGACGACGGAGTGCTCGCTCCTGTCGAACGCGAGCTCACTTGAAGAACGTCGCGTTCAGGCATGCATCTTCAATTGAATCTCCGTGGCCCTCCGTGCCCCTCCGTGTGCTCCGTGGTAAAGAACCGACTCGACCAGAGACACCCGCGAGACGACTCACAGCGACACCGAGCACTCCGACCAGATCTGGAATTCCCGATGCTTGGTCCGTTCCGCGAGCGCGGGCTCGCCGCCGGCGACCGCGACGATGTGGTCGAAGACGCGGCGTCCGCATTGTTCGATCGACTCGTCGCCGTCGATCACGGTGCCCGCGTTCAGATCGATGTCGTGCTTCATCCGCTCGAAGGTCGCGGTGTTGCTCGACAGTTTGATGACCGGACAGATCGCGTTGCCGATCGTGGTGCCGCGGCCGGTGGTGAAGACCACGACGTTCGATCCGCTCGCGACGATCCCGGGCGTCGCCTCCTGGTCGTAGCCGGGGCCCTGCATCAGCCAGAGTCCGGGGGACGTCGGGGTCTCGGCGTAGCCGCAGCATCCTTCGACCCGACGGCTGCCCGCCTTCGCGAGGGCACCGAGGCTCTTGATCGCGATGTTGAGGAGTCCGCCCGCCTTGTTCCCCGGGCTCGGGTTGTCGTCGAGCCGGGTGCCGAAGACCGCGGCGTGCTCCTTGTACCAGTCGACCGTCTCGTAGACGGCGCGACCGGTCGCCGCGTCCTTCGCTCGCCACGCGAAGCAGTGCTCGGCGCCGCAGAACTCGGGAACCTCGGTGATGATCGCGGTGCCGCGGCGGTCGACGAGCAGGTCGGTCGCGACGCCGAGGGCCGGGTTCGCGCTCAGGCCGCTGAAACCGTCGCTGCCACCGCACTTGAGGCCAAGGACGATCTCCGAGACCGGGCGTTCGGTGCGGACCGCCGCGTTCACCTTCGGGAGCATCTCTTCGACGAGCGCGAGCCCGCGGAGAATCGTCGCCTCGGTGCCGCCTTCGGTCTGCACGCCGATCCGCGCGACCGGCTTGTCCCACGAGAACCCGCCGTGCTCGCCGAGCCAGCGATCGACGACCGTCTGGTTCGTCTTCTCGCAACCAAGTTCGAGCATGAGCACGCCGCCGACGTTCGGGTGGTCGGCGTAGTGCGCGAGCGTCCGCATCGTGATGTCGAGGTTCGAACCGTCCGAGCAGCCGCAGCCCTTCGAGTGCGGGATCGCGACCACGCCATCGACGTTGGGGTACTTGGCCCGCGACCAGTGCTGGAACTCGGCGATCGTGGCGATCTGCATCGCCTCGTGGCTCGAGCACATCGACGTCGGCAGGACCAGCAGGAAGTTGCGGGTGCCGGTGCGTCCGTCGGGTCGCAGGAATCCCGGGAACGTCCCGATCTCCGCATCCGCGACGAACGGCGGCTCGGGGTTGGCGAGGTCGTCAGGCAGGTCGCGGACCACCGGAATGTCGTTGGACATCGTGTCCTCGGTGATCGCGTCGCCGGGTTCGAGGCCGCGGCTGGTCCCGATCGGCTGGCCGTATTGCAGGACGAAGTCGCCCGCGGAGATGGGGCTGATCGCGAATCGATGACCAGGGCCGATGTCCGCGGCGATCGTGATCTCGCGACCGTCGAACGCGACGACCGTGCCGCATTCGACGCCGAACTTCACGACCGCGCAGTTGTCCGCGGGATCGACGACGACCGCGACGTCGGCAAGCGGGACGGTGCTCATGCGGTCGCCTCCTGCGGGAGATCGCGAAGATCCAGACGCCCGGCCTCGTGCAGGTCGCGGAATGCCGCGAGCGTGCGGGCGAGACCGTCGCGAAGCGAGGTGCGGGGCGGTTCGCCGATCGCGGCGACGAGGGCGGCATCATCGAGGGCGCCGGGAATCGGCAAGTGCGGGCCCGCGCAGGTCACAAGACCTCGGCGGTCACCGAGACCGGCGTCATCGAGCACCTCGTCGATCATGGTCACCACGTCTTCGACCGTGGCGGTCTCGCCGTGAACGTTGAAGACGTGAGCACCCTCGGGGGCGGCGAGGCACCGCACGAAGATCGACGCGACGTCCTCGACGAGCTGGAAATCGGTCGGGCCGGTGAAGCCGATCTGGTACGGACGACCGAGGAGGGCCGCCTTGAGGGCGGTGGTCGGGCCGCTGGTCATGCCGAAGTCGCGACCGACGCCGTAGACGGTGAGCGGCC
>CAYZSH010000138.1:0-7274 GCA_964481025.1 uncultured Isosphaeraceae bacterium
CATCACCGGCGAACGCGGCATTCAAAATGACCGTCAGCGCCGCCTCCTCAGGCGTGGGCTCTCGTCCTGTCTCGTCCATTCAGGAAAGGTAGCGGACGATGCGCAGGCTGTTTCCGCCAACAACCGCCAACAAGATCTGTGCGCCGTCGTCCGAGAACACCGCATGACTTGGTGCGGTCGCCGTGACCGCATTCGACCCACAACCTGCGAGAGAGTCGACTCCATGAAGACGACAGTCACCTTCGGGATCTTGTTGGCCGCCTGTACCACGACGGTCGCGGATGTCATTCACGTCCCGTCCGATCAACCCACCATCCAGTCCGCGATCGGCGCCGCCACCGACGGCGATTCGATCCTGATCGCTCCGGGGACATATCGCGAGCATCTCGATCCGCTCGGCAAGGCGATCGAGATCCGCGGCGACGGAACCGCGACGGAGGTGATTCTTGAGTCGCCCGACGGTGGCACCCTGCTGACCGTGGCCTCGCAGGAACCTGAGACGACGGTGTTCGCCGATCTGACATTCACCGGTGGTGTCGATGACGCCGCCGTCCGGGTGGAGGACGCGTCGCCGACTTTCGTTCGATGCCTGTTCCGCGACAACCTGCGGACCGCGGCCGTCGACGCCGGGCCTTGCGGTCAGATCTCCGGCGCGACATTCCTCGACTGCCTGTTTCTCGACAATCGTGCGGTCAATGCCGGCGCCCTCTACGCGAGCCACTCGAACACCACGGTCGATGGATGCGCCTTCGTGGGCAATCAGGTCAGCGGCCAGCCGTCGCCATATGTCAGCGCCGGAGGCGCGATCTACATCAACAACTGGGATTGTGGCATCAACGTCTTCACCATCCGGGACTGCGACTTCATCGAGAACTCCGCGGTCTGGGGCGCCGGAATCTACGCGCAAGGGGTCTTTCCGTCAGCCACGACCGACCTGACGATCTCGGACTGCCGTTTCATCGCAAACCAAGCAAGCGAGGGGAGATCCATGTGGCTCTGGTACATCGACTCCGCCATCAGCGGAACCTATGTCTGCGGCGGCGGCGACCAGATCCACAACGGCTGGGGCGATGCCGGCGGCAACGTGTTCGCCGATGACTGCGCGGGAGCCGAATTCGACGACTGTGATGGTGACCGCATCCCCGATGGCCTCGCAATCGCCGTCGGAGTGGCCGCCGACTGCGACGGGGACGGCCAGCCCGATTCGTGTACCGCAGGCATGCCGAAGATCGACGCCGACGGGAACGGCATTCCTGATGTGTGTGAGTCCCTCCCCTGCCCAGCCGACTTGTCCGGCAACGGCGTCGTCGATGGCGGCGACCTTGGAATCTGGCTCTCGCTCGCGGGCTACGACTGTCAATCCGACCCCGATTGCCCGGCGGACGTGAATGGCGACGGCGTCTCGAACGGTGCCGACCTCGGCGCGATTCTCGCCGCCTGGGGTGAGTGCCCGAACTGACCTCCCACGACGTCCGTCGCTTCGTGACCCACGACCGACCGCCGCGCCTGCGCGGCGGTCGGTTCGTCGTCGCGGAGCCGCCTCGCGTTTCACCTGCCACAATGCCTGAATGACCGACGTGACCAGCGAATCATGGACATGCGACGTGCTCCGAGCCGGCTCCCTTCGACTCGACGGTGGCGGGATGTTCGGGATCATTCCGAAGTCGATGTGGTCGTCGTGGGTCGAGGCCGATGACGCCAACCGCATCGCCCTCCAGACCAACTGCCTGCTGCTGCGACGCGGCGGCCGGATCGTGCTCGTCGAGACCGGCTGCGGCGACAAGTGGTCGGAGAAGGAACGGGCGATGTACGCGCTCGAGCGACGCACGGTGGTCGACGCCCTGCGCGAGCACGACGTCGACCCGGAGGCGATCGACACCGTGATCGTCACGCACCTGCACTTCGACCACGCGGGCGGCCTGACGACCTTCGGTGGTGGTGATCCCACCGATCGGGATGCGTCGCCCTCGCTTGTCTTCCCCAACGCCGAGATCGTCGTGCAGCGGCGCGAATGGGAGGACGCCCTCGCCAACCGCAGCACGATGACGCGGACCTATCTTCGCTCGCACCTCGATCCGATCACGGAGCGCGTGCGTCTCGTGGACGGTGTCGCCGACGTCGCGCCCGGCATCCGCGTCGAACCGCTCCCCGGACACACGCCCGGTCAGCAGGGCGTCTTCGTCGAGACCACCCGGGGAACGGTGGTCTTTCCAGGCGATCTGCTTCCCACGATCCACCACGCCCACCACTCCGCCGCGACCGCCTACGACATGGAGCCGTACGAGACGATGCTGGTCAAGCGGCGATTCCTCGAACGGGCGATCGACGAGAGCCTGACCATCGTGCTCGATCACGAGCCGGGCGATCCGAGGGTTCTTGCTCGTCGCGACGATCGGAGTCGCATCACGCTCGTGCAGGATTGAACGAAGTCCGATTCTCGGCACTTCTCGAAACCCGCGGATCGGATCGACCGTATCCCGCGGAGTCGGGCCGTTGCGTCAGGGGCCAGAAGCAGGCGCAACGTCACGAGGTGTTCGATCGACATACGTCATCGGCCACCGATCAACCCACCCCGGATTCGTACAGATGAATCACTCGTCCCGCCGGCGCCAGGCCGGTGTCGCGATGGCGTGCCTTCTGACCGCCGGTCTGACCACGCCCGTGCTCGCCCACGGCACCTTGTCATCACCCCCGAGTCGCATTCACATCGGCCGGTTTCAGGACAACGTCAGCGATCCACAACTTCCCGCGATCGCCGCCGCGGTCGAGGTGATGGGCACGCAGCCGTTCTACGACTGGAACGAGGTGGTCAACTTCCATCCCGGCGATGCGTCGTATCAGCAGTCCGTCGACTACTCGTTGACGATCCCCGACGGTCGCATCGCCTCGGGTGGCAACGACAAGTACGCCGGACTCGATCTCGTCCGCGACGACTGGCCGGCAGCACCGGTCTCGCCCGGATCGTTCACGCTGGAATGGGGCGCGACCACGCCGCACAATCCGAGCGTCTTCAAGGCGTGGATCACGACCCCGGATTGGGATCCGGGCCAGCCGCTGACCTGGAACCGACTGGAACCGCTCGCACTCGGCGCGCACGTGCAGGTCGAGGCGGGCTACGAGATTCCGACCACGCTGCCGTCCCGCACCGGTCGCCACGCGATCTTCGTCGTCTGGCAGCGCATCGATCCGGTCGGCGAGGGCTTCTACGCGCTCGCCGACGTGGACTTCGGTCCGTGCGACGAGCGCTGCGACTGTCCCGGCGATCTCACGCTCGACGGCACCGTCGATGGTGCCGACCTCGGACTGGTGCTCGGCGGATTCGGGACGCCGCTCGGGGACGTGGACGACGATGGCGACACCGACGGCGCGGACCTCGGCATCCTGCTCGGATCCTGGGGTTCGTGCGGCCCCGACTGCGACGGCGACGGTGTCTCGGATGCGACCGAGATCGAACTCGGCGCCGCCGACTGCAATCACGACGGCATTCCCGACGACTGTGGCGATCTCCCCGACTGCGACGGGGACGGCCAGCCGGACCCGTGCGCGATCGCCGACGGCGCAGCGGTCGACTGCAACGCCAACCTCATTCCAGACGCCTGCGAGTTCGCCGACGGCGGCGACGCCGACGGGAACGGCGTGCTCGACGAGTGTCAGTTCGACGGCTTCCTGTACCGCTGGCGGGTGACGCAGCAGTGGGAAGGCGGGTTCATCGCGGAACTCGATGTCATCAATGACAGCGGTCAGTGCGTGCTGGGCTGGGAGGTTCTCTTCACGCCGACCGCCTTCGAGGTCACCGGGTCGTGGAACGGTCGGCTCGCCCCGACCGATCCCGGCCAGGTGCGCCTCGTGAACGAATCCTGGAACGGCGACCTGTGTGCCGGCACCGCCGTGACGGTCGGCCTGCAGTGCTCGGGTGTTCCCGACTTCCCCGACGGGATCCTCTTCAACGGCACCGCCATGTCTCCCGCACCGTGAGATCGCCGCCGGCCCGCCTCGGGGGAGGCGGACCGACGCTCGATCTCTCCTCACGCCGGGCCCCGCTCCCGGGCTCGAACCCGCGGCCCGCCCTCTCTCTTCGGGGGGCGGGCCGCATGCGTCTGCGGTGCCGTGGCCACTTTCGCCGGGCAGCCCGAGCCGGTACCGTCCGGACCATGCGTCGTCACTTCCATCGCCTGCTCGCCCTCGCCCTCACCAGCCCCTTGCTGGCTCCGGCGACCGCCCTGGCCCAGAACGCGCCCCGCGATCCGCAGATCAGCCAGCGAAGCCCCATCTGGCTGGGCTATCTGGTGGCGGCGGTCTTCGCGGCCATCCTCATCCTGCTCACGCTGCTTCCCTCGAAGCGGCAGCACGAGGACCTTTGATCCACCTCTCACCCGATCCCGACGCCCCCGCTCCGCGGGACCGTCATTCCGGAGAGTCCGCATGTCCGGCAAGAGTCTCAAGGGCCTGCTCGCCCTGAACGGTGTCGTCCTCGGCCTTCTGGCCGCCGTCACCTTCTCCCCCGTGGCCGACGCGCAGTTCAACCGCATCCGCGGTCGGTACACCATGGTCTCGGGTCGATCCCAGGGCTCGCTGCCCTACCTCGTGTACATCGCCAACGAGACGACCCGCGAGATCGTGGCCGTCCGCTACAACGTCCAACAGAACAACTTCGAGGGCATGGGCTACGCCAACCTCGCGAACGATTCCAACACCGTCCGCCAGGGCGGCAAGTGATCCGAGGGGAGCCCGCTACACCATGAACAGCCACCGAATCAACCGTTCGAGCCCCGTCCTCTGGGCGTCCGCGTTCGTCATCCTCGCGATGACCATCGCGCAGGCCGGTCGTCTCGCCCCCAACCCCGCCTTCGCCGGTGACGCGATCACGACCAACTCCGGACTCTCGCTGCTCACCGCGTCGAGCGGTTCCGGGCCTCGGGAGGCGCCGTACGACCTTCTCTACGTGATCGACTCGCAGGACGAGCAGCTCTTCATCTACTGGATCGAGAACGCGAACACGCCGACGACCAGCAAGCTCGTCCTCGTGAACGGCACCAACCTGCCGGGGCTCTTCCAGGCCGCCCGCTGACGTTCACGCCGCATGACCTGACACCGGAGGCGTCGCCGCGAGGCGGCGCCTCCGTTCGCATCCCGCCCCAGACCGGACCGTTCCCGGAGACCGCCCCATGATCCGACCTCGCACCGTCGATCCCGTGATGGCCGCCCGCCGCGCCGCGGAGTTCACGACGCGGTCGATCAAGGCGTCGTCCAAGGACGCCGCGCTGCGACTGGCGGTCTCGATGACCGACCTGACCACGCTGGAGGGTGCCGACACGCCCGAACGCGTGCACGCGCTCTGCGATCGAGCGCGACACCCGGTCCCCGGGAACCACCAGCCACCGGTCCCGCCGGTCGCGGCGGTCTGCGTCTACCCCACGCTGGTCTCGACCGCGAAGGCCCGGCTCGCCGGGACGAACATCAAGGTCGCCAGCGTCGCGACCGCGTTCCCCAGCGGTCAGGCCCCGCTGGAGATCCGCCTCGCGGACGTCGCGGCGGCCGTCGAGGCCGGGGCCGACGAGATCGACATGGTGATCAACCGGGGAGCGTTCCTCGCGGGCCGCTACGACGAGGTCCAGGACGAGATCGCGGCGGTGAAGCGGGCCTGCGGCGAGGCCCATCTCAAGATCATTCTGGAGACCGGCGAGCTCGGCACGCTCGACCGGGTGCGACTGGCCTCGGATCTGGCCATCGAAGCCGGAACTTCAGAGCCGGTGAACGGTGATCGGATCTCGGACGGCGAGGTGTTCATCAAGACCTCGACCGGCAAGATCTCGCCGGCGGCCACGATGCCGGTGGTGCTGGTCATGCTTGAAGCCATCCGTGATCGCTTCCTCGCGACGGGGGAGAAGGTCGGGATGAAGCCCGCGGGCGGGATTCGGGCCTCCAAGGCGGCGATCCACCATCTCGTGATGCTCCGGGAGACGCTCGGTTCCGAGTGGCTGACCCCCGCGCTGTACCGGTTCGGCGCGTCGAGCCTTCTGGACGACCTCGGGCGGCAGATTCTGCGTCGATCCAACGGTCGCTACGCGGGCACCGGCGACATCCCGACCGCGTGATCACCGACCGTCATCTCCGCATCGTTCGGATTGCGTCCGGGAACGACCGACGGTGTGGAATCCGTGCGCGAATCCCGTATCATTGACGCCTTACGTAGTGGTGGATCGGCCGTCGGCCCCTGAAAGAGCCATGTCCTCGACGTCCGTCCGCAGCCATCGATCGTTGCCGAGACACCGTCCCTAGGCGTTGCCCGTGGTGTTTGGGTCGTAGAAGTGGGGAGTGTCGTTTTGCTCACTGCCAGTCCCGTGAAGAATCCAGACAACATCCATGGCTACCGAGTGCTGAAGCACATCGGAAGCGGCGCGGCCAGCGAGATCTTCTGCGTCTACGACCCGAAGAACGGGAACGTCTACGCGCTGAAGCAGGTGCTCTTCAACGACGGCAAGGACAAGGACGATCGATTCCTCGTTCAGGCCGAGAACGAGGTGAAGGTCTCGAAGAAGCTCGACCACCCGGCGATCCGCCGGATCTTCAGCGTGGACAAGATCCGCCCGAAGGGTTGGGCTCGCACCGAAGTCATCGTGCTGATGGAGCTGGTCGACGGGACGCCGCTCGAGAAGCTGCTGATCGGCACCCCGGTGATCGAGAAGCTCCGGATCTTCCGCGAAGTCGCGGAGGCGATGGCCCACATGAACGACCGGGGCTACGTCCACGCCGACATGAAGCCGACCAACGTCCTCATCACCGAGAAGGGTGACGTCAAGGTGATCGATCTCGGCCAGGCCCATCCCATCGGCAAGCCCAAGGAACGCATCCAGGGCACCCCGGGCTTCATGGCCCCCGAGCAGGCGAAGGTCGAACCGCTGAACGAGCGGACCGACGTCTACAACTTCGGCGCCACGATGTACTGGATGCTGACCGGCAACGAGGTGCAGACCGCCGGGTTCGGCTCCGGACGCGGTCAGGCGCAGGTCCCGACGCCTGCGAACGCCCTGAACCGCGAAGTGCCGCCATCACTTGGCGAAGTCATCAACATCTGCCTCGAGCCCAACGAGCACGGCCGCTGGAAGAACATGCACGCCGTGGTCCGTCAGCTCGACAAGGTGATCGCCGAGTTGCAGGGCGACCGCGGCGCCGCCTGACGGACGCCGCCTTCGTCGGCGAGAGCAGGTGAGCAGGAGAACAGGTGAGCAGGAGATGGCGCGTGGGGGCGTCGGTGGCTCGTTGCGCGGGTCAGC
>CAYZSH010000139.1:0-7258 GCA_964481025.1 uncultured Isosphaeraceae bacterium
AGCTGGGCCAAGGCTGTTCACGAGCCACAGGGAGACAATCGGCCAAAGGCAGAATGCGACGACGACCTGAATGTTCATGACCGGTGCTTGCCTGCTGCTCGCCGACGAATCGGGGACTCTATGCGTCCCAGGGTCATCGGCCAGATGGCCCGTCGGCTCCCGCGAGGTTGTCGCCGGGGACGGCGTCTGAAGTCAATGTTGGTCAGGCCGCCGGACTGGGGCCGGCTCCCTTGATTCCGCCCCACCGTCAGAGCATCCCGAGTCGGCCGCACTGTCTCGCTGGCTTCCGCCGACTCGCCGCTCATGGCCTGTGACGGTTCTTCCAAGTAGCAGTAGCGCTTTCAGGACTCAGGCGGCAGTCGTGAGCATCGCTGTCTACAGTCAATCCTCAGTCGGCGACTGGGCCGTTGCGACCCCGGGGGTAGGGTCCGCTCTCGGCAGCCACCGGTCTTGCTCCAGCACGCTCCGAAAAACGATCGGAAAGGTTGTGGACGAGTGCGAGCGCGTGACTCAGGCGTGACGGGGTTGATCTCGGGTGACTTGGGCGAAGTTGCTCGGGCTCCCCGGCGACCCTCACCCATCGGCAAGATGCAGCTCACAGCCCCGCTCGCTCGCGAGGTTCCGGGACGAATCCGCAGCCCGGTGGCGAATTGGGACGCCTTGCGGATGAACGGGGTCCGAGGCCGCAAGCGGTGTTGGTCAACTCCAGCCACCGGGGCCCACGGGGATCGTGAGGGGGCCGGTCGCCACATTGCTTCCCTGGTCGCGAACAGCGTCCATCCGCTGACCCAAGTCACATCACAGTGCGGGTTGCCAATCTCACAATCACGCCTGGGTATCGTCTCCGGTCGACCAGGCCCCATATCGCACTTGACGCGGATAAAGTCCCCCCGAGTAGGACTCCGCTCGGTCCGATATGTCGCTCGGCGATCTACCCTGCTGCCGACGTGTGGTGACGACGGTCGAGTTGGTCGATAAGACCGCGTATGGCGAGTGAGACGCAATCAGCGCTGCCCGCAGACCGCGCCCCACGGATCGCCGTCGTGACAGCAGTCGCCGCTGGCAAAGATCTTCTCGTCGACCCAGAGGTTGACGTAGGGAGCGCCGACTTCATCGCCTACAGCGACAGGCCGCAGGACCACCTGCGCGTCTGGCAGGTGCGCCCCTTGCCGATCTGGTCGAGCGACCCGCGGTTCGCCGGTCGCCGTCACGCGAAACTGCCCAAGGTCCTGCCGCAGGTGCTGCTGCCTGGTTATGACTTTTACATTTGGATTGATGGAAACTACACCTTAAAGGCGAGCCCGGAAGCAATTTGCGAGCAGGTGCTCAAAGACTCAACTGCGGATATTGCTGTGTTCAAGCATCGACTTCGAGACTGCGTTTTTCGGGAGGCCGGTGAGGTATTGAAGTATCAGTTGGATCACGCTGATCGCGTTCAAAGGCAAATGGCAGAGTACCGCCGGCAAGGTTTTCAAAGGAGGTCTGGGTTGTTTGAGCTGCCTGCCTTTGCCATGCGTGCATCACCCCAAATGTTACGGCTATCGCTGGCATGGTGGGAACAGATATGCCGATTCAGTTCGCGGGACCAACTTAGTTTCCCATATGCGGTTTTTAAGACGGGTGCGCGAGTTGCGGTTATCGACGCTCCGAGCGTGCACGACAATCCCTACCTGGCGCGGTTAAGTCAGCACTGCTATCCTTGTGCGGTTGTGCCTATGCGGAGACGGGTGATGCTTGCCGCGCGACGGACCGTCAAGCGGTTGATCGCGTGGAGGTAGTGGGGATCTCGATCTGGATTGAGCCTGGAAGCAGGTTCGCTCGGACTTGTGTTCAGTGGCAACTTGTGCGTTTGCACGGGTGGGATCAGGTCGCGGTGGATTCTTTCTGCGGCGCGCCGCGGCGGGGGAACAGGAGTGTCGCCAGGAAACCGTCATTTACAGTTCGACCACTGCAAGCGGTAATGAATCCGGCACCGCTGCTTCAACTGGTTTGAAGCCCTCCGTGTCAATGATGATGAGACACTCCCCATCGCTCCAGACAATCAGGGCGACCAGGAATGTCCGTCATGCCGACCAACCCCGCCAGCACGCCTGACTCGCCGGCCCGCGACGCACTGCGGCCTGTTCGCCGCCGCTTCAGCGACCGTGAGAAGCTCCGGATCCTCGAGTCCGCGGATGCCTGCAGCCGCCCCGGCGAGATCGGCCTCCTCCTCCGCCGGGAAGGCATCTACACCTCGCACCTCGCCAACTGGCGACGCTGGCGCATGCGTGCCCACCCCGACCGGGTCCCCGCGGGCACCGCGCCGACCGAGAGCCAGCTCCGCCACGAGAACGCCCGGCTCGAACGCGAGGTCGCCCGGCTCCGCCTGAAGCTCGAGCATGCGGAGAAGCTCCATCTCCTTCAAAAGAGGATGGCCGAGATGATGGAGGAGATCGACCGCGACGCGACCTCGCCGGGCGACGGGAGGCGGGCATGACGCTCGTCGACACCCATCACGGCGAGCTCGGCGTGAAGCCGGCGTGCGACGCACTCGGGGTCTCACGCGCGACCTGGTACCGGAGGCGAGCGCGGGCCGACGCCGGATCCGGGCCCCTCCGCCTCCGCTCGGATCCCAAGCGTCATCCACGGCGCATCGGCAGCGACGAGCGAGCGAGGATCCTCGCCGTCCTCTGCGAGGAGCGCTTCGCCGATCTCACGCCAAGAGAGGTCCACGCGGCGCTTCTCTCCGAAGGGACCTACCTCTGCTCGCCGAGCTCGATGTACAGGATCCTGCGGCAAAACAAGGCGATCCGCGAACGCCGGAGAATCGCGTCGCACCCTCGCCACGAGAAGCCGGTGCTCGTCGCCACCCGCCCCGACCAGGTCTGGACGTGGGACGTCACGAGGGTGCCCGCATCCGGCGGAGGCCACTACGCGCTCCACGTCGCCATCGACCTCTACAGCCGCTGCGTCGTCGCGTGGCGTCTCGCCCGTGGCGAGTCGGCGGCCCTCGCACGCGACTTCATCGACGAGGCCGTCAGGTCGAACGGCGTCGATCCTCGCGGACTCGTCGTGCACTCCGACCGGGGCACGCCGATGACCGCCCAGCCGCTGTCGGATCTCTACCTCTCGCTCGGCATCCGGAAGAGCCTCTCGCGGCCGCGCACGAGCAACGACAACGCCTTCAGCGAGAGCCAGTTCAAGACGCTCAAGTACGGACCCGCGTGGCCGGAGGGCCGGATGACCTTCGACCAGTGGAGACGATGGTGCCCGCAAGCATTCCACTGGTACAACCACCGTCACCATCACGAGTCGCTCGCGCACTTCACGCCGGCCGAGGTCCACTCCGGAAGGCATCTCACGCTCGTCGCCGTCCGGCAGCAGGCCCTCGACCGCGCCTGGATCGCGCACCCCGAGCGATTCGTCCGAGGCAGGCCCGTCGCGAAGACCGTGCCCGTCGAGGTCTGGATCAACCGACCCGAACAGGATCCCGCCAAGACCACGCCGCAGCCCGCGGCTTCATGAACGAATGTGTCTCAAAGTCATTGACACGGTCCGAAGCGTACCCCCGCACCGACTGGGCAAAGACGGTGCGGATGCCGTGTAAGAGGCGTCCGGCGGTACCGAGGGCCCCGGGTAGGTAGGGTGGTGTATCGCCGCCGTAGCGTTCTCTGCTGCAGGCATGATGCTCGATCGACTCTCACCGAAAGCCTGATCCGGTCGATACTCGGTCAGCCATGTGTGGCTTTTCAGGCATCTTCGACAGCAGATCCGCTCTAGCAGGGCTTCGCGAGGCAGCAGCGGGGATGGCCTCGGCCCTGCTCCACCGCGGACCCGACGATGGGGGTGCGTGGAGCGACGCCCCCGGCGTCGCGTTCGGCTTCCGGCGCCTCGCGATCCAGGACCTCTCCGCCGAGGGGCACCAGCCGATGGCTTCCGCCTCCGGGCGGTTCACGATCGTCTTCAACGGCGAGGTGTACAACTTTCTCGAACTCCGCAGGGAACTCGAGGTCCGGGGCGCCCGCTTCCGCGGCCACTCCGACACCGAGGTGATCCTGGCCGCCTTCGAGGCGTGGGGCGTTCACGAGAGCCTTCCCCGGATGGTCGGCATGTTCGCGATGGCGATCTGGGATCGATTCGAGCGAATCCTCTGGCTCGTGCGAGACCGCCTTGGAGTCAAGCCGCTGTACTACGGGGTGCCCGGGGTCGAGTCCGTGCACGGCGATCTATCGCTTCGCGTCCCTGAAGGTGCACCGCTCCTCTTCGGATCCGAGTTGAAGGCGCTCGCCGCGCATCCCCGATTCGACGCGAGCATCGACCGCGAAGCCCTCGCCGACTTCATGCAGTACGGCTACATCCCGGCGCCGCGGTCGATCTGGACCGGCATCCGAAAGCTCCCGCCTGGCTGCCTGCTGCGCTTCGACCCGTCGACCCGGGTCGGCGTGATCGAGTCGTGGTGGTCGGCGCGGGACGCGATGCTTGCCGGCCTCGAGAGTCCGCTCGCCTGTTCGGAGGACGAAGCGGTCGACGAACTGCAGCATCTCCTCGACGAGGCGATCCGCACCCGCATGATCGCCGATGTGCCCCTCGGGGCGTTTCTTTCGGGCGGCATCGACTCCTCGGTGGTGGTCGCCCGGATGCAGGCGATCGGACGGCATCCAGTTCGGACCTTCACGATCGGCTTCGACGATCCGCGCCTCGACGAGTCGCGGCATGCCGAGGCGGTCGCGAAGCACCTCTGCACGAACCATGAGACGCGGGTGGTGACGGGTGCGGACGCGCTTGAGGTGGTGCCCCGCCTCCCGGAGATCTGGGACGAGCCGTTCGCCGACGCCTCGCAGATTCCCACCTATCTCGTCTGCCGCGAGGCGCGGAAGTCGCTGACGGTGGTGCTGAGCGGCGATGGCGGGGACGAGTTCTTCGGCGGCTATCGCCACTACGATCGATTGCCGGCGCTCCTTCGAGGCGTTCGAAGGATCCCGCGGCCGTTGCGGCGATGGCTGGCGGAGTCCGCAGGCTTCGCGTCCGAACGAGGGCCCGCCGGCTGGACGCGGCTTGCGTTCGGCAAGGGCACGCGGCGGCTTCAGGCGGCGCTGCTTGGAGACACGCTCACGGGCCTCGGCCCGTACCTCACCGCCGAGGACGAGCTCGATTGCCAGCATCGGTGGATGAGCTTCTGGGACGCCCGCGGCGGCGCATCAGTGGTGCTCGGCGCCGCCTCGCGCTCGACCGGCGCCCCGAACTCGTGGCGCCTCGGCGTCGGCGATCTTCGGACCCGCATGCGCTTCGCCGACTGCGTCAACTACCTTCCCGGCGACATCCTGACGAAGGTCGATCGGGCGAGCATGTCGGTGAGCCTCGAGGCGAGGGAACCGTTGCTCGACCATCGACTGTTCGAGTTTGCGGCGAGAGTGCCTCCGGCGATGCAGGTGCGGGAGGGTCGAAGCCGGTGGCTCCTTCGCAGGGTGCTCTATCGCAGCGTTCCCGAGGAGCTCATCGAGCGCCCCAAGCAGGGATTCAGTCCGCCGTACGGCGATTGGCTGCGCGGCCCGCTCAAGGACTGGGCATCCGACCTTCTCGATCCGTCTCGACTGCGACGAGAAGGGTGTCTCGACGAAGGCCGCGTGAGCGCCACGTGGCGGCGCTTTCTGGCCGGCCAGCGCCCGGCGCCCGCGACCGCGATCTGGAACGCCCTCATGTTCGGGGCGTGGATGGAGCGGTGGGGCTCTTCCAAAGGCGGCAACCCGAGCCTGCCGCCGACGGGCCGCCTCGCTCTGTCAGCGACATGAGTCCGCATCGTCAATCCGTCCGACTTCACGTCTACTACCCCGCTCTGGTGCTCGGCGGCGTCGAGACGTTGCTCGTGCGGCTGAGCAACTGGCTGGTCGCCCACGGCCACCGCGTCACCCTGCATCTTGAGACGCATGGCGAGCTCGAGGCGCTGCTTGATCGCCGTGTCGAGTGCGATGTCGGAGGCTTGCACCGCGTCATCACGCCGCCAGGGAGCAGGCACTCGCGGGCGACGAGTTCCGAAGACGTGACCGTCGTCTTCGCGCCGGATCCACCGTCGCTGATGAATTCGTTGCGGCGCCACCGCCATCGCGGCGCTTCAAGCCGATTCCTGCTCGGGGTGTATCACCCTGCGATCTTCACGCTGATGAGACCGGATCGGCTCCATCTGAAGTTGCGCCGTCTGGTCTTCAGGAACCATGTAGCGGATCGTTCGGTGATGTTCATGAACGAGGCCTGCCGTGCGCGGCACCGGCGCGACTTCGCCCGACCATTTGCGGGGTCCATGATCGTCCCGACGCCGCTCGAGGATCGAGGACTCAGAACAGTCACCCCGATTCGACACAAGATCGTGTCCGTGGGGCGCCTCGTCGAGTTCAAGACCTACAACCTCTACATGCTCGATGTGATCGAAGAGCTGGTCCGCCGCGGCCATGACGCCGTGGAGTGGCATGTCTACGGATACGGCGAACTCCGCCGCCGCATGGAGGAAGAGATCGCGGCGCGATCGCTCGGTGATCGGGTGTTCCTGCATGGCGCGGTCGAGTACGCGAGATTCGGCGAAGTCGTCGCCGACGCCGGCGTGTTTGTCGGTGGCGGAACCGCGATGGTCGAGGCGGCGCTGGCGGGCGTGCCGTGTGTCGTCGGCGTCGAGTCCACGGCGGGAATGACCTACGGGCGATTCGATCAACTAGACGGCTTCGATGTCGGAGAGCGGGGCGAGGACCCTCCCACCGTGCCGGTCGTGGATGCGGTCGAAGCGATCCTGAACGCCTCTGTCTCGGAGTATCGCGTCATCGAGACCGCGTCGCGTCGACACGGCGAGCGATTCCTGATCGACCGGGTCGGTCCGGTGTTCATCGAGTCGGCGTTGGCAGCCGGACCATGGCGAAATCCGAGCTTTGCATTGACGGCGACGGTCCGCATCCACGACCTGATTCGGAACATCGGCGACGGGAGCCGTCGCGCGAGGCGCTGGCTTGTCTCGTCGGCCAAGCGATGGGTACCCGGTCCGCTGCAAGCCGCGCTTCGGCGGATCAATCGCCTAGTGCCCCACTGAGCGCTCCGCGCGGCCCCTGCGTGCGATCGAATCTTCAGGACGCCGACATGCTGCAGACGCTGATCCGATCGGCCGCACGAGCCAGGTCCGCGAGCGACAACTGCGGCCCCATCGGCAAACTCAGCACCTCCCGCGCCATCCGTTCGGCGATCGGGAGGCTGCCCTCGGCGAATCCAAGTCCTGCGTACGCCTGCTGGCGATGGGGCGGAA
>CAYZSH010000140.1:0-7229 GCA_964481025.1 uncultured Isosphaeraceae bacterium
CCCCAAAACGACGACGACCTCGTCCGAGGACGAGGTCGTCGTGATTCGCTGGGATGCGTGGCGACCCGAAGGGCCGCCTCGGATCACTTGATGTTGACCGTCGCGCCGGCCTCTTCGAGGGCGGTCTTGAGGGCGTCGGCTTCTTCCTTGGAAGCCTTCTCCTTGACGGCCTTGGGAGCGCCGTCGACGATCTCCTTGGCCTCCTTGAGACCGAGGCCGGTGGCCTCGCGGACCGCCTTGATGACCTGGATCTTCTTGTCGCCGGCGGCTTCGAGGATGACGTCGAACTCGGTCTGCTCGGCGGGGCCGCCGCCTTCGTCACCACCACCGGCGGGGCCGGCCATCATGACGGCGCCACCCGCGGCGGGCTCGATGCCGTAGGTGTCCTTCATGTAGTCGGCGAGGTCCACGGCCTCCTTGAGGGTGAGGCCGGCGATCTCGTCGCCGAGCTTGGTGATCTTCGCGTCAAAGGTCTTGGCTTCGGTGGCTTCTTCGGACATTGGAAACTCCGTTCCTCTTGAGTTGCCCCCCGAGAGGGACCGCACCTGCGGTCTTTAACCCTGGGGCCAGTCGGGGCGGCGGGAAAGTGGACTGTGAAAAGAAAACGAGTCGAGCGGGGCGAGGACGATCGCGGGGTCAGCCGACCTTCGCGATGGTCTCGCCGTTCTCGAGCTTCTCCTGAATGGTCTTGACGACGCCGAGCAGCTTGGAGCCGGGGCTCGCGGCACAACCGACGACGTTGCGGTGCGGGGAGAGCAGCAGGGTGACGACCTTGGCCTGCGCCTCTTCGCGGGTCGGGTAGCTGGAGAGCACCTTCACACCGGCGGCACCTTCGAAGTAGATGCCGTCGAGCGAGGCGGCCTGAAGGTCGATGGCTTCGACCTTCTTGGCCCAGGTGATGATCTCGCGAGCGACGTCGACGGGGCTCTCGGCACCGTAGACGAAGGCGGTCGGACCGACGAGGCTCGGGTTGAGGGCCTCGAGCGGGGTGCCGGCGAACGCCTTCTTCGCGAGCGTGTTCTTCAGCAGCGTGACCTGGATCGCCTTCTTGCGGAGCTCGTTCCGCATGTTGTTGTTGTCGAGGGCTTCCATTCCGCGGATGTGCACGAGGACGCCACCGCTGACACCGTCGAAGCGGTTGCGGTACTCCTCGATGATCATGTTCTTGACTGGCTTGCTCATGGTGTGGTCCTTCCGCGGATCAGAGCGCGATCTGCACGCCGGGGGTCATGGTGCCGGAGATCACGAACTTCTTGATGTACTGGCCCTTGGCAGCGGAGGGCTTGATCTTCTCGACGGTCTCGTGGAAGAACCGGAGGTTCTCGACGAGGTCCGCCTCGGCGAAGCTCATGCGTCCGACCACGACGTGCAGGTTGCCGCCGTCGTCGTTGCGATACTCCTGCTTGCCGGCCGCGAACTCCGTGACCGCGGTCACGACGTCGGGGGTGACGGTGCCGGCCTTGGGGCTCGGCATGAGGCCCTTCGGACCCAGCACCTTTCCGAGCTTGCCGACGAACCGCATCATGTCGGGGCTGGCGATGGCGACGTCGAACTCGGTCCAGCCGCCGAACACCTTGTCGACGAGCTCCTCACCACCGGCCTCGACCGCGCCGGCCTCCTTGGCCTTCGGAGCGACGTCGGTGTTGCAGAACGCGATGACCCGCGAGGTGCGACCGATGCCCTTGGGCATCGCGATCGAACCACGCAGGGCCTGATCGGCCTGCTTCGGATCGATGCCGAGGTGGACGACCGCGTTGACCGCCTGGTCGAACTTCGGACTCTTGAACGACTTGAGAACCTTGACGGCCTCCTCGAGCGAGACGGGCTCGGCGGGAAGCATGTCCAGGTTGGCCTTCTGACGCTTGGTGAACTTCGGCATGATCAGAGCGCTCCTTCCTCGATCTCGACACCCATCGAACGGGCGGTACCGGCGATCACGCGGACCGCGGCGTCGAGGCTTCCGGAGTTGAGGTCGGCCATCTTCTCGTTGGCGATCGCCTCGAGCTGGGCCCGGGTGAGGGTTCCGACCTTCTTGGTGTTGGGTTCGCCCGAGCCGCTCTCGATGTTGAGCGCGCTCTTGATCAGGACCGAGGCGGGGGACGCCTTGATCTCGAATTCGAACGAGCGGTCGTCGTAGACGGTGATGACGCAACCGACGATCTTGCCGTTCAGTTCCTTGGTCCGCTCGTTGAACGCGGTGATGAACTGACCGGGGTTGACGCCGTTGGCACCGAGGGCGGGGCCGATGGGCGGCGCCGGCGTCGCCTTGCCGCCGGGCGCCATGATCTTGAATTGCTTGGTGACCTTCTTGGCCATGGGTTCCTACCTCCCACCGGGTCCCATCGCCTCTTCGGAGGCTCCGGAGGCGGTGCCGGTCCAAGCGGACACCGCGACCCAGTAGTTCATACGGTCTGAGATGAGCCGAGCAGTGTACCGAACCCGCAGGCCGGTTCAAGACCTCCGGAGAGGGACCCGCGGCTTTTTCGGCCGGGGAAACCTGAAGTGGCCCGGCTCAGCCGGTCCACGAGGACAGGAGAAGCCCCAGATCCGCGCCGTTGGTGGTGCCGTCGCCGTTCAGGTCGGTCGGGCCGGGCTGTTCCCAGCCCCCCAGCAGCAGGCCGAGGTCGGCGCCGTCGACATCGCCATCGCCGTTGAGATCGGCCGGATCGGCGACCGTGCCCCCGTGCGACCACATGGCATCCGGGATGACCCCGTAGGACATCCCGGGGCCGGCGATCCGGGCGATGCAGCCCGCGCCGCCGCCGTTCTCGAAGAACTCGACGCGGATCGGGTGGCGTCCGGCCATCAGTTCGATCGATCCCGTGCGATCCACCATGCCATGGAGACCGTCGTTGTCGACCACCAGATCGTCGCCGATCCAGAGCCGGCTCCCATCGTCGCTCTCGATGCCGAAGGTCCAGGAGTCGCTTGCCGGCACCTCGATCCAGCCGGTCCAGACGACCCCGACCTGATCGGATCGACCCGTGTCGGCGAACTCGCCATTGGTCGAAGCGGCTTCGATGCGGTTCCACACCGTCGCGGCATACGGGGTCAGCGAGTCGAAGTCGGGAAGCAGTACCGGTGACGACAGCGCGTAGTACCTGCCCCGAATGCCGGGCAGCGCGCCGATCACGTTCACCGGAGGCAGCGGCACGTCGATCCGGATCGTGACCGTCGCCTCATCGACGAAGACGCCATCCTCGTCGGCCACCGAGTAGGTGAAGGAGTCCTCCGGGCCGGGATTCGCGGGCGGCGTGTATCGCAGGGCGGGGCGATCACCGGCGCCGCCGTGCAGGTCCCGCACGATCGTGCCGCCCTGTGCGGAGACCGCGTCGAACTCGTCGAGGAACACGCTGGAGCAGTCGCTCTCGGCGTCGTTGGCAAGCACGTCGATCAGCACCGTCTCGTCGGGAAGCACCCGGGCGAAGTCGTCACCGGCCTCGAAACCCTCGAGCACCCTGAAATCGCAGGGGACCGCGGCGAAGTGGGCGGCGACGTTCGCGATGTTCTCGGGGCAGAACTCCATTCGGACGTTCGCGAGTCCGCCCGGGCACCCGTGGCAGTAGCTCATGATCGTCGCGTTCGGCACGATCGAGCAGTCGCCGTTCGCGCAGTCGTCCACGCCGATGTCATGCGTGTGCGGGCAGCCGACGTTGTGTCCGATCTCGTGGTTGAACACCATGAGATCCCAGTTCTCGGCGTGGTTGTGCTGGACGGGGTAGGGGAACGATCCGTTGAGGTTCGCGCTCAGGGCGTAGTTGTAGTTGCTGCAGAGGACGCCGAGCCACGCCACGCCGCCACCCAGCGGACGCCCGCTCAGGAAGTGCGTGAGGTCGCGATCGACGTGACCCATGTTGCCCTCCCAGTAGTCGCGGAAGGCACCGAGTTGAGCGCCCATGTCGGGAGCGTCCCAGGGATCCTCGTCGCTCCACAGTCGCAGCCATCCGATCTGGAGTCGCACGCCGAAGTCGCGGGTGTAGATCGAACTCGACGCGGCGACGAGCGTCGCGACGTACCCGGTCGTCGCACTGATGCTGCCATCGAAGATGCCGACCAGTTCCTGATCGGTCTCGATCGCGAGGCGGACGAGCTTGCACGGCGGCGCGGCGTTCGTCGAGCGGGCGGTGCGATCGACGGGCCGCCGGACCGGGTCGAACGCGACCGGCTGATCGAGCAGGTCGTTTCCGCAGAAGTTCTCGAGAAGCGCGGGATCGATCGGCGGCAGGGCGTCGAGTCGGTGAACGAGCAGCGGGCCGCCGTCGACGCCGTCGGAGACGCCGAACGCCACGCCGCCGGTGCGGATCCAGCCTTCGACGCCTGCGGGACTGAAGCAGAGGAACGCCTCGCCGTCAGGATCGCCCTCGACCTCGCCCGCGAGCGCGAGCACCGACGTCGTCGCGATCCGACGTTCCCGACCGCCGGGCCCCGCGACGACGATCGTCGCGTCGGGCGTGAAGGGATCGATGCGACGAAGCGACAGATCGACGGTGTCGCCGCCGGGCAACGGCACGCCCCCGAGCCGAACGAGGCGCCCGTTCATCGACGCGGCGTCCGCGTCGCGGGTCGACGCCGCATCAACCGTGAGTTCCAGCGAGGTCCCGGTCTCCAAGGCGCCGCGGCGCAACGGGCTCGGCAACAGGTCCGCGGCCCGCGCCGTCACGGTCGGCGGCGTCGGGGGCGTGACCGCCGCCGGGCGGCCGGCGTGGTTCGCGGCCAGAAGCGAGGTGGCGGAGAGGACGGAGAGCGCCGGAAGGAACCGAGGGAAGCGCATGGGGAGCCGCGCGCTACCCGAGTGGAGATTGTCACGTTCGCCTGGAACCGGGGGAAGGTCGTAGCAGCTGTGCGTTGAGTTCACAACTGATGGATGAAAGCCGATTGGCGGGGTCCACGTCGTGACTTCAAGTTCTCCGCCACCAGCCGAGCCAGTCCCGCCATGGTTGGGGCCAGGTCGATGTCGCTCCACGCGATCCATCGCGACTCGAACGTGCGCTCACGCGGTCGCGTCGCCCGTCCATGTCCCACAATCCCGGATCAGCCTTTCAACATCTGGAGTATCGTGACGGCTGTCATCAATGTTGAAGCAATCAACACTATCACGAACCGGCCGCTTATCGTTCTGGGTTCTGGGAGCCGGACGGTTCGCCCGTCCGCAGGGTCGAACTCACATCCACACTCCGGGCATCGTATCCCATCCAAGCCATAGAGAAGGTACGCGCAGGCTTGACATCGGACGAGCATCTGCTTCCTCATGTCTCGACGAGCCAAGTGATGTCGCTCATCCGAAGATCGGCCGTAGTAGACCATACATACACCCCAGCACGATCGGAACTACAACGACCACGACCACGGTGATGATGACGATCCTGCCGATCAATGACCGCGCGCGGTTAGGTTCGTCTTCGACCTGCTTCATGTGATCTCGCGAATCACTCCCAGTCGAAGATCAACTCATACGACCACGTCAGCCCCCACACGCCGAAGACGTCTGCGCAGTCGACGTGGCCCCATGATGGCGGTGCTTGAGTTGGAAACGGCTCCCAACCCTCTGGGCAGTCGCAGCCAGGAACGACTTGTCCGTTGTTGGCCTTGGCGTTGGCACCGCAGGCTTGGAAATTCCATTCCGCTGCAGTGACCAAGCCAAGGTACGCAGAGCGGCAGGCTGCCTCCGCAAGCGATCTAGCCGCCGAGCATGCAATGTCGGCCGCCGCACAGCCCAGCCCACCTCCGACATTTCCGTTGACCCAGCACCCCACAAGATCCAAGCAACCGATGTAGCCTGCCTGCGCAGCTGCCAAACAGGTGGCCCGAATCGCCCATGCGTTCGCCAACTCAGCGTCTCGATCTGCGACGCATTGGGCGATATCCTGGCAGAACTGATCAGGCCGATGGCACCAAACCCAGGGGCAATCGGGATCATCCCCACCCTCAATGACATCGATCTCCTCGTCCGAGAGATCCTTGTCAGGAGGCGGGACACTGAGAGCCGTATAGGCAAGCGATGTCACCTCAGCATCTATCGCAGCGGCAGCGGCAGTGCCATGCGTACGAATTGGGACGAAGATGTTGTCGCCTTCCCAGTGGTGCGACGACACGACCTCCGTTGTTCCCGACGTGAAGCTGACAGCCGTCAAATCGGTCGCCAAGCCAGTGTTGAACACAACGTGACCGGCGATGATGTTGCGCTCAAGGTCCTCCACCATGATCATGAGCCCGGCGTCGGTCTCTTCGACGGCCGCAGCGGTCTGAGGGCGCTCGATCGGGAGTGAAACGGTGAGTTGGAACGTCCCGACCGACCAGACGAGCGGATCGCCGCCGTCTCCAGATGCGATCGAAGCGACTACCTCCGCAGTCTCGTCACCCGCTGCTGGCGCAAGAAAGAAACCGCAATCACCATGCACATAAGCAGTCCCGGTCGCAGCCTCCCAAAACTCGGCTTGCCGCTCGAGCGAGTTGAGGTGTCCGATATCGTCGAACGGATCACCTTGGGCGTGAGCTGCGGCGCCACAGTAGGCGGAGAGAAGCACCGCTACTGCGACGTGCGATAGTCTCGCCATCATCGCGGGTCTCCGGGAGGTTTCAAGGGCGATCGAATGCGAGTTCCGAGCACGGTATCCGGCCGTTGTAAACTCCACAAGCGTCTGTGATCTGCCCCCATTTACAGTACCACCCGCTATGAGAGTCGAGTCATCAGGGAATCGAACGAGCCTTTGGTCGCTGGGCGGGCCGGAGGGAGGGGCGCAGCCCCGACCGGAGGCACGCCCAGCGACGCCGCGTAGACCGCCGGGGGAGGGTGCGGTGGGGAGTGGTCAGCGTACGGGACCGGACTCAGCCGCCCCAGGCGCCGAGCAGCAGCCCGAGGTCGGCGCCGTTGGTGTCGCCGTCACCGTTGAGATCGGTGATGCCCGGCTGGCCCCAGCCGCCGAGGAGGAGCCCGATGTCGGCACCGTTGACCTGGCCGTCGCCGTTGATGTCCGGTGATGGAGCCTCGCCGCCGCCGTGCGACCAGTTCGCATCGGGAATGACGCCGAAGGCCACGCCCGGGCCGCCGAATCGCACGATGCACCCGGCGCCGCCGCCGCGCTCGAAGAAGTCGACGCGGATCGCGTGCGTGCCCGCCTCGAGCCCGATCTCGCCGCTTCGCGACTGCATGCCGTGCAGGCCGTCGTTGTCGACCACGAGTTCGTCGCCGATCCAGAGCCGGCTGCCGTCGTCGCTCTCGGTGCCGAAGG
>CAYZSH010000141.1:0-7187 GCA_964481025.1 uncultured Isosphaeraceae bacterium
CCGACCTGGGAGATGGGCCGCAAGGTGACCATCGACTCCGCGTCGATGATGAACAAGGGACTCGAACTCATCGAGGCGCACTGGCTGTTCGGCGTGGACGCGGATCGACTCGACGCCATCGTCCATCCGCAGTCGATCGTGCACTCGTTCGTCGAGTTCGTGGATGGTTCGACGATCGCCCAACTGTCGCCGCCCGACATGCGGATGCCCATCCAGTACGCGATGTGCCATCCGATCCGGGTTCCGGGCTGCGCGCCGAGGATCGACTGGACCACGTTCCGTGATCTCGTCTTCGAGCCGGTCGACCACGATCGCTTCCCGGCCGTCGGTCTCGCGCTCGAGTCGATCCGACGAGGCGGCACCGCCGGCGCCACGTTCAACGCCGCCAACGAGGCCGCGGTCGAGGCTTTCCTTGCCGAGCGCATTCCGTTCGGTCGCATCGGCGAACTCGTGGCCGAAGCCCTTGCCGATCTCCCGGTCCGTGCGGTCACGGCGCTCGCAGACGTCGAGAGCGCGGACGCCGCGGCCCGGGACTGGGTGCGACACCGACTGGAGATTCCGCGGCCGACGCCGTCACACGCGCCCGCCCCTGCCGGCCCTTCGAAGACCTCGGACTGATCGAGGCCCCCTCCTCGGGCCGATCCCTTCGCAGGCGACACGAACCACCGCCCGATCGCCCGCGTGAACATCCCGGCGGGCTATCCTCCGACACCCCTCGACCTCACCGCCCTCCACCGGAACGCTTCGTGGACATCCTCGGCACCGGCAGCAACATCGTCCTCATCGTGCTCGGCTTCGGGCTGCTCATCGCCCTGCATGAACTGGGACACTTCCTCGCCGCCCGCTGGGCGGGCATCCGGGCCGACGGGTTCGCGATCGGCATGGGCCCGGTGGTCGCGAGCTACCGGAAGGGCGTCGGCTTCCGCTTCGGCTCGTGCGACGAGGTCGTCAAGGCGAAGCTCGGACGCCTTCCGATCCAGATGAGCGACCGCGAACTCGCGGACGCAGGACTGGGCGAGACCGAGTACTCGCTGCGTCTTCTCCCCATCGGCGGCTACGTCAAGATGCTCGGGCAGGAGGATGCGAACCCCGGGGCGACCAGCGACGATCCACGCAGCTACGGTCGCACCCCGATCGGCCGCCGGATGGTCGTGGTCTCCGCCGGCGTCATCATGAATCTGATCACCGCGATCGCGATGTTCGTGATCGCCTTCCTTGTCGGTGTCCGATTCGAGGCTCCGGTGGTCGGCGGCGTGGTCCCCGGCTCCTCCGCGGCGACCGCGGTCGCGGCCGGCACCGATGCCGACTCGGCCGGCGAAGGTCTTCGACCGGGCGATCGCGTGGTCCGGATCGACGGGATGGAGGTCCTGACCTTCTCCGACGTGATGATCGAGTCGGCGATGAGCGTGCCGGGTCGGCCGCTGCAGGTCGAGGTCGAACGACCCGGCGTCGCGGGCACCCTGACCTTCGAGATCGAGCCCGAGTACAGCGAACTCGCGAACATGCGGATGATGGGCGTGCTTCCCGCATCGAGCACGATGCTGGCCGACGCCCCCGAGCTCGTGCCGGCACTGACGCCGGTCGTCGGGGCCACGGACGCCGCGATCCTGCCCGGCCGCGCGATCGAACGCGTGAACGGCGACGCGATCACGACGTTCGAGGACTTTGAGGCCCGCCTCACCGATGCGGACGGAGCCGTCGTTCCGGTCACGTTCGGTCCCGCCACCGACGCCGCCCCCGAGATCACGGTCGAGCTCGCCGCCCGACCGCGGCTGCAGCTCCTGCTGGATCCGACGAGCGATCTCGGTCCCGCCGAGGGACTGATCGGACTGGTGCCATTGGTACGAATCGAGGACGTCCCCGAGGACGGCCGCAACGCGGGGATCGTCCGGCGGGGCGACATCGTGCTTCAGGTCGCGGACCGCTCGGCACCGTCGATGAACGAGTTCCGCAGCACGATCCAGTCCCGCCCCGGCCGCGACATCTCGCTGGTCGTGCTCCGCGATGGTGTGGTGACGTCCCTCGAAGCGAGCGTCGATGCTCGCGGTCTGCTCGGTGTGCTTCCCGGCTACGCCCTCGATCTTCCGATCACCGCCCGCCCGTTGATGCGGACCGGCGCGACGGAAGCCGATGCCGTGCCGACGCCGATCGCGCCGCTCTCGCTGCTGCCCCGCACCGCGATCGATGCGATCGGTGATCGGGCGGTCACCGACTGGTCATCGATGCGGGCGGCGCTGCTGGCGGCGACCGCCGAGGCCGCTGCATCCGGCGAGGCAGCGACGATCGAGATCACGACGACGCTCCCGCTTCCCGATTCGACGCCGCAGACCGCTGCGATCACGATCGCCGCCGACGACGTCCGAGCCCTGCACGAACTGGGCTGGACGTCGCCGCTGCCCTCGGCGTGGTTCCAGCCCCTGCAGACCACGCTGTCGGCGCACGGCAACCCGCTCACCGCGGTGTCGATGGGCTTCCGCCAGACCTGGCGCATGATCGTGCTCACCTACCTCACCATCGACCGGCTGATCGGCGGATCGGTGAGCGTGAAGCAGCTGCACGGCCCCGTCGGCATCGTCCACATCGGGACGAAGGTCGCCGATCGCGGCTCGATGTACCTGCTGTTCTTCCTCGCGATGATCAGCGTGAATCTCGCGGTACTGAACTTCCTTCCGCTTCCGATCGTGGACGGCGGCCTGTTCCTCTTCCTCGTCTACGAGAAGATCCGCGGCCGCCCGCCGTCGATCGCATTCCAGAACGCGGCGGCCCTGATCGGCCTCATCCTGATCGGATCGCTCTTCGTCGTCACGTTCTTCAACGACGTCCTGAGACTGACCGGTGGCGGATGAGTCGATGGACCGACGAGTCGCCCTGATCACCGGCGCCGGCAGCGGCATCGGTCGGGCGACGGCGGAGCGGCTCGCGGCCGACGGCTGGCGAGTCGCGCTCCTCGGACGCACGCAGACGACGCTCGACGAGACGGCGTCGATGCTGCCCGAGTCGGCGGCCTCGCTGATCCTCGTCGCCGACCTCGCCGATCACGACGCCTGTCGCGACGCGATCGAGCGGATCGTCGGGCACTTCGGGCGACTCGATGCGATCGTGAACAACGCGGGCGTCGCGCCGCAGGTGCCGATCGCGGAGACGAACGCCGCGCTCGTTCGAGATGTCCTGGACCGCAATCTCGTCGGCCCGATCGTCCTGGTGACGACCGCGTGGCCCGAGCTCACCGCCCGCCGCGGGCGGGTGGTGAACGTCTCGTCGATGGCGTCGATCGACCCGTTCCAGGGCTTCACGGCGTACGCCGCCAGCAAGTCGGGGCTCGACTCGCTGACCCGATCGATCATGGCCGAAGCCGGGGAGACCGGCGTCACCGCCTTCACGATCAATCCGGGCGTGGTCGAGACGCCGCTCCTTCGCCGCCTCTTCGACGAGGAGACGGTCCCGAAGGACGTCGCCCTCCCCCCCGAGCGAATCGCCGACGAGATCGCGGCCTGCCTTCGCGGGGATCGCGACGAGCGGGCGGGCCGAACGTTCCCGATGCTTCCAGAATGACGGCCCACCCCGGTCAGCGTCGCCGCCGAAGTTCCCGTTCGATATCCCGCTTGGCCTCACGCTTGGCGATGTCCTGACGCTTGTCCGCCTTCTTCCGGCCTTCGGCGATTCCCACCAGCAGCTTTGCCCGCCCGTCCTTGAAGTAGATCTTGAGCGGGACGAGGGCCGAGCCCTCCCCATCCTGAGCCCGGGCGAGATCCCGGATCTCCTTCTTGTGGGCGAGCAGTTCGCGGGTGCGGATCAGTTCATGCTGGCGAGGGCCCGCCGGCGGGTATTCCGCGATGTGCACCCCATGCAGCCGCAGACGAGGCGGATCGGCGTCGGCTCGAATCCAGCCCTCCGCGAGGCTCGCCCGCCCGGACCGGATCGACTTGACCTCGGTCCCCAGCAGACGAATGCCGCACTCGAGGGTCTCCCCGATGCGGTAGTCGTGGCGGGCGCGGCGATTTTCAATGACCACCGCATCCGGATTCGTCTTCTTGCCCTTGGCCATGGCGAAGCCCCTCACGGTAGACCCGGATTCCCCTCACCGCAAGGGGCTTCCGGGCGGGTCCGAGTACCCAGAGGTCAGGATCCGAGAATCAAGTCGGAATCCCGATTCCGAACTTTCCAATCGCACCTTTTCGGAACTGCAGGATCAACCGGACGTCCCTCTCCCTACACTGAACTCTGTTCGGGCCTCCCTCCGGCCCGACTCCCCACTGTCCCGACAGGAAGACATGATGCATCTCAAGCACTCCGCGATCCTCGCCGCGGTGCTCGCCGTTCCCGGTCTCTGTGCCGCGAACGCAGCCGAGCGACCTGGCGCTGCCCTTGACAGCCGCACCCTGACGACCGCCACCGCCCCCGAGACGATCTCCGGCCCGGCTCGGTTCCTCGCCGCTCACCCCGGCACCGGCTTCGCGGAGAACCACGGTCGAATCGAGCGGGTCTACGGTGCCGCCTTCGGCGGTGGCGCGAACCCCGTCGAGGCGGCGGCGTCGTTCATCAACGACCACGCCACGAATCTCTGGGGCCTTGATGCCGACCAGCTGCTGCCGATCGGTCCCTGGTCCGATCAGACGCACGTCCTGCCGCTCATGACCGATCTGGTCACCGGCGAGGCGAAGTTCATGCTCATGGGCTACATCCCGCACGTGAACGGCGTGCCGGTGTACGACTCGGCCCTTCGCGTGCTCGTCCGCAACGAGCCCGGCTTCCCGGTGGTGCTGGCGTCGGCGCAGGTCCCCGACGTCGCGGGCTTCTCGCTCGACGCCCCGATCATGATGAACGAGGCCGTCTTCACCGCCGAGGCGATGCAGCGGTTCGCCGACGCCGAACTCTCCGGCGTCCGCCCCGTCGTCTTCGCCGGCGTCAACGGTGAAACCGCCCCGGCCCGCGCCGGCGTCGAGTTCATCCTCACCGGCAGCGACCGTGACGGGAACTACACCAAGTTCAAGTTCATCGCGGACCCCGCCACCGGCGCGATCATCCACGAGGAGAACCAGATCCTCCACGCCGACGTGACCGTGCAGGTCCAGGCGAACAAGACCGACCAGTTCTCGATGGAGTGCGGCTCCGAGTCCGCCTCGCCGCTTCCTCACGCCCGCGTCACCGTCGGCGGCACCACCTACACCGCCGATGCCAACGGCGTGGTGACGATCCCGAACGCCGGCACCGGAAGCGTCACCGTCTCCGCCGAGGCCCGGACGACCTTCTTCAACGTCGACGGCGGACAGGGTGACGTCAGCGGCACCTTCGCCTCCGGCACCACCGGCACCCTGACCCTCAACAACGCGAACAGCAGCGACCAGCAGCGAGCCTGGGCGAACACCGTCTACTTCGCCGAAGAGGTCCGCAACTTCACACTGGCGTACAACTCGAACTACCCCACCATCGCGAACCAGACGAACTTCACGGTGAACACGGGTGTCTCGGGAACCTGCAACGCCTACTACGACGGCGGCTCGATCAACTTCTACAACGCCGGTGGCGGGTGTGCGAACACGGCCTTCGACGTCATCGTCCACCACGAGTACGGTCACCACCTCGTGGCCACCGCCGGCTCCGGCCAGGGCGAGTACGGCGAAGGGTCGGGCGACTGCATGGGCGTCCTGATCACCGGCGACAGCCGGCTGGCCGTCGGCTTCTATCAGAACCAGTGCGGATCCGGCATCCGCAACGCCAACAACGGCTGCTCGTTCTCCTCGACCGGCTGCTCCTCGTGCGGCAGCGCCATCCACACCTGCGGCCAGCTCCTCTCCGGCATGGTGTGGGAGGTCCGCGACGAGCTCATCGCCGCCGGCAAGTCGACCAGCGTGATCGAGGCGATCTTCGTCAACTCGATGCCGCTGCACAACGGCACCTCGATCAACTCGAACATCACGATCGACTGGCTCACCCTCGACGACGACAACGGCAACATCCTCGACGGCACGCCGAACTACGCCGAGATCAACGCCGGTTGCACCACCAAGGGTGTGCCGGGCCCCGAGCTCGAGCTCATCGCGTTCAACTTCCCCGCCGGCCGGCCCGACTTCATCGACCCGTCGGCGGGTGCGAGCTTCCCGGTTCAGGTCGTCGGTCTCGCCGGCACCCCGAACCCGGGCAGCGGTCGTCTCCGCTACCGCATCGACGGCGGCGCCTGGACCACGGTCTCGATGCCGCAGACCTCGACGAACTACTACACCGCCGCGATCCCGGCGGTCGAGTGCGAGTCGTCCGTCGACTGGTACGTCTACGCCTCCGCCATCGGTGCGGGCACCTTCTACAGCCCGAGCGATGCACCGGCGTCCTCCTACGCGGCGATCGGTGCCACCGACTTCATCAACGTCTACGGCGCCACCTTCGAGTCGAACTCGACGGGCTGGACCGTCACCAACGATGCCGCCCTCACCAGCGGCGCCTGGGAGCGTGGCAACCCGACCGGCACCTCGACCCGTGGTGAGCCGGATGCGGCCGCCGAAGGTTCGGTCTGCTTCGTGACCGAGAACGGCAACGGCAACTTCGACATCGACGGCGGCTGCACCACCGTCACCAGCCCGACCTTCGACGCCTCCAACGGTGGCACCACCGTGTCGTACATCCGCTGGTTCGACAACACCGGTGATGGCACCGGCGCCTCGCCCAACGAGGACACCATGACCGTGCAGGTCTCGTCCAACAACGGCGCCACCTGGGTCAACGCTGAAGTGGTCGGTCCGGCCACCCAGAACACCGGCGGCTGGATCGAGCACTCGTTCCTCGTCGGCGACTTCGTGGCGAACACCGCGACCTGCCGCGTCCGCTTCACCGCCTGCGACACCGGCAGCGGCTCCGTGGTCGAGGCGGGCCTCGACGACTTCCGCGTCACCGCGGTCGAGTGTGCGGAACCGCCCGCCCTGCTCGGCGACATCAACGGTGACTGCATCGTCGACGGTGCGGACCTCGGTCTCCTCGTGAGCGCCTGGGGCACCAACGACCCGGCCGCCGACCTCGACGGCAACGGCACCGTCAACGGTGGCGACCTCGGTCTCCAGCTCGGCAACTTCGGGGCCACCTGCCCCTGAGTCGCGAGACGAATCCTGAACGCACGCGGGGCTCGCTTGGCGAGCCCCGCGTGTCTTTTTGCGCCTTCGGCGAGAGCAGGAGATCAGGAGAGCAGGTGAGCAGGAGAG
>CAYZSH010000142.1:0-7162 GCA_964481025.1 uncultured Isosphaeraceae bacterium
ACTCGGGATCGTCGCCGACCAGCATGCCGCCGCCCGAGGTCGTGATGATCTTGTTCCCGTTGAACGAGTAGATCCCGAGGCGACCGAAGGTGCCCGCGGCGCGGTCCCGATACGTCGCACCAAGACTCTCTGCGGCATCCTCGAGGATCGGAACGCCGTAGCGCTCGCAGATCGCGACGATCGGCTCCATGTCCGGGCTCTGTCCGTAGAGTCCGACCGGCACGACCGCCTTCGGAAGTCGGCCGATTCGATCCGCGGCCTCCATCGCCCGCGCGAGGGCGAGTGGCGACATGTTCCAGGTCGTCGGCTCGGAATCGATGAAGACGGGTTCGGCGCCGAGGTATCGCACCGGATTCGCGGTCGCGACGAAGGTGAGGCTCGAACAGAAGACGGTGTCGCCGGGTTCGACGCCGAGGAGCTTGAGACCGAGGTGGATCGCCGCGGTGCCGCTCGAGAGGGCCGCGGCGTGACCGACCCCGACCCGGCTCGCGAGTTCGCGCTCGAACGCATCGACGTTGGGGCCGAGCGGTGCGATCCAGTTGCTGGCGAACGCCTGTTCGACGTATTCCCGCTCGTGCTCGGACAGGTGGGGCGTCGAGAGGAGGATCGGGCGGTCGAGCTCGCGTCGCAGATGCACGCCGAGGGGGCGACCGTCCGGATCGAGCACCGGCACCTGATCGATGCCGTGCCGGTTCATGAGCGCGAGCACCGACTCGGGGCCGGTGCCGTCGGTCACGGTCCACGAGGTCCGGGCGGGGAGCACCGCGAGGGGCGATTCGAGGGCCGTGCCGTCCAGAAGCAGGCGACGGAGGTCGCCGTCGGTCACGGTCCGGCGAAGGCGGCCCGCGTCATCGACCAGCAGAAGGATGTTCCGAGCGCCCCGGGACATCGCCGCGAGGGCCTCGCGGAGCGTCGTCCCGGATTGGATCAGCAGGTCGTCGATGCGGTGCATGAGGCGTTCCGGGGATCCGGTGCTCGCTGCTCTGGATCGATCACGACACGACCCAGAGGCATCCGAACCATCGGCCGGATCCCGTGCTCGGGAGGACAAATCGCCGGGGGCGCGGGTCGTTTCGGGGGATTTCGGCTCAGGCGTCCTCTGGTCCGCGAGGATCAGGCCCAGTTCGTATGCTGCCGCCCGATGAGGACGGAAAACGGAGATTCCAGCTCCGGGAAAGGTCACGCCGCTCCGAAGGATGTGGCGGCCGATCTGGCCCGGCTTCACGCCATCGTGGCTGCCGTCGCCCTCGGGCTTCAACCGCTCTCGGCGGCGATGGCCTCGATCGGCCAGGTCGCGCTCATCGCGATGGCGGTCGTGCGATGGATCGCCGACCCGTCCGCGCGGATCGATCCACGCGCCGCCGTCCGTCGCCCGATCGTGGCGCTCGGTCTGGCGGTCGTGGTCTGGGCCATGGTGGCGGCGATCTGGTCGCCGGATCCCGGCGAGGGACTCGGAGGGATGCGTCCGGTGCGGACGATCGTGTTCGCCGCGACCCTCTTCCCGGCGATTCGATCGTCATGGCTGCCGCTCGTCGGCATGTTGATCGGGGTCGGGGTGGCGAGCCTCGTGCAGGTGGCGATGCACACCGGACTGGTGCCCGACCCCAACTACGAGCCGTGGACCGTCACCGGCGGTCTGTCGAAGCATCCGGGGAACGCGGCGGTCTGGTCGGGATGCGCCGCGATGCTGGCTGCGGGCCGGCTTGCGACGGGTGATGCGACGTCGAAGCTCCGGCAGCGGTGGTGGCTCGGTATCGCCGCGGTGCTCGGCGTGATCAGCGTGGTGATCGCCGGCAATCGCTCGCTCTATCTCGGGCTTCCCGTGGCGATCGTTCTGCTCGGCGTCGTCCTGCTGGTGATCGGATCGACCCGAGTCCGGCGCACCGTGATGGTGGCCGCCGTCGTCGCACTCGCCGGTCTCGTGGCCCTGCCGCTGGTCGCGCCGAGTTCGGGTCCCGTCGCGCGCCTCCTGTCGCTCGGCCGCGAGGTCGGCGACGGGGTGCAGGCATCGACCGCGGCCGAGGCCGATTCGAGCGGCGGACTGCGGATGCTCTGGTGGCGCGAGGCGGTACCGATCGTGAAGGAGGCACCGATCCTCGGTCATGGCAGCGGCGCGACGCGTCAGGTCTATGCCGATCGACTCGCCACGCTCGATCAGGCGACGGTGCCCGAACGCGCGTACACCGACAACCCGCACTCCTCGATCGTGTTCGAATTCGTCGAGCACGGCGCGGTCGGCATGATCCTGCTCGCCGGCTTCGGCATCGCGTTCTTCACGACCGCGTGGCGGGCCGCGATCCGCGACCCGAGGTGGGTCGGCCTTCCGGCGGCCGTGACGCTGCTCGCCGTCTACGGGGTCGGCAACACCGTGCAACTCAGTCCCTATCCGCTCATGCTGCTGGCGACGCTCGCCGCCTGCGCCGCGACCGTCCCGCCGCGCATCGCGGTCACGACCGCGCCCTGAGCCACGCACGCCAGCACATCGCGGTCCAGCACGCGGTCGCGCGGTCGCGGCGGCCGGACTGGACATCGTCGAACAACCGCTCGACCCGCCCAGGTGACAGCGGGTCGTTCGCGGGTTCGAGCAGCAGGGCGGCGGCATGGTCGCGCAGCGGGCCCCGGAGCCAGTCGAAGATCGGCACCGCGAATCCACGCTTGGCGCCGCCGTCCGGCAGTCCGAGCGAACGCAACGCAGCCCGAAGCGGGGCGCGTCCGCCACGCTCGTCGAAGAGATCGCGGGTCCGAAGAGCGGCCGCCGCCGCGATGACGTCGCGCCCGAGCAGTGGTGCACGATGCTCGAGGCCGACGGACATCGTCGCGCGATCGACCTTCGCGAGCGGATCGTCCGGGAGATAGGTCCGGAAGTCCGCGCTCATGAGATCGCGGACGGAGACGATCGGCGGGACGGGACCGTCCCACGGGGCCCGCCACCGGCCGTTCATCTGCGTCGCCCGGGAGAAGGCGAGCGGATCGCCGGGGAGCGGATCGAGCAGGTCCGCGGCGTCGCCCTGCGTCGCCCGCAGTCCCGCGTGATCGAGCACGCGTGGATCGGCCAGCCGTCGTCGCCGCGCCGCGTCGGCGAGCGACCCGCGACCGATTCGGAGGCGGCCGGTCACGCCGTGCGGCAGTCGATCGACGAGCGACGCCACCGCGTACCCGAGCCATTTGCCGCCGTGCGCCACGACGTGACGACGGTAGCCACCGAAGAGTTCGTCGCCGCCGTCGCCACCGAGCGCCACCACGACGTGCTCGCGGGCGGCGCGGGCGAGAAGCGTGGTGGCGAGGATCGAGGAGTCCGCGAACGGCTCGTCGGCGACCTCCGGGATCACGGTGGCGGTCGCAAGGACTTCCGACTCGGTCGGGCGCACGACATGGTGCGGGAGTCCGAGTCGTCGTGCGATGTCGGCGGCGTCGGATGACTCGTCGAAGGCGCCCGAGCCAGCGAGCGTGAAGCACGGCAGGGTCGGGGCGCATTCGCGGGCGAGCGCGGCGACCAGTCGGGAATCGATGCCGCCCGAGAGGAAGATCCCGACGGGCCGATCCGCACGACATCGACGGTGCACGCTCTCGCGAAGCACGTCGAGCAGCGGACGGTCGTCGGCGAGCCGATCGCTGCGCATCGGCGCGTCGTCGTCGGCTGCGGACTCGGGCGGGGGCGGTGACCACCAGCGTCCGCGCTCGATGCGACCCGAGGCGACGTCGATGCGGACGAGGCCGCCGGGGGCGACTTGTTCGACGCCGGGGCGGATCGACATCGGCCACGGCACCACGCCGAGGGTGAGGAACCAGTGGAGTGCGTCGTCGTCGATCCCGCCCAGTCGGCGTGCGAAGGGCTCGGGGAGCGCCTCCAGCGCCCGCAGGTCGCTTGCGAAGGCCACGCAGCCCTCGGCGGTCGCGAGCAGCAGCGGCTTCTGTCCCGCGCGGTCACGGGCGAGCACGATCTCGTCGCGCTCCCGGTCGAGGACGCCGAAGGCGAACATGCCGTCCACGCGATCGAGCGTCGACTCCACGCCCCAGTGCTCGAATCCCGCGAGGAGCACCTCGGTGTCGCAGGACGTGCGGAACCGGGCGCCGGCCGACTTCAATTCCACGCGACGTTCCGGGTGATCGTGAATCGCGCCGTTGAAGACGATCGTGAATCGGCCCGACGCGGAGGTCATCGGTTGCGCCGCCTCGGGCCGCGGGTCGAAGATCGCGAGTCGGTGGTGGCGAAGCGCCACGCCGCGATCGTGGTCGACGAACTGGCCGAGTCCGTCCGGGCCGCGGCGACGCAGACCGGGGTCGGTCGCGAACAGCGCCTCGTCGAGCGACAGACGTCGAGTCGGATCGACCAGTCCCGCCAGACCGCACACGGTCAGGTCCGCTCCGAGGTCGTCTCGGTCTTCGCGTCGGCGCTCCGCAGGTCGCCGTGCGTCGCCAGCAGCCTGCGGATCGCGGCACGATCGCGTCGCTCGATCGCGGCGCGGAGATCCGTCAGCAGGGCATCGACGACCTCGGGGGCGAGACGGCTCTCGTGTGCGTGATGGATCCGTGGATGGTCGGAGACCGATGCGGCATCGCCGATCAGCAGTTCCTCGTGGATCTTCTCGCCGGGGCGCAGTCCGGTGATCGCGATCTCGATGTCGCCGTCCGGATGCGCCGCGTCGCGGACGGTGAGGCCGCTGACCTCGATCATGCTGCGGGCGAGATCGAGGATCCGCACCGGCTCGCCCATGTCGAGCAGGAAGACCTCGCCGCCCCGGGCCATCGCGGCCGACTGGAGCACGAGTTCCGCGGCTTCCGGAATGGTCATGAAGTAGCGGGTGATCTCGGGATGCGTCACGGTGACCGGCCCGCCCGCTTCGATCTGGGCGCGGAATCGCGGCACGACCGATCCGCTCGACTCCAGCACGTTCCCGAACCGCACCATGCAGAGGACCGGCCGGTCGGGACGCTCATCCGTCTCCAGCGCCGCCGCCCGCCCCTGCACCACGAGTTCGGCGATCCGCTTGGTCGCGCCCATGACGTTGGTCGGTCGCACCGCCTTGTCCGTCGAGACGAGCACGAACCGCTCGACGCCGTGATCGAGGGCGGCGTCGAGCACCGTGGTCGTGCCGAGCACGTTCGTCCGCAGTCCCTCGGGTTCGTTCGCCTCGACCATCGGGACGTGCTTGTACGCGGCGGCGTGGAACACCACCTCGACCCGCTCGCATTCGAAGACCTCGTCGAGATGATCGCGGTCGCAGACGTCGCCGAGGATCGTCCGCACTTCAGGGCCGTTCGGACCGGCGGCCTCCTCGATCTCGATCCCGATGCGATACAGGTTGAACTCCGACTGGTCGAGGATCACCAGTCGACGCGGTCCGGTCGCGAGGATCTGACGACAGAGTTCGCTGCCGATCGAGCCGCCGCCGCCGGTGACCAGCACCACGCGGTCACCGATCGCCTCGTGCAGCAGGTGCTCGTCGGCGGTGACGGTGCGGCGTCCGATGAGATCCTCGATGTCGAGCTGCCGGAGATCACGGAAGTCGGCGCGGCCCGCGACCAGTTCCTCGAGCGTCGGAATCGTGAGCACCCGGACGCCGATCGGTCGAAGTCGCGACAGGATGCCGCGTCGCACCGCGGGCGCGACCGAGGGGAGGGCGAGGAACACGGCCTCGACGGCTTCGCGTCCGACGAGTTCGTCCAGCGCTTCCGGCGATCGGACTGGCAGGTCCATCACCTTCCGGCCCTGCAGGCGTGGGTTGTCGTCGATGAAGGACACGACCCGCCAGGTCGGATCCGGGGCGAGCGCCTTGGCGAGACCGGCGCCCGCGGTGCCGGCGCCGTAGATCACCACGCGAACCGCCGCACTGTCGGTCGCGCGACTTCGCAGCAGACGTCCGATCGCCAGACGCAGGCTCCAGCAGCCGAGGAAGCCGAACAATCCGAAGTTGACGAACACCGAGCGGCTCTGTCCGCCTTCGCGATCGAGGATGAAGCCGAGTCCGGCGAGGACGGTCGCCGCGATCGCGGCGGAGATCGCCATGCGCGGAGCGGTCGATGGGCCTGCGTAGCGGACCACGATCCGGTAGACGCCGGTGACCTGGAACATCGCGACGCCGACGATCGGCGCCAGCGCGATCACCGCGCGATGGTCGGTGATGCCGACGACGAAGTCCTGGTCGTATCGCAGGGCGATCGCCGCGAGCATCGAGAGCCCGAGCAGCAGCAGGTCGCCCGCGATCAGGAGGGCGAGCTTCGTCTCGTGCCGACCGTTCACCAGTCGATGCACGAGTCCGGCTCGGGGCGTGGTGGTCACGGGGCGGGGTGCCGGGTCACCCGGCCTCCGCGCAGTTCGTAGCGATCGCCGGTGTGCGGACAGGTGGCCTCGCCGTCTCCGTCGACCGGCAGGTCGAGTCGTTCGCCGAACGCGCTCATCCAGCCGACCCGTCGGGCGGGGACGCCGACCATCAGTGCGTGGTCGGGCACGTCGCGGTTGACCACGGCGCCCGCGCCGACGAACGCGTTCTCGCCGATCGTCACACCGCAGACGATCGTGCAGTTGGCGCCGAGCGTCGCACCGCGCCGGACCACGGTGTCCCGGTACTCGTCGCGCCGGCTCACCGCGGATCGCGGGTTGTAGACATTGGTGAACACCATGCTCGGACCGCAGAAGACGTCGTCCTCCAGCACCACGTTGTCATAGACCGAGACGTTGTTCTGGATCTTGACGTTCCGGCCGATGGTCACGTTGTTGCCGACGAAGACGTTCTGGCCGAGCGAGCAGCCGGCACCGATGGTCGCGCCGCCGCAGACGTGCACGAAGTGCCAGATTCGCGAACCGGCGCCGATCGAGGCGCCGTCGTCGACGATGGCGGACGGGTGGATGTTCACGTCGTCGGCGATGAGGCTCATGCAGTCGCTCCCGAACGGCGGAGGCCGGTCAATACTCGAGCGGAAGACTCACGGTCCGGTTGTCACGGGCCGAAAGATACGCGGCGATCAGCACCTCGAGACTCTTGAGTCCCTCGCGGCCGTCGGTCTCGGGTCGGCAGCGACCCCGGAGGACGTCGATCATGTTGCGGTAGTAGCGGGGGTGGCCATAGCCGTAGACCGAGGTCGTCTCGTAGTTCGCGTTGCGGACGTCGTCGTCGTAGTCGCGCTGGTCGGCGAACTCCCAGGTCTGGATCTCGTTCACCGC
>CAYZSH010000143.1:0-7146 GCA_964481025.1 uncultured Isosphaeraceae bacterium
AAGGTCTCCAAGCACTTCGAGATCCAGGTCGAGGAGGGCGAGATCAACGCCCGCATCGCCGAGATCGCGAACGCCCAGCGGGTGCGTCCCGAGCAGGTCCGATCGGAGCTCGCGCGATCGGGCCGCATCCGCGAGATCGCGATGAACATCCAGCAGTCCAAGGCCGCCGATCGCATCGTCGACACCGCCAAGGTGACCGAGATGCCGGCCGACGAGTGGAACACGCTCGTCGAGAAGAAGGTCGAGGATCGCAAGACGAAGGCGGCCGCCGGCTCGTGACCGGCGCCGCGATGGTCTTCGCGCAGTCCACCGCCCCGGCGGGCAACCTGTTCGGCGATCTTCTTCCCTGGCTCGGGCTACTCGTCGTGATCGTTCTGATCGGCGGCGGCATCGCAATCTGGCTGCGTCGTCGGCTCATGTCGGGCGACGCGGCAGGGGCCGTCGGCTTCACGCTGGGCGATCTTCGCGAGCTGCACGCGCGGGGCGAAATCAGCACCGAGGAGTTCGAGAAGGCGAAGTCGCAGATGATCGCGGGACTCACGCGACGCGAAGAGATTTCCGGACCCGAATCATCGCCGACGTCGGAAAGTCAGGTCCGGGGCGAGGTTCCGCCTCCACGCCGCGGAGATTCGGGCGGCAATCACACCGGATCCGCCACGGAAGGCGGAAACGGCTGAAGCCTCCGCGAAACCCTCCCGATACACTTCGGGACGCCGCGCGACGTGCTCACGGTCGTCCAGATCCCAGGGTCCCCAGTTCACGGGAAGACGCATGCACCGCAGTTCCGACCCGGCCCATCAGGCCGGTAACCCGTCCTCTCCGGTTTCCGGACCCCGCCCCAACCCTGCGTCGATGGCCAACACCGGCCGAGGCAATGACGCTCGCAGTGGCGGCACCGGAAGCGGCACGCCCACGGGCGGCGGTGGCAATGGTGGCAACGCGGGGGGCGGCGGCAATGGCGGTGGCAACGGCGGCTTCCGCGGCCGCAAGATCACCACCTGTTCCTTCTGCGGCAAGACCTCGCGCGAGGTCGGCCCGATGGTGGAAGGTCCCGGCGACGTCTACATCTGCACGAACTGCACCGATCTCTGCCAGAACATCTTCCGGCAGGAGCGTCGTCGCGTGGATCGCGGCCGACCGCTCTTCAGCTCGATCCCCACCCCGCGCCAGCTCCGCGAGTTCCTCGATCAGTACGTGATCGGCCAGGACAAGGCGAAGCGGTCGCTCGCGGTCGCCGTGCACACGCACTACAAGCGACTCATGCATGCGGAGCTCGAGGAGGCCGAGGTCGAACTCGACAAGTCGAACGTGCTCCTCATCGGACACACCGGCACCGGCAAGACCCTGCTCGCCCGCACGCTCGCCCGCATCCTGAACGTGCCGTTCGCGATCGGCGACGCCACCACGCTCACCGAGGCCGGTTACGTCGGCGAGGACGTCGAGAACCTGCTCCTCAAGCTCCTGCAGGCCGCCGACTACGATCTCGAGACCGCGCAGCGCGGCATCATCTACATCGACGAGATCGACAAGATCGGCAAGACCAGCGGCAACGTCTCGATCACCCGCGACGTCTCCGGCGAAGGTGTCCAGCAGTCGCTTCTCAAGATGCTCGAAGGCACGGTCGCGAACGTCCCGCCCCAGGGTGGACGCAAGCACCCCGAGCAGCAGTACATCCAGCTCGACACCTCGCATGTCCTCTTCGTCTGCGGCGGGTCGTTCGTCGGACTCGAGGACATCATCCGCAAGCGTCTCGGGTCGAGCCGCATCGGATTCGGTGCCGGGTCGGGCGCCAAGGTCAACGAGGGCGAGCCCGTGCTCACGCAGGTCGTTCCCGAGGACATCCTCGAGTTCGGTCTCATCCCCGAGCTGGTCGGCCGACTGCCGATCATCTGCCCGCTCGAGCCGCTGAACCAGGCCGCGATGGTCCGGATCCTCACCGAACCCCGGAACGCGATCGTCAAGCAGTACCAGCACCTCTTCTCACTGGAGAACGCGGCGCTCGAGTTCACGCAGGAGGCGCTCGAGGCGATCGCCGACCGTGCCATGAAGCGAGAGACCGGTGCCCGCGCCCTCCGCGCGATCATGGACGAGATCATGGTCGATCTCCTCTACGATCTGCCCGAACGTGACAACGAGGGCGTGACCTACGTGCTCGACGCCGATGCGATCGAGAACGGTGCGACGCTCGAGCGGATGGAACGACGCAGCCGCTCGTCGGCCTGATCGGATCGATCCGCCGATGTCGTCACCGACCGAAGATTCCGCGAACGCCCGTGGCACGATCCGTGCCGCGGGCGTCGCGCTTCTGGAATCGCTCGATGCCGAGTCGCTTCCGACAACGCTCGACGACCGACTCGATGCGTTCTGCGAACTCGCCTTCGCCGCCCTCGCTTCGACCGGCGTGAGCTGGCTCGGCTTCTATCGCGTCACCGAGTCTGGTGATGCGATGACGCTCGTCGCCTGCCGCGATCGCCCCGCCTGTTCGCCGATCGGACTTCACGGCGTCTGCGGTCAGTCCCTTCGAACGGGTCGGACCAGGATCGTGGCGGACGTGCTCGATCTCGGCGAGGCCTATGTCGCGTGTGATCCCCGCGATCGATCCGAGATCGTCATTCCGCTGCTTGGGCCCGGCGAGCAGCCGCCCCCGGGCCACCCGGCCTCATACGTGCTCGACCTGGACAGTTTCGACCCGGGAAGGTTCTCGGACGAGGATGACGCCCTGCTTCGGACGGCCCTCGAACGGGCGGGATTCGTGCCGGTCGCGACGGGTCCGGCCCTCGTCGACGCGGAGATCGCCGCCGAGTGACCGGAGCCCCTTGCCGCACGGCGAGTTTTTCGTATACTGCTTGGCTTCCCTCACGGAGACCGTCCATGCCCCGCCGCTGTCACTTCCTCGGAACCGGTACCAAGTCAGGTCACAAGAAGACCTATCGCGGACGCGCGAAGTACCTCGGCGGCGTCGGTATCAAGGTCACCTCGACCACGAAGCGGACCTTCAAGCCGAACCTCCAGAAGGTTCGCTGCCTGATCGACGGCACCCCGACCCGGGTTCTCGCCTCCACCAAGGCGATCCGCATGGGCCTCGTCGTCAAGCCCGCCCGTCGGAAGTACACCTGGACCCGCGAGCAGAAGGCCGCCGCCGAAGGCTGAGCCTCGCTCGTCCGGATCCCCCCATTCCCGGACTCAGCTTTTTCCGCCGTCTGCGAAGATGGCGGATCTTTTTGCTTGATTCACCCGTCCTGAACGCTAGTCTTCTCCGTTCCGCGCTGGAACCCGAGATCCCGGCCCATCACCTCACGGGCGGATCCAACAGCACCTCCAGCACCGAACAGCGATCCGTTCTCCGGTCCCCGTCTCGTCCTTCCCTCCACCCGCGACAGACCTCCGGCCCGGTTCGCTCCGCACCGTCCTGACAACCGATCCCCCATGCCGCGGTGTCGCGGTCGGGGACCTGCCGTATGTCGTTCCGGCCGTCTTGCTCCTGCATGACGTGCACGTCGCATCGAGCGATGGAACGAGCGGTCGTCCCAGGGTTCCTTCCGAATGGATTCGGAGGTGACCACGGTGGTTGCATGTCGCTGCGGACCTGTTTCTGACGTCATCGAGCCCTGACCCGGGCCGTCGCCGCCGATGTCGCCCCGCCCCGTGGATTCCCTCCGCCGTGTCCTCCTCCTCCAGCAACGATCGAGACCGCGTCCTCGCCGCCACCGACCTCGTGTCGCTGGTGGCGGAGCAGGTGCGCCTCGAGCCGAAGGGCACGGAGTTCATCGGGGTCTGCCCGTTCCACGACGACTCGCGACCGTCGATGTACGTCGTGCCGCAGAAGGGCTTCTATCACTGCTTCGCCTGCGGCGCCCACGGCAACGCGATCGACTTCCTCATGAACCTCCACAAGCTGGAGTTCCGCGAGGCGCTTGAGACGTTGGCGACGCGGGCCGGAATCGAGCTCACCCGTGGCCGTCGCCCCGAGGACGCCGGACGCACCGGTGATCGGGCGCTGCTTCTCCGGGCCAATCGTCTGGCGGCGTCGTTCTTCCGACGGACGCTGACCGAAGGTGACGCCGGTGAAGCCGGTCGCGCGATCCTCGAGGAACGCGGCATCTCGCCCGAACTCGCGGAGTCCTTCGGACTCGGAGTCGCGCCCGACGCCTGGAGCACGCTCGCGGACAAGGTGCAGGGCGCCCAGCGTGACAAGCTCGAAGTCGGCGGCGAACCGGTCCCCGGCCCGGAGACGTTCGTCGCGGCCGGCCTGCTCCGCACGTCGTCCCGCGGCACGCTGATCGACCAGTTCCGCAACCGACTGATCTTCCCGATCCGGGACGAGCTCGGTCGCCCGATCGCGTTCGGTGCCCGCAAGATCGATCCCGAGGACGAGCCGAAGTACCTCAACAGTCCCGAGAGCGAGGTCTTCCACAAGGGCCGGACCCTCTACGGTCTCGATCTGGCCAGCCGCGCGATCGCGAAGAGCCGGACCGCGATCGTCTGCGAGGGCTACACCGACGTCATCGCGCTGCACGGTCACGGGTTCGCCAATGCGGTCGCCACCCTCGGCACGGCACTGACGCGTGATCACGCGGAACGGCTCGCCCGGTTCTGCGACACCGTCATCCTGCTCTTCGACGGAGACGCCGCGGGCAAGCGGGCCGCGGACCGCGCGGTCGAGGTCTTCTTCGCCGCCGAGGTGGACATCCGACTCTGCACGCTTCCGGACGGGCTCGACCCTGACGAACTCCTTCGCGCCGAGGACGGGCACGCCCGATTCCAGAAGGCGCTCGACGACGCACCCGATGCCCTCGTCTCGCTGCTCGAGGACGTGCGGCGCCGACTCGACGAGGCGTCAGGGGTGACGGCGCGACAGCGCATCGTCGATGAAGTGCTTCGAAAGCTCGACGGTCTCGGCTTCGAAGGGGTCGCGGGGGTCCGACGCTCCTTCATCCTCGAGCAACTCGGGGGCATTCTGGGCGTCTCGGTCTCGATGCTCGATCAGGGCATGCGTCGCGCCCCCATGCAGATGCCCTTGCCGGTCGAGGATGGAAGCGAAGGTCCGCTCGAGGAGCCGACCGCCCGGCCGATCCAGCGTGCGGCTTCGCGTCGCCGTGGTGCCGAGGAGGCACTCCTGCAGTTGCTGCTCGCGGACGGCGAACTGGTCACCGCGTCGATCGATCTTGGCGACGGCCCTCGTCGACCGATCGATCGGTTCCGCAGCGAGGACTTCCTCGACGACCCCTGCCGGATCGCCTGGGACCTCATCGTTCGGGCGGTCGCCGACGGCCTCGTCCCCGATGGTCCGGATCTCGTCGCGGAGATCGACGACCGGAACCTCGCGGCCCTCGTCTCCGAATGTTTCACCCTCGGCTACCGCTCGCTCCGAGCGGCGGATGCCGACGCCGCGGTCATGCTCGCCGATGCGGTTCGCGATCTGCACGCCGCCATCGATCGCGACGCCCGGTTGTCGGATCGGGCGGATCTCGCGTCCCGTCCGGTTCAGTCGGTCGAGGATGCCGCCGCCGCCTTGCAGAGACTTCGTGCCGCCGGATCGGATCCGGCGGCGATCGCCCGTCGTCGAGGCGCCCACGCCTCACGCCCCATCGACCCCCTCCGCGATCAGGACCCCTCCTGATCGGATCGTTCGTCCGCCGGCTGGTCCGGCCTGGAGATCCACAGTGCTTCCTCTCCCACTCGATCCCCATCCTGTTCTTCGGCAGCTCGTCGAGACCGGTCGCACCCGCGGCTGGATCTGCTACGAGGAGATCAACACGTGTCTCCCCGACTGCTACGTCGATCCCGATGCGATCGACGCCTTCATGACGGTCATGCGCATCGAGGGCATCGAGCTCATCGACGAGCTCGAGCGTCGTCGCCGCGGGCTCAACCAGATGCCCGCGGAGCTTCAGACCGACCTGAAGTTCCAGCGTGACAGCGAGCGGAAGCCGTCCCGCGCCCCGAAGGTCCAGATGATCGAGGAGGAGGGCGAGGTCGAAGCCAATCCCTTCGACGACGGCGAGGACCTCGGCGAGACCGCGTCGAGCGACGGCGAGAACGCGCCCGCCAACAGTGACGAGCCGGAACTCCTCGACGATGCCGAGACCCAGGCCGCGGTCGAGCAGGCGATCGCCGAGCAGGGATCCAAGCGGATCGACGATCCGATCCGGATGTACCTCACGCAGATGGGCACGATTCCGCTGCTCACCCGCGAGCAGGAGATCCGGCTCGCCAAGAAGATCGAGACCACCCGCATGTTCTTCCGTCGCATGACGCTCGAGAGCGACTACGCGGCGCGTCAGGCGATCGACATCCTGCAGCAGGTCCACGACGGCCAGCTTCCGTTCGACCGCACCATGCGGATCTCGACCGCCGAGGACAACGCCAAGGAGAAGGTCGCGCGACGCATCCCGTTCAACAGCGGCACCGTGCGACGACTGCTCGACCTCAACGAGGCGTGCTGGGATCGGCTGCAGGAGCCGGGGTGCACCGAGAGCAAGCGGGCCGCGCTCCGCGCCGAGATGGAGGATCGACGTCGCCGCATCGGCACGCTCCTCGAGGAGTGCTGTCTGCGAACCGGCCGCATCCAGCCGCTCATGCGGAAGCTGCAGGCCGTCAACAAGAAGATGAAGGACCTCCAGAAGCGGATCGAGAAGGCGGACAAGCATCCCGACCGCTACGACCCGGAGGACGTCTTCGTGATGCGCGAGGAGCGTGAGGGGCTCCGCAACCTCGTGCTGGAGGAGCCGGAGGAGATCGCCGCCCGCGTCCGCGAGATCGAGAAGGTCTTCGAGGAGTACGAGCAGGCCAAGCGGGATCTCTCGGGCGGCAACCTCCGACTCGTGGTCTCGATCGCGAAGAAGTATCGCAACCGCGGACTTCCCTTCCTCGACATCATCCAGGAAGGCAACACCGGCCTGATGCGGGCGGTCGACAAGTACGAGTACAAGCGCGGCTACAAGTTCTCGACGTACGCGACGTGGTGGATCCGCCAGGCGATCACCCGCGCGATCGCCGACCACGCCCGCACCATCCGCGTCCCGGTCCACATGATCGAGACGATGTCGAAGCTGCGGAACATCCAGAAGGTCCTGCTTCAGGACCTCGGCCGCGAGCCCACCGTCGAGGAGATCGCGCTCAAGGCGAAGATGCCGATCGAGGAGA
>CAYZSH010000144.1:0-7130 GCA_964481025.1 uncultured Isosphaeraceae bacterium
TCTCGGTCATCTCGAGGATGCGGTGCGAGCCGATGTTGCTCGTCATCACGATGATGGTGTTCGAGAAATCCACGGTGCGACCCTGGCCGTCGGTGAGGCGGCCGTCGTCGAGAACCTGCAGCAGCACGTTCGAGACGTCGGGGTGCGCCTTCTCCATCTCGTCGAAGAGGATCACCGCATACGGACGTCGTCGGACCGCCTCGGTGAGACGGCCGCCCTCCTCGTAGCCGACGTAGCCCGGAGGGGCGCCGATCAGCCGCGCGACCGCGTGCTGCTCCATGTACTCGCTCATGTCGATGCGGACCATCGCATCCTCGGTGTCGAAGAGGAAGGTCGCGAGCGCCTTGCAGAGCTCGGTCTTGCCGACGCCGGTCGGGCCGAGGAAGAGGAACGACCCGATCGGTCGGTGCGCCTCGCCGAGACCGGCGCGACTGCGTCGCACGGCCTCGCTGACGGCGCGGACCGCGTCGTCCTGACCGACCACGCGTTGCTCGAGCACCTGCTCCATGCGAAGGAGCTTCTCGCGTTCGCCTTCGACGAGGCGATCGACGGGAATGCCGGTCCAGCGGGCGACCACCTCGGCGATCTGCTCGCTGTCGACCTCCTCCTTCACGAGCGCGTCGCCCGACTCCTGCCGGGCCTGAAGCGCCGACTCGGCCTCCGCGAGCTGCTCGTCGAGATTCCGCAGATCGCCGTACTGGATCCGGCTCGCCGCCTCGAAGTCGCCGAGTCGCTTGGCCTGCTCGAGTTCGGTGTGCTTGCGATCGATCTCGGCCTTGACCGCCTTGATGCGGTCGAGGTCGCCCTTCTCGATCTCCCACTGGCCGGTGAGGGCCTGATTGCGTTCGTCCAGCGAGGCGAGTTCCTCCTCGATCGCGTCGAGGCGCTTCTTCGCGCCCGCGTCCTTGCCGCTCTCGAGCTTGAGCGCCTCGCGCTCGATCTCGAGCTGCATGATCCGACGACGGAGTTCGTCGAGCTCGGTCGGCATCGAGTCGTTCTCGATGCGGAGCTTCGAGCTCGCCTCGTCGAGCAGGTCGATCGCCTTGTCGGGAAGGAACCGATCGCTGATGTACCGATCGGAGAGCCTCGCCGCGGTCACCAGCGCGCCATCCTGGATGCGGACGCCGTGGTGCGCCTCGTAGCGGGGCTTGAGTCCGCGGAGGATCGCGATGGTGTCCTCGATGCTCGGCTCGCCGACGAAGACCGGCTGGAACCGACGCTCGAATGCGGGGTCCTTCTCGATGTGCTTTCGATACTCGTCGAGCGTGGTGGCGCCGATGCAGCGAAGTTCGCCGCGGGCGAGCGCGGGCTTCAGCAGGTTGCCGGCACTGACCGCACCCTCGGCCTGACCGGCGCCGACGATCGTGTGCAGCTCGTCGATGAAGAGGATGATCGAACCTTCGCTCGCCGCGACCTCGCGGAGCACCGCCTTGAGTCGCTCCTCGAACTCGCCGCGGAACTTCGCCCCCGCCAGCAGCTGACCGACGTCGAGGGCCATGATGCGGGCGTTCCGCATGCCCTCGGGGCAGTCGTGGTTGACGATGCGGATCGCGAGTCCTTCGGCGATCGCGGTCTTGCCGACGCCGGGTTCACCGATGAGGACGGGGTTGTTCTTGGTGCGGCGACTGAGCACCTGCATGCAGCGACGGATCTCCTCGTCGCGGCCGATGACCGGGTCGATCTTGCCGGCCGCGGCCCGCTCGTTGAGATCGATCGCGTACTTCTTCAGCGCCTCGTACGTGCTCTCCGCACCGGGATCGTTCACCTGACTGACGCCGGAAGCCTTGCGGATCGCGTCGATCGCGGCCTCGACCGCGCGTCGGGTGGCACCGCAGGCGTCGAGTGCGTCCTTCGCGTCATTGGGAACGTCGAACATCGCGAGGAGCAGGTGCTCGGTGGAGATGTACGAGTCCTTGCGGTTCTTCGCCTCGGCCTCGGCCTTCTGCAGCATCTGCATCGTGGCCGCGGCGGTGCGAGGCTGGGTGCCCGAGACCTGCGGCCGACGTCCGAGTTCCGCGTCGGCGACGTCACGCACCCGCTCGGGCTGCACGCCGGCCTTGGCGAGGATCGAACCGGCGACGCCCTGTCGGTCTTCAAGCATGGCCGCGAGGATGTGGAGCGGCGTCAGCTCGGCGTGACCGCGGCCGGTCGCGGCCGACTGGGCGCCGGCGAGCACTTCCTGAGCGAGCGTGGTGAAACGGTCCATCTGCATGCGTGCATGACTCCCTTCGGGCGCGGCCGTCGTCGTGGCGGCGGCGCCGGGTCCATGGTCGCAAGCATCGTGCCGTTCCGCACCTGGGGTGTCTTCCCTCGGAAACGCGGCGTACGGCGCGTGAAACGAGTCCACGCTCGGATGTTGGTCTGCCGAACGGGCAGTTCGACTCAGTCGCGTACGCCAGCGGTGGCGTCGTATCGAGCGAGCGAGATCGCCGGGAAGTCGGGCGGCGTGATTTCCGGACGGTCGGACAGCCACGACACCAGCCACCGGAACGCATCGACCAGCCGGGGGCCCGGCCGATTGAACATCCGGTTGCCGTCGACCAGCATGATCGCGTCGGGATCGCCGTCGGCGACCGCAGGCAGCGCGTTCCACCAGTCCGTTGCGCGAAGCCGGGGGAGATCCCGGGCGATCGCTTCGAGGTCGTAGCCGCACGGACAGATGATGACCCGCTCGGGTTGCGCCGCGACGATGTCCTCGGGGGTCACCTGCCGGCTCTTCTCGCCCGCGGCGTTGAGCGAATGCCGGCCTCCCGCGTGCTCGATCAGGCCCGGCGTCCAGTGGCCGCCGACGAACGGCGGATCGGTCCACTCGAGAAACAGCACCTCGGGCCCGGGGACGTACGGATTCACGAAGTCCACCGCCGACCAGTACGCCTCCCGCAGGGCGACCATCCGCGCCTCGGCCTCGCGTTCGAGGCCGACTGCTCGGCCCACGGTGAGCACGTCGTCGAGCACGTCCCAGACCGATTTCGGATCGAGGCTCACGATCTCGGGCACCGGATCCATGCGACTCGCGGCGCCGCGCACCGTCGCCAGATCGATCGAGCACACCTCGCAGAGGTCCTGTGTGAGGATGACGTCGGGACGGAGCTCGACGAGTCGCTCGATGTCGAGGTGGTAGAGGCTGGTGTTGGCCTCGTCGGTGCCGAGCACGGCGCGGACCTCGGCGTCGATCTCGGCGCTGGTGCCGCCGGTCGTGCGGGCGGCGGTCAGCACGGGGCGATCACCGATCGAGGCGGGGACGTCGCACTCATGGCTGCGACCGACCAGCAGTGGCTCGCCGCCGATCTCGCAGAGAAGCTCGGTGGCGGAGGGGAGAAGGCTGACGACGCGCGGCGTGCTCGACATGTCGAGGATGGTACGGATTCCGCGGGATGGTTACGCGGACGTGAGCGTGCCCCGGACGACCAGTGCATTCGGCGCCTCCGGAAACCGCGGTCTCGGCGAGACGGCGCGACCCGCACGGTCGGATCCGACCGGGGCGGGTTCCGACCGTGGTTGCTGGATCCTTCGACGATCCGTGGCACCCTCGTCGTGTCCGAACTCGGCATTCGTCACGGGGGTGACGACCGAACACTCGCCATCCGGGCGACTCGGGCGACAAGGGAAAGGTGAAGACATGAACACGCGGATGCTCCTTCTGGGAGCCGCCATCGCCGGCTCGTTCTGCACGTCATTGACCGCTGACGTCCTCGAACTGAATCTCGGTCGGTTCGCCTTCAATGGCAGCACCACCGCCTACGACTACGAAGGTGACTGGAGTTCGGCGCTCGGGTCGGATGTCGAAGGTGACGTCCATTCCAAGACCGTCGCGACGGTGGATCTCGGCGCCGTGATCTCGGCCGCGGGCGGTCGGCAGATCGCGTGGATCCGGATCGATGATCCGGGAGACAACTGGTACAACGGCTCGTCGCCGGGGGCCGACATCGACCTCTTCGCGGTCGCGGGTCTGGCGCCGGAGATGGTCGTCACCTACTCCTACGACGGACCGATGGCCACCTATGCGTCATGGTCGAGCGACGACCTCGCCGCCCATGTCGCCAAGGTCGATCATGAGCCCTACTCCGGTACCCAGACCCCCTGGTGGATCGCGACCGGTCGTTTCGGCTCGCTGACCATGACCTTCGATGGCTGGCCCGCGAACGACCCCGGCGACGCCGATTCGGGCGCCGACTCCGGCGGTGACGACCTCGGTGGTGGTGACGCGGGGGGCGGCGGATCGGACGGCGGTGACACCGGTGGCGGCGACTCGGGCGGCGGCGTGCTCGACGGCCCCAGCACCCTGATGACGTCGGTGGCGATCCCGCAGGTCGATGATCGCGACGTCGATGGCGGCCTCATCGAACCGTCCTGGTCGTTCACGGGACTCCAGCTTCGACTCAACGAGGTGGCGCCCACCCGCGAGTGGTTCAACGTGACCATCGGCTTCACCGCCAACAGCTTCTTCGTTCCCGTGCCCGGTCCCGGCGCTCTCGGCGTCATGGGAATCGCGCTTCGACTGCGACGCCGACGTCGCTGAATGCCGGGGATCCCCCCCCGGCTCGACCTCCTTCTCCCGGCTTCTCTTCCCACGAATCGCCATGGCCCCCCGTACAGTGGGGGCCATGGCGGTCTTTGCCTATCGAGCCCGAGCATCGGACGGTCGCCGTGTGGACGGTCGGCTGGAAGGGCCGAGCCGCGCCGCGGTCGTCGGCGAACTGCAGGCTCGGGGGCTGGCGCCGGTTCAGGTGAGGGAGGCGGCCGCCGCGCGATCGGGTCGGCGCCTGCCCGAGCGAAGGCTGGCCGCGGTCTACGCGCAGCTCGCGGATCTCCTCAAGGCCGGCGTGCCGCTGCTGAGAGCGCTTCGGCTGATGGGACGCGGACGGGCCGACGCCCGCGTCGCGGCCGCGATGAACACGATCGCCGAGCAGGTCGCCGAGGGCGAACGACTTGCGGATGCGATGCGATCGGTCGGCGGTTTCCCCGACATCCACGTCGCGATGGTGCAGGCGGGCGAACGGGGCGGCTTCCTCGACGACGTGCTCGCCGAACTCGGCGCGTTTCTGGAGCATCAGGCGGATCGACGATCCACCGTGCTCGGGAATCTCATCTATCCCGCGATGCTGGTCCTCATCGGGCTGGGAATCGTGGTGATCGCGCTCGTCTACTTCGTGCCGAAGTTCGAGTCGGTCTTCGAGGGCATGGAGATGCCGCTGGCGACCCGCGTGCTGCTCGGCACGTCGGCGTTCGCCACGACGTGGTGGCCGCTCGGAATCCTGGTGCTGGCCGCGCTCGTCGGCGGATGGTTCGCGGTGCGGCGTCGGCCCGACCTGAGACGCGCGATCGCCGGTTGGCAGCTTCGACTCCCGATCGCCGGCGAACTCGTCCGGTCGCTGGCGGTGGCGAGATTCACCCGGATCCTCGGAACCCTGCTCGACAACGGGATTCCGATGCTGGTGGCCCTGCGGATCAGCCGGGATGCGACCGGACATCCGCTCCTCGCCGAGGCGGTCGATGCCGCGGCGGATGCGGTGGGTGGTGGCGAGTCGCTCTCGACCCCCCTCGAACGGAGCGGACTCTTCGGCGAGGACGTCATCGAGATGATCGGGGTCGGCGAGGCCGCGAACACCCTTCCGACCGTGCTGGTCGGCGTGGCCCGGACCGCCGAGAAGCGGACCGATCGAGTGCTGGGCATGCTTCTGAAGCTCATGGAGCCCGCGATCCTGCTCGCGCTCGCCGGAGCGGTGGTTTTCATCTTCCTGGCGCTGGTGGTGCCGATGATGGAGCTGGGCTCCGAACTCTGAACCGAGTTCTGATCGCCCGGACCGGAACCCGTGCTCCGTCCGCCGGTAGCCTGCGGTTCCTGAGCGGTTATCGTCAAGAAGGCGTGTTGCGGGCTCGGACGCCCGGTCGCCGAAGTTGTTTCTGGAGACGACCGGCCGGCACAGGCCGGTGTCAGTGAAGGAAGGATCCGTCCATGACCTCCCCCCGTCAGACCCGCCGCCGTTCCGTCACCCGACGGGGCTTCACCATCATCGAACTGCTGATCGTGATCGGCATCATCCTCGCCATCGGCGGGCTGGTGCTCGTGAACGTCTCGGGCGCGAGCGACAAGGCCGACGTCAAGCTCGCCCGCGTCCAGATCCAGGCGTTCAACTCCGCGCTCGAGCAGTTCAAGCTCGACATGAAGCGGTTCCCCTCCGAGGAGGAGGGACTCGCGGTGCTCTGGAACAAGGAACTCGTCGAGGACGAGGACGAGGCCGGCAAGTGGCAGGGCCCCTACCTCAAGAAGCCCTCGGTGAAGGACACCTGGGGAACCGAGTGGGTCTACCGCAACCCCTCCGAGATCGAAGGCGTGGCCTACGACATCGTCTCGCTCGGTCCCGACAAGGAAGAGGGCACCGACGACGACATCACCAGCAACGACGGCATGGTCGGCGAGGATGGCGAGACGCTCGACGAGTTCAGCGACTTCACGTCGACCGGTGGCTGATCGGGCGCCGCGGGCCGCGGGCTTCACGATCCTCGAACTCCTCGTGGTGATCGGGATCGTGCTCGCCATCGGCGCCGTGGCGCTGCCGTTCACCCTCCGCGAGATCGACCGACGACAGGAGGCCGAGACGATCGATCGTCTCGGCCTGCTTGTGCGCTTCGCCCGGGCGGAAGCCCGCGGCTCCGGGGTGCCGGTCGTCGTCGAGGTCGATGCGACCGGAACACGCATCGAGGCGCGGACGCTCGACCCGCGAGACGACGACGGACTCGCAGCGGTTCTCGCCGACACGACGGAGGCCGCCGAGTCCGTCGCGCAGGCCATCTCGGGCACGTGGTCCCGGGTCGAACTTCCCGACGGACTTCGATGCGTGCCCGAGCCGGACTTCGGCGAACTCGACGCGGAATCCGCGTTCGACGATCCGGGACTCGACGCCCTGCTCGACGCCTCGCCGACGATGCTCGACGAGACCGGGCTCGACGTCTGGTCCGACGTGACGCGACTGGTGATGTTCCTGCCCGATGGGACCGCGATCGCCACCCGTGTCTTCGGGCTCGCCACCGACCGAGGCTGGAGGCGATGCGACATCGATCCGTACGGCGGCCGTCTGTTCGTGCAGGATCCGATGACTTCCGGGGATCTCGACGCCGAGCCGACCGAG
>CAYZSH010000145.1:0-7087 GCA_964481025.1 uncultured Isosphaeraceae bacterium
GAGAACATGAACAACCGCGAGACGCTCTTCACGCATCTCGGGGTGGTCGAGGACACGCCGCCCGCGGTGCCGGAGGCGTTCCGAGACAGTCGGTACGTCTTCCTCGCCAACAGCCATCCCGCGGTCCAGCGGGGCATGCTGGAGAGCCTGCCCCACAAGGAGATCGCGGTCGCGGACACGATGGATCTCTGGATCAACGTCGCTCACGACGATCTTCTGGAACTCTGCCGCCGGGTGGACGGCATCGTGCTCAACGACTCGGAGGCCGAACTGCTGACCGAGACCCGGAACGTCATCTCCGCGGGGCGGAAGATCCTCGACCTCGGCCCGAGCTTCGCGGTGGTCAAGAAGGGCGAGCACGGAGCGGTCCTCGTGCATCGCGACGGCGTCGCGGTGGTGCCGGCCTTCCCGGCGGCCCACGAAGTCGTCGTCGACCCGACCGGCGCCGGCGACAGCTTCGCGGGCGGCATGATGGCGCATCTCGCTCGGACCGGCCGCACCGACTTCGCCGCGATCCAGGAATCCCTCGCGTGGGGCACCGTCATGGCGAGCTTCACGATCGCGGACTTCGGACTCGGCGGCATCCGCGCCGCGGATGAACGGTTGATCGCCGATCGCATGCGCGAGTTCCAGGCCGCCACCCGCATCGGGTGATCGGGCCGCTTCCCCTCGGACACATCACGATGGACATCTCGTTCCGACGCTTCTCGTCGTCCCTTCCGATCCTCGGACTGCTGGTCGTCACCCTTCTCGCGAGCGGCGCCGTCGGCCAGTCGGTCGGTTGGACGCCGTTCAGTCGTCTGCCCGGCGCCGAGGCGTACGGACGCATCGGGCGAGAGTCCCGGACCATCGGTGGCGGCGGCGTCGTCCGCGACGTCCGCTTCGACGACGAGGCCGCCTACTTCCTCTCGCCCGAGGGCTGGATCCGCGTCGATCTGGCCACCGGCGAACGCGAGGCCGCGGATGCCACGGCGCTGCCGCCGCGGGCCGGAGGCGGCGATGGCGGGGCACGCCGACCTCGCGGACCGCGTCCCGCCCGGGGGCGACAGCTGACCGAGGCGACGAGCGATGACGGCGTCTGGACGGCGATCCACGCGGGGCACAACGTCTCGATCCGATCCAACGGCGGCGAGGTACTCCCGATCACGACCGACGGCACCGAGGCGTTCCGCTACGGGACCGCCTCGTGGGTCTACGGCGAGGAACTCGATCAGACCGACGCGATGTGGTGGTCGCCCGATGCGAAGCACCTCGCGTTCTACGCCTTCGACGTCTCCCCGACCCGCGACTACTACCTCGTCGACGGGCTGACCGGCCTGCGAAGCGAGATCAAGAAGGAGCGGTATCCGAAGGCCGGTGATCCGAATCCGATCGCGGGGCTCCGCATCTGCAACGTCGAGACCGGCACGGTCGTCACCGTCGATGTCGGCCCGGATCAGGATCAGTACGTCTACGCGGTGAGCTGGACGCCGGACGGCAGCGAGCTCCTGTTCCATCGCACGAACCGTCATCAGGATCACCTCGAGGTCATGGCCGCCGATCCGGCGACGGGTGCCACGCGACTCGTGGTCGAGGAACGGCAGGACACCTGGCAGCGGAACCGTCCGCTGATGCAGTTCCTCGAGGACGGACATCGCTTCATCTGGGAGACCGAGAAGTCCGGCTGGAAGCAGTTCGAACTGCGGGACCTCGACGGCTCGCTCGTGAATCCGCTCTCGGGAACCACCGACTCGACCGCGGGCTGCGCGGTCGAGTCGATCGTGAAGATCGACGAGGACGCCGGCGTCCTGTGGTACACGATGCGGAGCAGCGAGACGCCGCTCAACGACCAGCTCCATCGCGTGAATCTCGATGGCACCGACGAGCGTCGGATCACCAGCGTGGACCTCAATCACGGACGGTTCACGATCGCGCCGAACGGCCGCGCGGTGGCGGCGGTTCGTCAGGCCGTCGATCACGCCCCGGAGACCGTCGTCTACGACGAGAACGGCGGCGAGGTCGCGGTGCTGGCCACCGGATCGGACGCCGGTCTCGCGGAACTCGGACTCCGCGGCGGCGAACTCCTTCGATTCACGTCCGCGGACGGGAAGACGCCACTGCATGCGGTGCTGCACCTGCCCGCGGGGGCCGATCGCGATGCGATCGCGAAGTATCCGCTGGTCGTCGACGTCTACGGGGGGCCCGAGTCACGCGGCCCGCAGAACACCTGGAGTCCGGCGAACCCCCTCTGCGAACTCGGGTTCGCGGTGGCGTCGATCGAGAATCGCGGCACGCTCGGGCGCGGGAAGGCGTTCGAGGGCGCGACGTACCTGCGACTCGGCGGGCCGGATCTCGACGATCAGGCGGCGGGCGTGAAGGCGATCGTGGCGGCGCACCCGGAGATCGATCCGAATCGGGTCGGCATCACCGGGCACAGCTACGGCGGCTACATGTCATCGCTCGCGCTCGTGCGGCATCCGGATGTCTTCCATGCGGGCGTCGCGGGCGCGCCCGTCACCGACTTCCGGAACTACGACACGATCTACACCGAGCGCTACATGCGCACGCCGCAGGAGAACGGGGACGGCTACGACGCGGGCAGTGTCGTCAAGCTGGCGGATCGGCTCGAGGGGGCGCTTCTGCTCCTTCATGGCATGCAGGATGACAACGTGCATCCCGCGAACACCTTCCAGCTCGCCCAGAAGCTTCAGGACGGGGACATCCCGTTCGAGATGCAGATCTTCCCGAACGCGACCCATGGCATCCCCAGTGCCGCCTACCGCTCCGCGAAGTGGTCGTTCCTGCAGGAGCACCTCGGCGCCGCCGCCACCGCGAACCAGACGCCGTGACCGAGCCACGTCCGCTTCCGCCCGATCGGTCGCACGTGGACACCGAACGTCCCCGCGGAGACGGCCCGGCACTGGACGCCCTCGACACCGAGTCGCTCGTGACGCTCCTGGCGGTCGATCAGCGTCGCGCCGTCGAGGCCGTCGAGGCGGCGGTCGGTCCGCTTGCGGCGCTCGTCGATGCGGTGGTGGAGGCGTTGCGCGGAGGCGGACGACTCGTCTATCTCGGGGCCGGTACCAGTGGACGACTCGGCGTGCTCGACGCATCGGAGTGCCCGCCGACGTTCCATTCGGATCCCGGACAGGTCATCGGTCTGATCGCGGGCGGTGACTCGGCGCTTCGGCGATCCAGCGAAGGCGCCGAGGACGATCCGCTCGGTGCGGAGGCGGAGCTCGATCGGCTCGGCATCGGTCCCGGCGACGTGGTGGTCGGCATCGCCGCCGGCGGAACGACGCCGTGGCCGCTCGGCGGCATCTCGTCGGCGAAGCGACGGGGGGCGACGACGGCGTTCCTCAGCTGCGCGCGATGTGAGCGGCCGCCGGGCTGCGATCACCTGATCGTGCTCGACACGGGGCCCGAGCCGCTCACCGGATCGACGCGACTCGGGGCCGGGACTGCGACGAAGATCGCGCTCAACGCCTTGACGACCGCGGTGTTCACGCGGCTCGGAAAGGTCCGCGGCAGCCGCATGATCGATCTGCGGGCGACCAACGACAAACTCCGCGACCGCTGCCTCCGGATCCTCTGCGAGCTCTTCCCCGACCTCGACCGCGCCGAAGCCGACCGCCGACTCCACGCCGCGGGCGATCACCTCCGAGCCGCCGTTGAAGCGTTGGAGGCGGAGCGACCGACGGGCTGACCGCGCTTCCCGCCCCGGATCGATCGATGAACTCGACCAATGAACGAGGCGTGCCCCGAAAGGCACGCCTCGTTCTTCGTTCGGTTCCGATCGGAAAGATCAGATCTGATCGTTCAGGGTCTTGAGCGCCCGGACCTTGACGGCCTTCGAGGCGGGCTTCGCCTTGAAGGTCATCTCTTCGCCGGTGAAGGGGTTGCGACCCTTGCGAGCCTTGGTGGCGGGCTTCTTCTTCACGGTCATCTTCATGCCCATGAGCTTGACGGCGGTGCCCTTCTTGAGGTCCGCGACGATCAGCGACTCGAGGGCGCCGAGGACCGCGGTGACTTCCTTGCGGCTGAGCTCGGTGGCTTCGGCGATGGTGTTGAAGATCTGGCTCTTGGTGCGGGGCTCGGCCGACGCCTTGATGGCCGCGGGGGCCTTCTTGGCGGTCGCCTTGGCAGTCGTCTTGCGGACGACCTTCTTGGCGGCAGCCTTGCGGGCCGGCGCCTTCTTGGCGACCTTCTTCTTGGCGGCGGGACGTCGGGTGGTCTTCTTCTTCGTGGCCATGATTCGTGTTCCTTCCGGCGTCGCGGCGGTTCTTCGGATCCTTCGAGCCTCGGTCGCTTCGGTCGCGATTCACCGTCGTCACGCGCGAGCGTGGGTCGGTGCTGGCGGCGTCAGCGTGAAGAACTCTCCGGATCGTCCCGTTCCGTCGGGACGCGATTCCTGGGCGGGGTTCGTCGGAAGGTCGTCCGGCAAGTCCTGGCCGGAGTCGGGCCGACGGCCCCTCGAGTCGAAGCCCCGGGACCACTCCATCGGTCCCACCGACGGATGAGTTCGTCGGCAGAGGGGGGCGAAGAACGTGGTTTCATCGGAGAAACACCACGTTTCCGCGGGAATCTAGCGATCCCTGCGGACCTCGACAACTCGCCGAGCACTATGAATCTCGCGTTTTTGCCGGTTTTTTCAGCGATTCCGCGGTGGTTCCGGGGTGGAATCACGGTCGGAGGGCGGGCGGGTCGCGAAGATCGAGCCGAGATCCGGCACGTCGAGGCCTTCGAGGCCTGACGGCTCCTCCTCTCGTTCGCCCCGGGAAAACACGGGTTCCGGCGCCAATGCCACGGCCTCGACCGGCCCGAGATCCCAGCGGGTGCCGGGGGTCAGACGTCGATGTCCGGGCTCTTCCTCGGCGGGGGCGGATCGGGTGAGATCGACCGCGACCCACTTGTTGCCCACGCGGAAGAACAGGGAACGCATGGGGGTCGGGTCGCCCGGCACCATGACGTCGCACCCGGGGGACCCGCCGATCACGAGCCGATCGGCCTCCGCGAGATCCAGCAGTCGCAGTGCGTCATCGCCGCGACGGCGGAAGGCGACGAGCAGCGACGGGGCATCGGTGGCGGGTGGCGGGGCGGGCGGGTCCACGAAGTCAGCGCGGGTTCGGACCACCGGCTCCCGGCGCTTCTTGATGGGCAGCGGGTGACGCGATCCCGATCGTGAGCGCGTTCGCTCGCCATCGATCCAGAGAACCACGGGGCCCATTCGGACCCATGGGCGTTCGTTCGTGAAGTGGTGCAATCGTCGGGGGCCGTCCTCGCTCTGCAGGCCGGCGGTGCTGTCGAGATCGACGGCGTACCACTCGCCGTCGAACTCGAACACCACGGCATGGTGCCGGCTCGCTCGTTCACTCGGAACCACGACGTGGCAGTTGGGTGACCGTCCGATCACCAGTGTCGCGCGTGCTCCGACCGGCCGCGAGTGGAGCAGCGAGCCATCGGACTTGGCGACGAGAAGGTCGGGCATGTCGAGACTCTACGAAGACCGCCCCGGAGTTCGGGGCGGGTCGTGTTGGTTTCCTCGGACTTTCCGCGTTTTCGGAACCTGTCGTCAGGCGGGTGCGCCGGCTCCGGAGGCGATCACGGGCGGGCGACCGACGGAGACGTAGGTGAAGCCGAGATCGGCCATCTGCTGGCGTCGGTAGACGTTCCGGCCGTCGAAGATGATCTTCGACCCGAGCATCGCGGCGATCTTTCCAAAGTCGGGGGAGCGGAACTCGTTCCACTCGGTGCAGACCACCAGGGCGTCGGCGCCCTGAAGGCATTCGTACATTCCGGACGCTCGTTCGGCCTCGGGATACTCCTTCTCGAGATTCTCGAGGCCTTCGGGGCAGAACGCCCGCACCGTGGCACCGGCGGCGACCGCCATCTTCATGAGGGCGATCGCGGGCGCTTCGCGGATGTCGTCGGTCTTGGGCTTGAACGACACGCCCCAGAAGGCGAGCGTCTTCCCGGCGAGATCGGTGCCCATGACCTCGGTGATCTTGTTCCAGAACCACGACCGCTGGGCCTGATTCACTTCGTGCACCGCTTCGTTGAGCTTGCACGGCATGCCGGCCTGGCGGCCCATCGAGCAGACCGCGAGCGTGTCCTTGGGGAAGCACGATCCGCCGTAACCGAGGCCGGGATAGAGGAACTGGTTGCCGATGCGGCGGTCGGCGCACATGCCTTCGCGGACACTCTTGATGTCGGCGCCGTAGGCCTCGCAGAGCCGGGCGATCTCGTTCACGAACGAGATCTTGCACGCGAGCATCGCGTTGGATGCGTACTTCACCATCTCGGCGCTGCGGACATCCATGAAGTAGATCGGGTTGCCCTGACGCACGAACGGCTCGTAGAGATCCCGCATCGCCTGCTCGGCGCCGGCGCTCTCGACGCCACAGACCACGCGATCGGGCTTCATGAAGTCGTTGATCGCATCGCCTTCCTTGAGGAACTCGGGGTTGTCGGCGATGTGAAAGGGGGCGTCGGTCCGGCTGCGGATGAGATCACGCACCTTGTGGCTCGTGCCGACCGGGACGGTGCTCTTGACGACCACCGTCTTCGGCGCCTGATCAGGGCCGAGCGAGTCGATCACCGCCGCGATGTCCTCTGCGACGCGAAGCACGTACTGGAGGTCTGCCGAACCGTCGGTATCGCTCGGGGTGCCGACGCAGATGAAGATCGTCTCGGCGTCGCGATACGCGGCGGCCTTGTCCGTGGTGAACTCGAGCCGGCCCGCCTCGGCGTTGCGGACGATCATCTCGGAGAGACCCGGTTCGTAGATCGGGCTTTCACCGCGCTTGAGCATCGCGATCTTGTTCTCGTCCACGTCGAGGCAGGTGACGTCGTTGCCGGTCTCGGCGAAACAGGCGCCGGTGACGAGTCCGACGTATCCACTTCCGACCATCGTGAGCTTCATCTCGAGCGTTCTCCAAGGTGACGACCGGGATTCGGGCGTCCTGAACGTTGAAACGTACAACCTTCGTCGGCGGGACGATCCCCCTGCTCGATGAGGATCACGGTTTTCGAGCATCGAGGGCGGTGGGGGGCGGGGCGACGCCGCCCGTTTCGGCAGAAACCGCGCCCTCCGCCTCCAGCAACCTTG
>CAYZSH010000146.1:0-7038 GCA_964481025.1 uncultured Isosphaeraceae bacterium
CATGACACGCGGCTCGTCCTCCGGACGGCCGCGTGTCCTTTCACGCCCTTGCCGGCGGCTCCGCCGCCGTGGTTCTCGGGCATCCGAGCGACCCGCAAGCCTCTGGGGTCCCGCGCTTTCCCGACTTTGTCTGGAATCCGAGATCGCAGTCGCTAGTTTGGAGGCATACGGCGAGGACCGCCCCTCGTACCTCCGGGTACGGGCGATCATCGCTCATGGGGCCGTCGCTGGTGGCGTCGGGTGTCGGGGGTGGTTCGTACGACATGTCCGGGGATGAAGGAGTTCGAAAGATGGACATCGAGTCGCGATTGGATCGCCTCGAGCGGTCGAACCGTCGTTGGCGGGGCTTGGCGATCGGTGCGATGGCGTTGGTTCTGGGAGGCGGCCTGCTCGCGATGCGACCGGCCGACCCAGATGAGATCACGCTCCGGAAGGTCACGATCGTCGATGCCGAGGGGCGTCAGCGGATCGTGCTCGGCGGTTCCGGGCTGATCCTTGCCGACGAAGCGGAACTTCCGCGGATCGTGATGGCGACCCTCGACAATGGGGCCGCGGCGATCCAGCACTTCGACGCGGCGGGCCGGCGTCGCATCGCCACCGGCACGTTCGCCGACGGCAATGCAAGCGTTCTTCATCTGGACACCGATCGTCAGGTCCGGGTCGAGACCGGGACCTATCCCAGCGGCGATGCGAGGTTCACGCAGTTCGACGCCGAGGGGCTCGCCCGGCTCAGCGCCATCACCGGGAAGGCCGGCGCCGCCATCCTCGAACATCTCGACGCCGAGGGCATGCCGCGGATCACGGTCGGCACCGATGCTGCGGGATTGGCCGAAGTGCGACTGGTCGACGGCGAAGGCACCGACCGACTCGTCGATCGCGTCGATGCCGACGGTCGGGTCTCGCGACGATTGCATCGGGATCCGGATCAGGAGACCAAGCAGGTCGCGGCACCCGTTTCGCAGGGAAGCCCGCGGAGCTGAGTCCGACCGGTTTCTGAAACTCGAACGGCGGGCCATCCGCGCGGGCGATTCCCGGCGATGATGTCTGCGTGACCACGACCCGCCCGGCGCCCCTCGCCCCGATCCTCGTCCTCTCCTTCCTCGCGACCTTCGGCACCGCGGTGCTGTGGAACGGACTCGGCTTCATCGCGAAGGAGGGGTACGGGTTCGACGAGGCGTGGAATCTCGCGCTGGCGATCTGGAATGGTGCGGTCTACGCGGCGGTCGCCTTCCCGGCGGGAAGACTGCTGCGGTCGTTGGACCGGGTGATCCGGCCGCGCACGGTGATCGCCATCGTCTTCCTGCTTCAGGTGGCGATCTGTCCACTGGTGCTTCTCGGCGAGTCGGGATGGCTGCTGTTTCTCGTCTCGGGCGCGATGTCCGGACTCGCCGCGTTCTTCTGGCCGGTGATCGAGGCGTTCGTCGCCGCCGGTCGCACGCCGCACGAGATGCGTCACGCGATCGGTTGGTGGAACGCGACCTGGATGACGGCGCTCGGGATCGCCCTCGTCGCCATCGCGCCGTTCCTCGCCGCGGGTCATGCGAACTGGGCGATCGGCGGGCTTGCCCCGATCAATCTGCTGTGTCTGGTCGTGCTCCTTCGTGGTGTTCCCGCATCCCCCTCGCCCCACGCCCACGCGACGCCGGAACATGTCGCGCCCGCGGCATATCGAGATCTCCTCGCTTCGCATCGAGCGATGCTTCCGCTGGCCTACGCATTGATCGGGGCGCTCAGTCCGTTGATGCCCTACATCCTGGATCGACTCGACGCCCCACTCGCATGGCAGACCCCGCTGACCGCGACCTGGATGTTCGCCCGCGTCGCGGGCATCACGGCCCTCCGGTTCTCCCCGTGGTGGCACGGACGCTGGTCCACCACGCTGCTTGGCGCGGGACTCCTGCTCGGCGGATTCGTCGCCGTGGTGCTCGCGCCATCGATTCCGATGATCGTCGCGGCGCTCGTCGTCTTCGGGCTCGGCCAGGCGGTCGTCTACTACACCGCGCTCTATTACGTCATGCGGGTGGGTGATGCGGACGTCGATGCGGCAAGCACGCACGAAGGACTGATCGGCGTCGGCTATGCGGCCGGTCCGGCGGCGGCGGCGATCGGCGTCGTCCTCGGCGGAGGAGCGCTCGTCGCCGCGACCACGATGGTCCTTCCGCTCATCGCGGCGTGGCCCGCCATTGCGCCGTGGCGGCGGTCACGTCGAGCGCCCGCCCCAACGCCGATGTGATCACGCGGGCGGAGCACCTTCGAGCAGCGTCCGGAGACAGGCTTCGAGCGTCGGCGTCTCGAATCGGAAGTCGACGGCCTCGAGTCGCGACGGCGAGACGAACACGCCCTCGAGAAGCAGCGGATCCGCCAGTCGTCCGAACACCGAGCGGGCGACGAACGCGGGAAGCGGCGCGATCGCGGGGCGGCGCAGCACGCGACCGAGCGTCTGCGCGAACTCCCGTTGCGATACCGGCGTCGGCGCGGTCGCATTCACCGGGCCCTCGAGGCGTTCGTCCATGATCGAACGAAGCAGCGCGCCGAGGAGATCATCCAGCGAGATCCAGCTCATGCCCTGGCGTCCGGTGCCGATCGGACCGCCGGCCCCGAGCTTGAAGGGCAGCAGCATCTTCGCGAGCGCCCCGCCCTTCGGGGTCAGCACGATGCCGATTCGGGGATGCACCACGCGAACGCCGACGCGTCGAGCGGGATCCGCCGCCTTCTCCCAGGCGGTGCCGACTTCGGCCAACCATCCCTCGCCCGTGCTCGCGGTCTCGTCCACCGGATCGCGGCGGTCACCATAGATGCCGATGGCGCTCGCGGAGACGAACACCCGCGGGCGATCCTCGCGATCCGCGATCGCGGAAGCGAGCAGGCTCGTTCCCTTGACGCGTGACTCGCGGATGATCCGCATGCGGTCGTCGGTCCAGCGTTCATCGGCGATGCCCGCGCCCGCCAGATGCACGACCGCGTCCGCCCCGTCCAGAACGCTCGCGTCGATCGAGCCGGCATCCGGATTCCAGCGGTACTCGCCCGCAGCGCGGTCGGGCTCCCGTCGCACGAGCGAACGCACCTCGTGTCCCCCCGTCCGAAGGAACGCGGACAGTGCGGTCCCGACGAGGCCGCTCGCACCCGTGATCACGACCGTCAGGGGTCGGTCCGGACCGTCCTCCCGATGTCGCCGCAGATCGCTCGCCGTTCGCCAGTGACGCCAGCGGAACAGGCGGTCGAGGTCGCGGCGCGCGATGCCCGCGCCGAGGTCTCCGAACGGGGCGATCGGCATGCGATAGACGATCTCGTCCTCAAGCACGGATGCTTCGCCGTTCTCCGCGGCGAGGAACCGGTGTTCATGACGCCAGGCGCCGAATGGTCCCGAGATCTGGACGTCCACGAACCGCTCGCCGGGAACCGCCTCCTCGATCCTCGCCCGCCACCGCTTCCGGATGGGACCGAGCGGAACCGAAAGCACCGTCTCCGCGCCGGCACGCATCGCGCCTGCATCCTGCTCCACTCGGACGTCCTGCCAGGGGGGAAGCAGTCGATCGAGGGCCCCGGCGCGGAAGTGCCAGTCGGCAAGGGCGGCGACGGGAGAATCGAACGTGCTCCGGCAGAGGAACCGCCGTCCCGCGTCGATCCGGTCGTGGGCGATGGCGACGGACATGCGGCAGCGGCTCCGAAAGGTCGAGGCGGGGGCTGGAGGATTCGACCCGGGGAACGTCCCGGACGCACCGACAAGGCAGTGTGACCGGACTTTCGCCCTCGTGCGAGGGGAGCCCGCCTCGAAGTCCCCGATCGCCGTACCATCCGGACATGCCGTCCAGGACTCCCGCCGCCATCTCTTCCGAGATCGACACCGCCCGGCTTCTGGCAACGCGACGTGATCGTCTCGACCAGGCTCTGGCGGCATTCGACGCGCAGCGGCCGGAGGCGATTCGGGTCATCGAGTCGATCGGTCGGGTGGTGGCGGCTGGTGGCAAGGTCGTCACCTGCGGCAACGGCGGCAGCGCGGCGGAGGCCCTGCACCTTTCGGAGGAGCTGGTCGGCCGCTACCGATCGAACCGCCCCGCCATTCCGGCGATCTGTCTCAACGCGGATCCGACCGCCCTGACCTGCATCGCCAACGACTTCGGATTCGACGCGGTGTTCGCCCGGCAGTGCGAGGCGCTCCTCGCCGCCGATGACGTGCTGGTCGTCTTCACCACCTCGGGCCGCAGCGAGAACCTGCTTCGAGCCCTCGACGTCGCACGCGAGCGTGGCGCCACGACCGTCGGCTTCCTCGGGGGCGATGGCGGTGCGGCGCTCGATCGGTGTGACGCTTCGGTCGTGGTGCCCGGACCGGACTCCGCCGCGATCCAGGAAGTCCATCAGTTGCTCATGCACGCCGTCTGCGAACAGTTCGAGCCTGTCCGCTGATTCCTGCCGATCCCTCCCGGGTTCATGCCGATCTCTCCGTCACCATGACTGATTCCGCGATGCCATCCAGTCCGCCCTCGACCGGAGGACTTCCCGGAACGATTCTGGTTCGCCTCATCGTTCCGCTCTGGGTTCTCGCGGGTGCGATGGTGAAGCTCGTCACCTTCAATCCCGCCCTCCTGCCCGAACCGATCCTCGATCTGGTGCGACAGAGTGCCGGGCTTCTCGGCATCGAGAATCTCAACTGGTGGCTGGGAACGTCGCTTCGATTCTTCGTCGCGGTCGAGATCATCGCCGCGATCGTGATGGTCGCGGTGCCGCGGCTGGCGAGGTTCACCGCGAGCTTCCTCCTCATGGTCTTTCTCGCGGTCCTGATGGCGACCATGGTGATGTCGGCGCGACGAGACGGGGTCTCCGCGATCTGGAGCGGATCGTGCGGATGCTTCGGGTCCGCGAGTCCCCCGCCGATCGGGATGTTCGCCATCGACCTGGCGCTCCTGCTCGGCGTGGTCTTCCTTCGACCGCGTCGTTCGGGGCTCGAAGGATGGCGGCCCGGAGTGGTGGCGATCGCGGTCATCGCGGGCATCGGGATCGCCTTCGGGCGACCGCAGCCCGTCATCACCATCGAGGTCGAGGACTCGGAGCCGACCCCGACGACCGATGCGGTCGTGGAACTCGAGGCTTCGCCCTCGCCCGGCTGGGGCGACATCCCCACCGAAGTCGAGGCGTTCTACGCGCCCGAGTTCGGCAACTGGGTCGGCCGGAAGCTGTCGGAGGATCCGCTCGCGCGACTCATCTCGCGTCCACTGCCGACCTGGATCGACACCGCGCGGTTCCACGTCGTGCTCTATCGAGCGGACTGCGACCACTGCCATCAGCTGCTCGAGGATCACTTCAGCGGGCCGCTCGACACGCCGGTGCTTGCGGTTCAGGTCCCTGACACCGACCCGGAGTCCGCCTTGCCGATGCCGTGCGAGGAGTGCCTCCTGCACACCCTCCCGGAAGGCCCGACCTACGTCTTCGCGACCCCCGTGCTTCTCACCGTCGAAGACGGCGTGGTGCGGGCGGTCTGTGAGAACGCCGACGACGAGGCGCTCGTCGTCGCCACGATCCAGGCCCGCGGCGACTGAACCTGACATCCGCTCCCTGCGTCCACCTCGTCTCCACGACTCCGGAACACTCCTGATGACTTCGTCCCGTGCCCCACTGCTCGCTCTTCCGCTTTCGCTCATGCTCACCGCGCTCGTCGCGTGCGAACCGGCGACCTCGCCGAGTGGTGATGGCGGGACTGGTGTCGCCACGACGGGCGGGAACGGCGAGGCGGTGGCGAGCGATCCATGGGGTCCGATGCCGAAGACCGTCGATCCGAACTACTTCACCGACTTCGAGGAATGGGTCGGCAAGCCGCTCGCGTCGCAGCCGCTCGCCCGGATCATGACGCGTCCGATCCCCGAGTATCTCAAGACCGGCCGTGGTTTCGTCCTCTACTACCGGGCCGACTGCGAGCACTGTCATCACCTGCTCGAGGAGTGGTTCACCGAGTCGGTCCCCGGACCGACCGTCGCGGTCGAGGTGCCGGACACCGACCCCGCCAACGCCATGCCGTTCCCGAGCACGCTGGTCGAGCGGCGGAAGTTCCCGAAGGGACCGAACTACGTGATCTCGACCCCGGCGCTCTTCGCGGTCAAGGACGGCATCGTCACCGGCTTCGCCAGCGATCCCGACGACGTCGAGGCGGTCGACGCATGCCTCGCCTCCAACGCGGATTGATCGAATGCCGGTGATCGTTCTCGCCCGAATACTTGCCGTCGTCTATGCCGTCGCCGCGATCCTCATCGCGATGCGTCAGGGCGAGGCGATGCCGGTCTGGATCATCGGGGCGCTCGCGCGGTTCGAGATCGCGCCGGAACTCGCCGTGCGTCTGGCCGCGGGCGTCTGCGCCGCCGTCGCGGGCATGCTCGCCGCGCTGGGCCATCGCGCCCGGGTGGCGGCCATCATCGCGGCAGGACTGCTGGTCTTCAGCGGCATCGCCGATGGCTCGGCGACGCTGTCGCTCGGAGGCTCGCTCCTTCGTCCGATCGTGCAGGTGGTGACCGGACTGCTTCTGCTCGTTCCGCTTCTGTCGAGCCGTCCGAGCGATCGTCGGCTTCGACACCCGGCGATGGCCGGGGTCGGCGTGGTGGCGTCGATCGTGCTCGGGGCCGGGATCGCCGCGAATCTCGAAGTCGGTCTCGTGGACACCTCCTCGATCGCCCGCGACGAGTCGGGGCGGTATCGCGTGCACGACCTCGCGCCGAGCGACTGGGAAGGCAAGCCACTGGCGGAGACCGGCATCCTCGAGCACCTTCCCCAGTTGAGGGGACTCAGCAACGATCAGCCGACGCTCGTCGCGTTCTACCGCCCGAACTGCGGGATGTGCCACGACCTTTTCGACGGCTACTTCGGTGAGCGACTTCCCGCCCGCGTGGTCGCGGTCCGGGTGCCTCCCGCGGAGGGCGTCGAACTTGCCGAGAGCGATCTCCCCGACGATGTCGTCTGCGACGAGTGCGTGCGACTCTCGTTCCCCGAAGGCCCGGTGTGGCTCATCCAGACCCCGGTGGTCGTCGAGATCGTCGATGGGCAGGTGACCTGCGT
>CAYZSH010000147.1:0-7019 GCA_964481025.1 uncultured Isosphaeraceae bacterium
CTCCGCCGCGACCGTGGCCGATGCCGCGGTCGCGGCGGTTCGTCTGGAGGCGGACGAACGGGACCTTGCTCAGGACGTCCGCGGCGTCGACGCTCTGAGCGAACGTGACCTGCAGTCGATCCTCGAGCGCGGGTTCGAGGTCGCCGGGCTGCACCCGCTTCGCGAGGTCCGGTTCCCGCATCGAGCGGGCGAGCCGATTCGAAGCGTCGGAACGCGGTGCGACTTCGTGCTGCGACCTCGGGAGGCGCCGCTCGATCTCGGGGATGCCGACGACCTCGACGATGACGATTCCGGCGCCGACCCCGGCCCCGGGCTCTTCGACGAGGTGGATCCCGCGCCCCCGCCGCCTGCGACACTCGACCCGGCCGAGGCATTGTGGCTCGAAGTGAAGACGGGATCGGCGTGCCGGGATCTCGGCGATGCGGGCGATCTCGCGACGCTGCCGAGGCGTCTCACCCTCGACCTCGCCCGCCTCGCCCATGCGCGGGGCATCCGCGAAGCCGCAGCGCTGGTCGTCGCCTTCGGCCCCGACGAGGAGACTCTCGCCCGCGACGCCCACGAACTCGACCGCCACGCCGCGAGTCAGGGACTCCCGACCCGCGGCGCCGTCGTGCGGACGTTCGCGATCACCGACCGACACGGCAACGCCGCGGCGGTCGTCGCGGTGATCCCCGTTGGGCGCGGGTGATCTCGATCAGTCGTTCCGGCCGTCATCCCTTCGACCTTCAGGTGGATTCCACGACACCGACTCGTCGGGCCAACCTGGAATCGGTTCCCCCGGTTCCAGACCCAGCCTGGCCTCCAGTCTCGCGACCCGCTTGCGGGACGAGTCACACGTCGGATGCCCGTCCTCACCGTAGAGCCGCACCCGACCCCGCAGAACCTCGCGCTGGACGGCCAGCGCCTCCGCGTACTCGCCCCAGGTCTCGAGATCGTCGCCGAAGATCCGGAGCGTGTTCCACTTCCCGGGGCCGTCGGGTTCGTATCGATAGAACGAAAGAATCTCCCGACGCATGATCGCTTCCGGGCGGGTCCGCTCGCCACGACGGATCAGCGACGCGGCGTACAGGACGCGGATCGTGTGGTGTTCCGGCCAGTCGTCGAACCCCACGCCCGAGGCCTCCCGGTCCTGGATCATCCCCCAGAGCTCCGCGTAGATCCGGTCGGCCTGCTCGAACTCGTCCATCCATTCGTGGATGGACGCCACCTGCTCCCGACCTCGGTTCGTCAGGCCATGGTCACGTCCCCAGCGGACCCCGAGGTTCCGGGTCGTCCGTCGTGCAAGCGCCAACGCCTCGGCAGGACGATCCTGATCCAGAACCGCGCTGATGAGACGCTGCCGAAGGACGAACCCCGCCTCGGTGTCGACCGCGTCAAGACCTCCGGATCGGTCGATCACGCGTCGAAGCGCGAGCTCCGCCTCCGCCGGACGCCCGAGTTCGAGGAACGCCACCCCCAATCGCTCGCTGAGCCCCGGCTCCAACTCCTCGAACATGTCGGGGCTGCGGGACCGGGCGGCGTCGACCCGATCGACGATCCGGGCGATCGCCTGGCGCTCGGCCTCCTGCTCCAGTCGGGACATCTCCGGGAGCAGAAGGTCGTAGGTCTCCAGCATGCCCTCGAGACGCTGCACGCCGAGGTCTTGCTGACGCTGCAGCGCGGCCCGTTCATACGCGAGGATCGCGATCATCGAGACGGCGACGATCCCCGCCAGCGCCACCGGAATCCCCCGCCCCCGATGACGCCGGATGAAGGTGCGGATGCGATGCCCCCGCCGATGACGGAGCGCCTCGAGGGGCCGGGAATCGATCGCCGCCCGAAGGTCCGCCGCCATCGCCGACGCCGAGCCGTATCGCGCCTCCGGATCCCCTGCGTTCGCCGCGGCGGGAATCGCGGCGAGATCGGATCGCAGCGCCTGACGCAGCGCGGTGACGCCCATCCGCCGATCCCGCGCGATGATCGTCCTCGCCGCTTCGTCGAGGCCGTCGAACGTCCCGACCAGAGACGGAACGCCGTGCGTCCGCCAGAGACTGCGACGGGTCGCGGCATCGGCGGACTGCCAGACCGCCCGCGGAATCGGCGGCGCCCCGGCCAGGAGTTCGTGCAGGATCACCCCCAGCGAGAAGACGTCGCTCGCCGGCCCGATCCGATCCCCGTTCAACTGCTCGGGACTCATGTAGGCGGGCGTGCCCGGCTCGCGACCCTCCATCGTCTTGAAGGGGTCGCATCCGGGAAGTTCGACCATCGCCTTGGCGACGCCGAAGTCGATGACCACCGGCTCGATGCCGCCATCCGCATCGGTCCGCGTCAGGATGTTCCAGGGGGTGAGATCACGATGCACGATGCCGCGGAGATGCGCGTGATGGACCGCATCACAGACCTTCGCCATCAACTCCAATCGGTCCCGAAGCCCCAGGTTCGCGGCATCGCATGCTTCCAGCAAGGGGAGCCCGTCGATGTGCTCCATGACCAGATAGGGCCGTCGTTCCTCGGTGACCCCCCCGCCGAACAGTCGGGCCACGCCCGCGTGTTCCAGCATCGCCATCGCCTGTCGCTCGATCGCGAAGCGGATCTCCGCGGTGCGATTCGCCACGTCGGACGCCATCACCTTGAGGGCGACCCGGCGACTGACGGTCCCGATCTCGGTCGCCTCGTAGACCTCGCCCATGCCACCCGCGCCGATGAAACGCTCGATGCGATAGGCATCGACATGGACCCCAGGCAGATAGCGACCGTCCTCATCCCTCGTCCCCGCCTCATGGTCGTCACCCGTGTGAGCGAGAAGTGACTCGAGTTCCCGTGCGTACTCAGGATTCGTTCGGGAGAGTTCCGCCAGCTCGTCCGATCGCTCGGCGTCCGAAAGACGCAGCAGCTTGCCGAAGACGGCCAGCAGATCCAGGGAATCGTCTCCCGCCGTCATTCCGAGGTGACCCTCGGCAATCGATCGGCGAGATCCCGTCGGACCGTGGCCTTCGCGAATCTCCACGCGTTTCGCACGTCGAGGTCGGGAAACGACTCCGCGATCGACGCCAGCGATCTCCCCAGCACCAGGTATTGCCACGCGACCTCCGCGGCATCACGGTGAAGTTCGTGAAGACGCTGGAGGGCTTGCCAGATGTCCGATGAGTCATCGTCCATCCAACGCTCGAGCATCGCGAGTTCCCCCTGGACCAGTTCCAGCGGTCGCCTTTCCCGATCCCCACCATGCTTGAGCCGCGACCGATGCCGCCCCCGGTCACACAGGATCTGATCCATCAGCCGCCGCACGGAACCGAAGAAGTGGGCGCGATCATCGAAGCGAGGATCGTCATCCCTTCCATGCAGACGCAAGAAGACCTCGTTCACGAGACTCGTGGCCTGAAGCTCGGTCAACTGGCGACCCTCTCGCGACAGGCGACGCCTCGCCATCATCCGAAGCTCATCCACCACCAGTTCCCAAAGCACGCTTCGCGCCTCGTCATCACCGCCAGCGATTCGACGAAGCAGCCGATCGATGCGCGCGTCGATCGGCGGATGGCTCACGATGTCCGCTGGTGCACGTGTCATGCAATCGTCCGAACGGGGACACGAACAGGCAGTGAAAGCGTCGCGGATTTTCTCCCGAAAGTCCAGCCCTCCACGGGCTTTGCAAGAAAGTCCCACGATTCAGCCAGGAATCCGTCGAATCCGTGGTCGGGCTCCGGGACACGACGCATGGAGCGAGAGCGGGTGGACCGCCCGTGACCGACAAGACACCCCCCGACGAGGAGTTCGACATGAAATCAGCGATCATCATCGCGGCCGCAGCCATGGTCTCGGCCATCCAGACGACGTCGCCCGCCACGCCTCCACTCAAGCGCCCGACACCGGAGGCCGCCGCGGCGGAACGGGACGTCGTCTTCATCCGCACGGACGGCACCGTGCGTCCGGCGGACGTCCTGGCGACGGCCCGCACGCTTGCCGCTCCCGAGCTGGCGGAGTTCCTGGCCGGCTCGAGCGTCACCCGCGGGGCCGCAGGCGTGCCCGATGCGGATCTCGACCGGATCCTGGCGAAGGAGCGGGCCGCTACGGGGCGGGTGCCGATCGACCCGCGTTTCGACGCGTACATCACGCTCCCGATCGGCGTGACCTCGGACGACATCATCGCCCTGCTGACCGATCAGCCCGGCGTCGTGATGGCGGCCGTCGCTCCCAAGCCGGTCGAGCCGCCGATGATCGCGATGCCCGGCGGCACGCCGAACTATCAGGGTCAGCAGTCCTACGAGAATGCCGCCAATCAGGGCGGCATGGGCGCCGAGGTCGCGTGGATCAACGGACTGACCGGCGCGGGCGTGGCGATGTGCGACATCGAGTACGACTTCAACGAGAATCACTGCGATCTTCCGCCGATCACCGTCCTCGGTTTCACACCCGTGAGCCCGTACGGAGATGACCATGGAACCGCGGTCTTCGGCGAAATGATCTCGCTGAATGACGACCAGGGCACCAAGGGCATCGCGTACGGCGCCACCGAATTCTTCTTCTCGCCCACCTACAACGGTTCCGTCTACGACATCGGCGCGGCGGTCTACCGAGCCACGGCGGCCATGCCGGCCGGTTCGGTGATCGTGCTGGAGGTTCAGATCGCCGGGCCGAACTACGTCAACAATGGCACGCAGGACGGACTGGTCCCCATGGAGTGGTGGCCTGCGTACTACAACTCGGTGACCAACGCCATCGCCAACGGCATGATCGTCGTTCAGGCAGCTGGAAACGGCAGCGAGAATCTTGATGACCCGATCTACGCCACCGGGAACTTCGGGCACCATCCCTTCCTTCCCGAGAACGACTCCGGCTCGATCATCGTCGGCGCCGGGGCTGCGTGGCCGAGTTGCTGGGGCTACAGCGCGCGAACGCGGTTGTATTTCTCCAACTATGGAAGCCGTGTCAACCTCCAAGGGTACGGGAACTGTGTCGCCACCCTCGATTACGGCGACCTGAACAACTCCGCGTCATGCGACTACACGGCACAGTTCTCCGGAACCTCGAGCGCCACCCCGATCGTGTCCGGCGCCTGCATGCTGGTTCAGGAATTCGCCCGCGAGACGCTCGGGCGATCGCTGACCTGTCCCGAGATGCGCGAGTACCTCGCCACGACCGGCACGTCGCAGACCGGGAACACGGCCGAGCACATCGGCCCGCTGCCCGACGTGATCGGCGCGATCAACGCCATCGTTCCGCCACCCCCGCCGTGTGACGCGGACTTCAACGGCGATGGCGTCGTCGATGGCGGCGACCTCGGCATCCTCTTCGCGTGGTTCGGCAACGGAAACGTCCCCGGCGATCTCGACGACGACGGCCTCGTCACCGGTGCGGACGTCGGACTGTTCCTGGGCGCCTGGGGCGATTGTCCCGAGTGATCCCGCGTTGACCTGACGTTCCAATCCCTGCGCCCCGGCGAGCTACCGCACTCGCCGGGGCGATGCGATGACGGCCGCCTTCCGCCTCACGACGACCTTTCCTCAAGAATCCGCACGAATACGAGGAAGACCAACGGGATCCGTCGCATGGAGTCTCGTGCCGGAGACCCGGCCTCATCACCGGAGACGAACCATGATCCGACGACATCAAGCCCCCTTGCTGATCGCCTCCGCCATGTGCCTGAGCCTTGCCGGCTCAACGACGGCCGGCGATCAGGCTCCCGCTCGAACCTCCGAGGCGACGGTCCCGGCGATGCAAGAGAACGGTCCGAGCCGGACGCAGGCACAGAATCAGACGGCGGCCGGCTCCTCCCGGCCGACGTCGAAGTCCAAGTTGCCTCCGGGAATCAAGATCGATCCGAAGCATCTCCGGGCACCTTTCCCATTGCCCGACTACGTTCAGAAGAACCGCCCGAAATCGAACCACATCATTCCAGGCAGGCTCCGCCTGCGCTTGGGCCTGGTCGCCGTCGGCCTGGTCCTCCTCCCCTTCGTGCTGATCGCTCACCTGATCAAGTGGCTGGCCTCCGGGCCGAAGCGTCGGGACACCTCCGAACTCTCCGAATCCTGAGCCGACGGAACGCGCGGAAGACTTCGTCCGAAAATCCGACAATCAGGCGAACACCGTCCCGGCGCCAGGCGAACTTCACCCCGAAAGCCGAGTTCACCTCGGAGATTCACCCATCACAAAGAGTCGTGCCGCCTCACCGCGCCGGAACGCGGTTCAAGGATGTCGGTGCGCGACCACCCCGAGAACGAGAGAGCACGAGATGCCATCACATCATGATCCGTTCACGACCGACCTCCGGGTCGGCCAGTGGTTCACGATCGAAGACGAGTTCGATTCGAGGCCCGGCTTCCTCCGCGACCACGACGAGTCCTACTTCCGCGCCCACCGACCGGACTCCTGCCCGCCGCCCGGCGTGCCGATGCGGGTCGTCGCAAGGCACGAACACTACATCTACGCCTCCGCGATGAGCTGGAACGGCCAGGAATGGTGTCCGGCGATCGTGGATCTGAGACGCCACGACGTGGTCCCGCTTCCCGGCTCGATCCCCGCGGCGATCAACGCCCATATCGCCAGGGAGCGGCGAAAGAACCAGCCGCCCATGCCTCGCCAGCGGAGTGCTGGCGGCGGAGAGGTTGCCCAGGCCGCGGCGACCGCGACCGAGCGAACGTCGTCCGCACCGACCATGGTCGCGGCCGACGGAACTGTCCGCCCCACCGACACTCGCCCGCATACTCCCGCGCCGACATCGACGAGACCCGAACCGAGCCGAACGGCCGACGACGGCGAAACCGGCTGGATTCAGTTGAGCATCCACCCCCGACGCGTCATCTCCGACCTCAAGGCTGCCGCACGCTGGATGAACCCACTGCGACGGATTCGACGAGGGACTGCCGGCGAGACGGCGACGTCATCCGAGCCGACCATCGGGGCACGAACCACGCGCCTGCAGGCTCAGAACCCGGACCAACGCTCACCGACCCCACGCTGATCACACGACGAAAGGGAGTGAGTGAGATCGATCCGCCGGGAGACCGGATCGGTCCAGGGCCCGTCCGCACCCGCGGCGGGCC
>CAYZSH010000148.1:0-5846 GCA_964481025.1 uncultured Isosphaeraceae bacterium
CCCCCTGATCCGCTTCGCGGATCTGTCCCCCGCAAGGCCCGGGGACGGCGTCGATATGCGAGTCCGCGTCGCCTCAACCTGAGCCGCTCCCCGCCTTGCGGGGAGCTGTCGCCGCAGGCGACTGAGGGGTCGGAGGGCGACTCGGGGATCGCGCGATCTCAAGGTGTCCTGCTCTCGCCGAATCCGGCCTGCGCAGCCGTCACGGCGAGCTTCGCTCGCCGTCCACGCTGCGCCGACCGAGATCAGGAAAGCGAGGTGTGACCCGAAGGGTCATTCCGAGCGCTCAAGAAGAAAATTCCGAAGCAACTGCGGGCCTTCCAGCGTGAGGAAGCTCTCAGGGTGGAACTGCACGCCTTCCACCGGCACCGCATCGCCCGTGCTTCGCAATCCCATGATCGTGCCGTCCTCCAGCCACGCGCTCACTTCCCAACCGTCGGTCACGGTGTCGCGATCGACGATCAGCGAGTGGTATCGCGTGGCCTGGAACGGGTTCGACAGGCCCGCGAACACGCCGCGGCCGTCGTGATGCACGAGCGACGTCTTGCCGTGCACGGGATGGTCGTGTCGGCGGACCGTCATGCCGTGGAGGTCGCCGATCGTCTGATGTCCGAGGCAGACCCCGAGGATCGGGATCCGGCCGCGGAATCGCTCGATCATCGCGGCACTCACGCCCGCCTCCTTCGGCGTGCAGGGCCCAGGCGAGATGACCAGCCGTGACGGCTGCATCGCCTCCGCCTCGTCGGGCGTGATCGCGTCGTTGCGCACCACGCGGATGTCGAGCGACGGATCGATCTCCCCGAACCGCTGCACGAGGTTCCACGTGAACGAGTCGTAGTTGTCGATGAGGAGCAGCATGCGCGAGGCGACGCTCAGTCGGCGGAGATCGCCGTGAAGCGGGTGCCCGGCTCCATGTAGAAGTTGACGACGTCGCCGGTCGAGAACGCGGTCGCGGACTGGCCCGACTGCATCGCAACCCGCACCGGGACGACCAGATCGAGGATCACCTCGTTCGCCGCCGGATCGACCGCCAGCACCGTGCCCTGCACGATCCGCGGACGGCCCTGCAGCGGCTCGATGAAGTTGCCGCCCGCGCCCGCGCGGTGCATGCGAAGCGCCTTGCCGTGAACGCGGCCCTTGATGCGGTGGCCGACCGTCGCCTCGAAGCCGGAATCGACCACCAGAGTCAGGTGGTACTGCGTGCCGGGCACCGTGAACTCGGCGACGCCGTCGCCCGCCGAGGCGACCCGGAGGGTGGCGACGTCGAGGCTGGCGGCGGTGGACGGGGCGGTCGAGGGCGAGTCGGTGGTCAAGTCAGGGCTCCGGATCTGGGGGAGCGGATGATACTCCGCCGGGCCTCAGCCGCCCGCGTCCCGCTGCTCGGTGAAGTCCGCACGTTCCGGATCGTCGCCGTCCTGCGACGGAAGGTCCGTGCGCTCCCGTTGTTCCAGGCGACGTTCGACCTCGGCGGCCCGCTCCTCGTCGTCGATGCGGTCGATCCGTGCGGTTTCCTCGGCGGTCAGGAAGCGGTACTTCGCCGGGATCTCCTCCCGCCAGTCGGCGTCCTCGACGACCGTCCGCACCGCGGCGCGGCCGGTCCGCATCGCGGCCCGTGGATCGGCGTCGTCGAGTCCGGCGTCCCGGGGGGTTCCCGGCGGCGTCCCCCGCTGGAGGTACAGGGTGCGGCTCGGGAACGCGAAGTCGATGCCGAGTTCGTCGGCGACCCGGATGATGTCGAGCATCAGTCGATGTCGTTCGCGGAGCTCGGTCTGCCAGTCGGGCGCCTCCCAGAAGACGTAGACCAGCACCTCGAGCGCACTGTCGCCGAAGCCGTTGAGCCAGACCTGGTAGTAGTCCTTCCGGGTGTACGGATGCTCGCGGACCAGCTCGCGGATCGCCTCGCAGAACGCGTCGATCCGCGCGACCGGCGTGCCGTAGAGGATCCCGACCTTCGTCGACCATCGGCGGTACTTCCGCATGCCGTAGTTGTCGACCTTGGTCGTGATCAGGTTCGCGTTCGGCATCGTCACCAGCGAGTTGTAGAACGTGCGGATCCGGGTGGATCGGAGTCCGACCGTCTCGACCGTTCCCTCCACGCCGTCGATCACGATCCAGTCGCCGACGTGGAACGGACGGTCGAGAATCACCGTCACGCTGCCGAAGAGATTCTCCAGCGAGTTCTTGAACGCGAATGCGAAGCCGAACGAGCCGACGCCGATCGCGGCGAGCAGCGGCCCGAGGTTGAGGCCGAGCATCGGCGCGAGGTTCAGCATCGCGAAGACGACCAGCAGGACCTTGATCGTCTTGCGGACCATCGGAACGAGGATGTCGTCGAGCCGGGTGTCGGTGCGGGTCGCGCGGGCGCCGATCACCTCGCCGACGAGGTCGGTCGCCCGCCAGCCGAGCCAGAAGATCGAGAGCACCAGCGCGAACCTCGCCGCCGGTTCGAGGATCGAGAACGCCGCGAGCGGCAGTCCGAGCAGCGAGAGCCCCGCAAGCCACACGAGCGTGGTGCCGACGATCCCGAGTCCGCGGACCGTCCTGCGGACCGAGGCGTCGTCCACCTCGGCATGAAGCCGGCGGGCGAGCCGACGCACGAAGCCGATCGTGAGCACCCGCACCACGAGGTCGGCGGCGAGGCCCGCGAGGATCACCGCGCCGAGTGCGAACCACTGCCAGATGGTCATGCCGAGAAAGGACTCGAGCATCCAGGGCGGCGCGTGGAGCGCGATCCACTCGTCGAACGACTCGGACTCGAGTTCCGCGCCGCCGCGGGCGCGGCGGATCCGGTTGATCGCCGCGATCGCCTCGTCGAGCCGGCCGGCATCGACCGACTCCGCGGTGAAGCGCCACGCGGCATCGGCATCACGACGGAGTTCGATGCGCCAGTCGTTCGCGAGCGCCTCCGCCAGCGGACCGCTGCGGACGGTCGGTGGATCGATCGCCCGACCGCGCCACGGAAAGAGCACGAGCGTCTCATCGAGATCGCCGGAGGTGTCGGGGAGCGTGAGTCGTTGGTCGGCGTCCCGCCAGCCGAGATAGCCGAGGATCGACGCGAAGGTCTGAAGCGTGCGGGTGCGCACGGCGTCGGTCGCAGGAAGCACGTCCCGACCGAACGCGCTCGCCGCGGTGGTCGGGTCGTCCCCCGACATCGCCTCCTCGAACGTCGTGACCGCCGCGCGGGGCGACTCGAGTCCCTCAGTCGGAGCGGGCGGCGTGGCATCGGCGGTGCCGGCGTCCTTCTCCTCGCTCGGAGGCGGCGGGACCATCTGGGCGGCACCGACGCACGGCAGCGCGAGCACGACGAGCACGACGAACGCCGCGATCGGGGCCGTCAGGCGACTGAACATTCGAGCGGGTGAGGACGATTCGGTCGGCGTGGTCAAGATTCGGTGCCTTCGGTCGGTCTCGGTGAGTCGATCGCGTCGATGATCAGGGCGTGATTCTTCGGGTGCGGCCGCCGGTCGCATCGGAGACCGCGACCAGGCCGCGTTCGTCGCTGGTGGTTCCGGCCCGCACGACCTCGACGCCGCGTTCGTTCCGGATGGAGACGACGCCACCGGGCCCGTCGCTCGCGGCGCCGGTCGCGACCGCGAGCGTGCCGTCGGCGTCGAAGAGATTCAGCAATCCGCCCGACGGTGTGGCCGCGATCGCCACGGCGCGACCACCCGGAGCCAGCAGGGAGATCGTCGGGGTGCCGGTCCCGGCGGCGTCGAGCGTGATGCCGGTCCGCGCGGGTTCGAGTCCGACCGCGATTCGTCCGCCGTTTCCGGCGCCCGCGATCGTCGCCACGGTGCGTTCCTCGGCGTCCCGAACTTCAATGCGACCACCGTCACCGTCGCCGCCAGCGTCGATCAGCGACCGGCCGTCGAGTCCGGCGAGCGTGAACCGCCCGCCGGTCTCGCCAACGCCGAGGCCGCCGACCCGCGTGCCGTCGCTCGCCGCGATCGCGATGCCGCCGCCGCCGTCGGGATCGACGCCCATGGCCGCGACGCCGATGCCCTCCGCGTTGCGGATCCGCAGGCCGCTTCCGGTCTCGCCGATCCCGACCGCGACGAGCGGTGTGCCCTGGTCGTCGCGGATCTCGAGGAGCCCGCCGGTGTCGCGGGCGCTCGCGTTCAAGCGAGGCTTTCCAGAGGCATCGACGAGTGCGATCGCCCCGCCCGAGCCTTCGGCGGCGAGGCGGACCAGGGATCGCGTACCGCGGTCGAGCCGCATCACGCCTCGGCCCTCGACGATCGCGCCGCCCTCGCCCTCGGCGGGTCGGACGGTCATCCGCCCACCCGATTCGATCGCGTCGAACACCACGAGGTCACGATTCGGGACACCCGCCGCGATCACACCCGCGTCTCCGTGACCCGCGAGTCGCGCGAGGTCACGTCCGTCCGCGTCGACCGCCGCGACTCGACCGCCGTGCCGATCAGCGGTGGCGACGACCGCGGTGGTGCCGGCGACGCCCGAAATCTCCAGTCGGCCCGCGTCGGTATCGCTGAATGCCGAGATCGAGCGGTTCCCGCGTCGATCGAAGAGCGAGAGATCGCCGCCGACGCCGTTGGCGCCGAGTCGTGCGACGTTCGCCTGTGCGTCGTCCCAGAGATCGATGCGTCCGCCATGGCGAGCGGCGGTCGCCACCAGCACCACGCGATCGGTGTCATCGACGATCTCGAGCCTTCGAGCCTGCACGATGTCCGCGATCGAAGATGCCCGGCCCGCGGCCAGTGCTCCGAGCGTGGTGGTCACGATCGCCCCGGCGACGAGCAGTCGTTCCAGACGACGTCGTCGGTGACGCTCCGCGTTCAGGGCCGACTCGAGCCGGGCGAGGCGCGACTCGACGGCGTCGGCCGTCGGGGATTCGAGCATGTGCATGGGAAGAGGCTCCTGCGGGCGCGGTCGGCCGGGCCCGCCCGGCGTCGCACGACGCGATCGGTAGGATACCGGTCCACTTCGAGTCGCCCCGCGCGAGACGCGCGGCGCTCGGCATTCGACCGCTCTCAGATCAGGAATCAGACCCATGGGCAAGTCCGCGTCGAGCAAGTCGTCCAAGTCCAAGGCCGTCGCGAAGGGCTCGGCCGCGAACACCGGGCCGCTGCGGGTCGGCATCATCGGAACGAAGTTCATGGGCCGCGCGCACGCCAACGCATGGGCGAGTGCGCCGCGATTCTTCGAACTGCGTCGGCCGGTCGTGATGCAGGCGGCCAGCGGACGCGACGGCACCGAGACGTGTCGTTTCGCCCAGCAGTGGGGCTGGAAGACCAGCACCACCGACTGGAAGGCGCTGATCGCGGATCCCGAGGTCGATCTCGTGGACGTCTGCACCCCGAACCATCTGCATGCCGAGATGTCGATCGCGGCGCTCGAGGCGGGCAAGCACGTCGCGTGCGAGAAGCCGCTCGCCGGAACGCTCGACGATGCCCGGACGATGCGTGACGCCGCGAAGAAGGCGGCGAAGAAGGGCATCGAGACCTTCGTCTGGTTCAACTACCGACGCGTGCCGGCGCTGGCGTTCGCGCACCAGTTGATCGCGAAGGGCCGACTCGGCCGGATCTTCCATGTCCGCGCGTGCTACCTGCAGGACTGGGGCCATCCCGACACCCCGTTGGTCTGGCGTTTCGACTCGAAGCAGGCGGGATCCGGCGCCCACGGCGACCTCAACGCCCACATCATCGATCTCGCCCGATTCCTGACCGGCGATGAAGTGACCGAGGTGGTCGGCAGCGTCGAGGAGACCTTCGTCACGCAGCGCGAACTGGTCGGCGACGCGAAGGCCGCGATCAAGGGTGGCAAGGGGAAGGGGAAGGGCAAGTCCCGCATGGGGCAGTCGACCGTCGACGACGCGGTCCTCTTCCTCG
>CAYZSH010000148.1:5946-7018 GCA_964481025.1 uncultured Isosphaeraceae bacterium
AAGGGCAAGTCCCGCATGGGGCAGTCGACCGTCGACGACGCGGTCCTCTTCCTCGCCAGATTCAAGGGAGGGGCGGTCGCGAGCTTCGAGGCGACCCGCCTCGCCACCGGCAACCTCAACCGCAACGTCATCGAGATCAACGGCGAGAAGGGGTCGATCAAGTTCGACTTCGAGCGGATGAACGAGCTGCAGTGGTGGGATCACACGCTGGAGCCGGGCCTCCGAGGCTGGAGCCGGGTCATGTGCACCGAGGCGGGGCACCATCCATACGTCCACGCCTACTGGCCCGCGGCCCACGGCCTGGGCTACGAGCACGGCTTCGTCAGCGAGGTCGCCGACATCGCCAACATGCTCGGAGGCGGCAAGCCCGAGGTGCCGATGCCCGACTTCGCGGACGCCTTCGAGACCCAGCGGGTGCTCGAGGCGGCGATCCTCTCCGCCCGTGAGCGTGGTCCCGTGAAGCTCTCGCAGGTGAAGTGACCGGGCGGGGGCCTTCCGAGACCCCAGAGTTGCGCAAAATCTGCTTCGAAAATGGCCGGTCAGGGGTCAATCCGCGGACTTTGGCGGATTGGCCGCGGGTCCGGCCCGCGGATCTCTGGCGGTCGACGTCGGTCCGGGAAGACCATCCCCGAATCGGTCAGGAATCGTGCGGAACCGCTCCTCCCTCGGCCGATGAACCTCCGACGCCGCGCGGGCTTCGCGTGGTGCCGGTTGTGATTCCGTGACTCTTCAGAGCGGACGACTCCGGTCGCTCGCGCCCCCAGGGGAAGCCAGCATGCCCTCCAGCGTCTCGTCGCCGGACGACCGATTCCAGAACTCCGACCCGGCCACCGCGGCCTTCCTCGAAGCCGGTCGCCGACCGCGTCCCGGTCTCCGGGTCGCGGCCGTGCTCATGGCCGTGGGTGGCGTCCTCGGAACCGCCCAGGCGCAGGACACCTTCGACGGTGGTGCCGGCACCGGATCGGGATTCAACGACGCCAACAACTGGGGTGGCGTCTATCCCGGCGACGACTTCGCCGGCAACACGATCATCTTCGATCTGCCCGACTCGGATCCCTTCGAGATCCTGATC
>CAYZSH010000149.1:0-2215 GCA_964481025.1 uncultured Isosphaeraceae bacterium
GTCCACTGTCGCAAGGCGTTCGACGACGTCATCCCCGTGCTCGAGGCGTCGAGCCTGCCCAACGACCGATTCGTCTTCCACTGCTTCACCGGCGACGAAGGCGATGCCCGCCAGGTGCTCGACTTCGGCGGATCGATCTCGTTCACCGGGATCGTGACCTTCGCCAACGCCCGCGAGGTCGCGGCCGCCAGTGATCTCGTCCCCGACGACCGGATCATGGTCGAGACGGATGCACCATTCCTGACCCCGGAGCCGCACCGGACGGTCCGGCCGAACGAGCCGCGATATGTCGGCTGCGTGGCCGCGTTCCTCGCCGCCCGCCGCGGCGTGGATCCCGCGGTGTTCGAGCGAAGCCTCGATGAGAACGCCGCCCGCTTCTTCGGGATCGAGATTCCCGGGGCCTGATCGACCGACGTCGATCGGAAACCGACCGCCGCCCACTACACTCCGTCCCCCATGGCGGCGACCCGCGACGATCACGACCTGAATCACGGGATGATGAGCTTCGGCGATCATCTCGAGGAGCTGCGTCGTCGCCTCGTCCTCGCGGTGGCGGTGCCGTTCCCGCTGGCGATCCTGCTGTTCTTCGTCGCCTCGACGATTCGGGAGATCCTCACCCAGCCGGCGCTTCAGGCGATGACCGCCAATGGGCTGCCCGCCCGGATGCAGGCCCTCGGTCCGGCCGAGGTGCTGACCACCGATCTCAAGCTGAGTCTGATCGGCGCCCTCGTGCTCTCGGCCCCGTGGATCCTCTGGCAGGCATGGAAGTTCATCGAACCGGGGCTCTATCGCGAGGAGAAGCGGTTCGTCCACGTCCTCATCCCGGGCAGCGTGATCCTGACCATCTCCGGGATCGCCTTCCTCTACTGGGTGATGCTCCCGCTGATGCTGCAGGTGCTCATCGCCTTCGGGGTGCCGGGGCCCGGCGACGCATTCGGCATTCCGGATCCCGGCGACCGGATCGCGGCGATCGTGTCCGAAGGGGCGCCGGTGTTTCCGGTCCTGACGGAACCACCCGCACAACCCGCCCCCGGACAGGTCTGGATCGACGCGGCCTCCCGCAGTCTGATGGTCGTGGTGCCGGTCGCGGAAGGTGGCGACGCGTTCGAGATCCTTTCTACCCCGCTGAGCCGCGCCGGCACGATCTCGCAGGAGTTCCGACTCGGCGAATACATCGGATTCGTGATGACCCTGGCGCTCGCGATCGTCGTGGCGTTCCAGATGCCGCTCGTCATCCTGCTCCTGGGTTGGATCGGCCTCGTCGAACGGGAGACCCTGCGACGGCAGCGACGGCACGCCCTGCTGGTCTGCGCCGTGCTGGGCGCGGTGCTCACCCCCGCCGACGTCGTCAGCATGGTGCTGCTGTTCATCCCGCTCTACGTCCTCTACGAACTCGGCATCCTCCTGCTGGCGTTCGCACCGGCCGACCGGGTCGCCTCGGGCACGGTTCTCGGATCCGGCAACGCTTCCCGGACCTCCGATCATGCGGGTCGTGACGGCGAAGCATCGACGCAGCCGATCCCGACGGACCAGACGGACCGACCGGAACCGTCGACAACCCCCGATTCCGACCCCGAGAGCGAGGTCGAGGGGCCGCCTTCCGATGAGAAGTCGGACCCGGAGGCGTCGTGACCATGCGACGCCGTGGCCCGGGATCGCGACGCGCAGCGATGAATGCGGGGGGAGCCCGCGACGCCGCGTACAGGCTTCGTCGTCGGAGGACCCGCCGGATGTCTCGTCTTCGTCTCGCCCAGCATCGCCATCCCGGCGTCGACGCGCTCGACCTGCGGATGATGGATCGGGCGATCGAACTGGCTCGCGGAGCCGCGGGCAACGACGAGGTTCCGGTCGGTGCGGTCGTCTATCGCGGCGACGAGATCATCGCCGAGGCCGCGAACAACCGCGAAGCGACCGGCGATCCGACCGGCCACGCCGAACTCGTCGCCCTGCGGCTCGCGGGCGAGCGACTCGGCACCTGGCGACTCGACGACTGCTCGATGGCGGTGACGCTCGAACCCTGCCCGATGTGTGCCGGCGCGCTCGTCAACGCCCGACTCGGCCGACTGATCTACGGGGCGTTCGATCCCAAGGCCGGCGCCTGCTGCACCCTCTACGAGATTCCCGCCGATCGGCGACTCAACCATCGCGTCGAGATGATCGGAGGCGTCGAGGAGGAGCGCTGTGCGGAACTGCTGCGGGCGTTCTTCCGTCGCCG
>CAYZSH010000149.1:2315-6995 GCA_964481025.1 uncultured Isosphaeraceae bacterium
GAGGCGTCGAGGAGGAGCGCTGTGCGGAACTGCTGCGGGCGTTCTTCCGTCGCCGACGACAGGAGAAGCGTCAGGCGGGCTGACGACGGGATTGGTCTCCATGAACGATGAAGAACGGACAACCAAGGGTGAGTGACTCGCCGCTGGTGTGCTTCGATCTCGGCGGCGTGCTCGTGCGCATCTGTCGCGACTGGGCCGAGGGATGCGTTGCCGCCGATGTTCCGGTGCGTCCGTTCGAGGCGGGTCCCGACCATCACGCCGCGCGGCATGAACTCGTCATGTCGCTCCAGCGCGGCGAACTCGACGGACCGGACTTCCACCGCGGGATGAGCGAGCTCTTCGACGGCGTCTGGAGTGCGGACGAGATCGCGCGGGTCGATGCCGCGTGGCTGCTCGGCGAGTACCCGGGAACCGCCGACCTGATCCACGAACTGCACGCCGCGGACATCGAGACCGCGTGTCTCTCCAACACGAGTCACGATCACTGGGGGCCGCTCCGAGCGTACGAGAACGTCGGCGCCCTGCGGCATCAGCATGCATCGCATCTGCTCGGACTGGTGAAGCCCGACGAGGCGATCTACCGACGGTTCGAGTCGCTGGTCGGACGGGAGCCCGGAGACATCGTCTTCTTCGACGATCTCCCCGAGAACGTCGAGGCCGCCCGCCGATTCGGGTGGGACGCCATCGCCGTCGATCACACCGGTGACACCGCGGCGCAGATCCGCGCCGCCCTCTCGCACCGCGGCGTGCTCTGAGTCAACGTTCCGGATCGTCGCACGGACTCCGAGTCGCGGAGGACAGTGCGTCGAGCTTGGCCTCGAGTCTCGCCATCGTCGCCTCGATCCGGTCGAGCCTGTCCACATCGACGGCATCGATCGCCGTCCGCTTCAGCAATTCCGCCCCGCCGCCGACCCGCGACTGCCGCACCCGCCCGACCAGCACCCCGAAGGCGCTGGTCAGCGTGGCGAAGGCGCCGATGCCGACGACCATGAGGACCACCGCGAATCCTCGACCCGCGTTGGTCACCGGATACAACTCGCCGTAGCCGACCGTCGAACTCGTGACCACCGCCCACCACAGCACGTTCTCCGCGGTGTTCAACTTCGAGGCAGGGTCCTGCTCCTCCGCCCAGAGCACGCCGATGCAGCTGCCCATGAAGAGCAGGATCCCGACCAGGAACAGTCCGGCGAGGATCCCCATCGACCTGTCCTTCCGACCGACCAGATAGAGGATGCGGATCGAGCGGATCGCCCGAAGCAGGCGCAGGAGCCGGGCGAGCCGCAGCATCCGCACGAGTTCCCCGGAGGCGCCGGTGACGAGGATGGTCGGGATCGAGGAGACGAGATCGAACAGTCCCCAGGTGAACAGGTATCGCCACGGCCGCTCGGCGCGGGCGAGCATCCGGAAGAAGTCGGCGAGGAACAGGACGCAGATCCCGAGATCGAGATACCCGAGGAGACTCGCGATCTCTGAGTCCTCGGTGACCACGTCGGTCAGCCGGAGCATGGAGATCGTCATCGCCACCACGGCGAGCACCGCAAGGAACAGGTCGGTGACCTGCAGTTCTTCCGATCGATTCATGTCCAGTCGTTCTCAGGAGGACGCATGGCCGACCCGGCCGTTCATTCGTCGTCGGCTCGATCGAACGCCTTGCGGTCCCGGCGATCGCGTCGATGCGACTCGACGCCCTCGTCGCCGATGATCTCGCGGAGCACGACCGTCGCATACGAGCCACGGGGAAGATCGAACGCACATCGGACGTACGGACCGTGCTCGTCGAAGCCCGAATCGAGTTCGAGGTTCGCGAGCCGCACGCGGTACGGACGTCGGGTGCCGCGGAAGTCGAACTCGCTCTCCTCGAAGAGACGATCCTGAACCTCCGCCGCCGCGAACGCCTCGCGTTCACGCTTGAGAACCTCGCCCGCCGCCTGCGGCATTCCGGGGCCGACGATCGGTCCTGCGGGCGAGAGTTCGAACGAGTCGATCTCGGACTGGAGGTCGGTCGCGGCAAGCGCCGCCTCGTCGGCGAGGAACGACTTGCGGGTCTCGTGCCGGAAGAGCACGTCGCCCGGCTCGACGCGATCGATGGTGCCCGCCCGGATGCGGTCCTCGAGCAGGTGGTTGAAGATCGACGACTGCAGGGCGCTCACCCAGAACGAGCGCATGTGTCGCGACACGGTCCGGACCGCGGCGGCGGTGTCCTTGCCCGCGATCAAGGCCTGCAGCATGCGACGCTCCGCGACGTCCCGGCGGCCCCATCCCGACATCGCGGCCTTGAGATCGCCGGCGTCGAACGCCTCGCGGGCTCGGCGTTGATGCGCCGGCGACCACGATCCACGGCTTCCAAGCACCTCGGCGACGAGACCGTCCCAGTCCTTCGCGAGGATCATCGCGCCGAGTCGATGCGTGTTGCGGCGATAGCCGAATCGCTGCGTCCCGTAGTGGTTCGGGACGCCCCGTCGCTCGAGTTCCCGCAGACCGCGCCAGACGATCGGCGCCTGCAACGGATCGAGATCGCGGATGCGGATCGAGAATCGATTGCCCGCGAGATGACCGCGGCGGAGCTTGTTCAGGTGCCAGTCCGCCCAGACGACCTGCACCTTCGGATGCTCGATCGCACCGGCCGCCGTCGCGGGCGGACCGCCGCGGCCGGGCAGGTGGATCGAGATCGTCTGACTCGTCATCGCCACGCGGTCCTTCATGCCCGCGGCGCCGATCGCCTCCTCGGTGACCCCGAAGTGCCGCTTGAGGATCTCGATCAGTTCGGTGTGCGCGAGGCCCTTCTTCTGGACCCGCAGGTAGAGATGCTCACCCTCGCCCTGCGGCTCGTAGAGCGGAATCTCGTCGACGATGAAATCGTCGTCGCGCAGCTTGATGCGGCCGGGCAACGGCTCGCTGTCGAGCACGCGACCATGGGGCATCGGATCACCCAGCACGCCCGGCGCGGATGCAGGCGCAATGTGCGGATTCTCCGTGGCCGCCGTGGCGTCCTCGCGGGCATCCTCCGAACGTCGAGTCGAGTCGTCGGTGTCGGTCACGCAAACCCCGCGTCGTCGTCTTCGTCCTCTTCCTCGATGAACCCACCCGAAGCGGCGTCGCCTTCGGACTGCCCCGGCTGCGAGGCCTCCTCCAGCACCGCCTCCTCGACGAGAATCGGCGTGCGGTACGCAGCCCCCAGCGCCAGGGCGTCGGACGGACGGGAGTCGATCTCGATCCGCTCGCCGTCACGATTCAGCACAAGACGGGCGAAGAACGTGCCGCCCTGCAGGTCGGAGATCTCGATCCGTTCGAGGGTCGCCCCGAGTTCACGGATGACGGCGTCAAGCAGGTCGTGCGTCTGCGGTCGCAGCGGCGTCGCGTTCTGAAGCCGTCGCTCGATCGCGAACGCCTCGGTCAGACCGATCGCGATCGGAAAACGACGTTCCCCGTCCGCCTCCTTGAGGGTGACGAACTGCGAGTCCGCCATTTCGCGGATGAGCAGTCTGGAGATGACGACCGGAACGAGCATGCGGACTCCGACTCGCCGGGGACGACATTCCCCGGCACGCGACGCATCGTAGCCGTGGTGGTCGTTTCCGGGGTGACCGGGCTGGGGGCGATCAACTGAAGTCGGCGCCCGCCGATCGATACCACTCGGCATTCCGGGTCCGATGTCGCTCCTCGAAGTGACGCTCGATCCGGGCCGACCAGTCGGCGGTGTCGATGCCGTTCTCCTCGTACCACGCCCGCATCCGGGCGTCGTACTCGTCGATCTGCGCGAGCATCGCCGCGTCATCGGGATACGCCTCGTCGAAGACCACCGCCGGCGGTGCGAGTCGGGGCCGCGACGAGGGTTCCTGATCGGGACGTCCGACGCAGAGTCCGAAGATCGGCCAGACACCCTCCGGAGTCCGCAGCAGTTCGTGAAGCCTCGGCAGGTCGTTCCGAAGTCCGCCGATGTAGCAGGTGCCGTAGCCCATCGCCTCGAACGCGACGACCAGGTTCTGCGCGAACAGGCTCGCGTCGATGGTGGCGAGCATGAACGCCTCGAGGTTGGAGACGTGCGGACGGCCCGCACGTTCGGCGACCAGTCGATGACGCCGGGTATCGCCGCAGACCGCGAGGAAGAGCGGGCACTCCGCGACCTTCCCCTGTCCGCCGGTCAGTTCGATCAGCCGCTCGAGCCGGTCGCGTTCGCGAATCCGGATCGCGCAGTACGCCTGGATGTTGGAACTCGTGGCCGCCTGCTGGCCCGCGCGGATGGCTCGCTCGACGTCGGCGTCGGGGATCGGATCGGGACGGAATCGGCGGATCGAGCGATGAGCGAGCAGCGTGTCGATGACGGCGTCGGCGGACATGTCGGGGTCGGGTCCGGTTCGGAGTCGAGGAATGAGATTCGAGGGGGGGTCGGAATGTCCGCGATCGTCGCGACCGGATTCAGCCGGTCCAGTCCACGAACAGCAGGCCGAGGTCGAGACCGTTCACCACGCAGTCGAGGTTGATGTCGCCGGGGCAGACCTCCTCGCAGTCGCCGGGGCACGCGCCCCACGACCCGAGCAGGATCCCGAAGTCACGGCCGTCGACATGACCGTCGCGATCGAGATCGCCCGGCGCGGGCGGGGTCGGATCGAGCGCGAGCACCGCGGCGCCGACATCGAGCCGGCCGCTCCCGGTGAGATCATCGAATCCGATCGACTCGAC
>CAYZSH010000150.1:0-6965 GCA_964481025.1 uncultured Isosphaeraceae bacterium
CGAGGATCGCTCGCGGGCTCGTAGCCGTCCGGGTGCACGACGATCGCCTGGACCACGCCCACGCCGTCGGTCTCCTCGACTTCGTACCCGACCTCGCGGAGTCGATCGAAGATGCCGGAGAGCCCCGGCTCGACCCGGACGATCTCCGGCAACCACTGGTCGTGCAGTCGCGGGCGTCTGACCGCGGTGGTCGCGTCGTCGCCGCCGTCCAGCACGTGCAGGATCGTCTGGATCGTGCCGGTGATGATGCGTGGACCGCCGCTCGCGCCCGCGGTCATCACGGTGCGTCCGTCCTCGACGATGATCGTGGGCGACATGCTCGACAGCGGCCGCTTGCCGGGCTCGGGCAGGTTCCGCTCGCTCTGGGCGAGTCCGAACATGTTCCGCTCGCCGGGCACGGTCGTGAAGTCGTTCATCTCGTTGTTGAGCACCACGCCGATCTCCGGCACCGCGACGAACGAACCGAAGTAGCCGTTGATCGTGTGCGTGCAGGCGACCGTCATGCCGCTCGCGTCGATCACGCTGAAGTGACTCGTGCCCGCATCATCGAGCGTGTCGGCACCGTGTGCTTCGGGAAGCGTTCCGCAGAGGTCGTGCGGGACGGTCTCTCCCGGCACGAGTCGATCGGCAGCGGCTGCGATCCGGGTTGGATCGAGCAGCGACGCCAGCGGCACGTCGGCGAAGTCCGGGTCGGCGAGATGTCGGGCGCGATCCGCAAAGGCATGTCGAAGCGCGCCGACCAGCAACTCGGCATGGGCGGGTTCGCCGGGGGCGGGATCGCCGAAGGTCTCCTCCTGTCCGTCCACCATCTGCAGGACCTGTGCGATCGCGATGCCCCCGGAGCTCGGCGGTGGCATGAGGATCGCATCGACGCCATGGAACGCGTCCGAGTGCACGATCGGTCGTCGCCAGACGACGTCGTAGTCACGAAGATCCGCGGCGGCGAGGCGACCGTCGTACGCGCGGTCCACACCCGCGACGAGATCGGCGGCGTCGTTCCAGGCGGCGAGACCTTCGTCGCCGATCCGTTCGAGGAACGCCGCGAGTTCGGGCTGCCTCAGGATGTCGCCGACCGCGAGCCGACCGGAGCCGCAGAGATTCGCCCACACCCAGTTGCTCGCCGGTCTCAGGTCCGGGTGCTGCTCTCGTCGCTGCCGCACACGATCGACCGCCCGAAGGTGGTCCGCGTCGATCGCGAACCCGTCCCGGGCCGCTCGAACGGCGGGTCCGACGAGCGTCGCCAGCGGAAGTGAACCCCATCGCTCGTGTGCCGCGACGAGTCCCGGCACCTCGCCGGGGATGGCGGCGGCGAGCCCACCGTACATGCTTGGATCGAATCCGCTCGCGGTCGAGGGGAGATCGACGTAGGTGTCGGGTCCGATCGCGGCAGGGCACGTCTCGCGGAAGTCGAGGGCGGTCGCCTCGCCGGTCGACGGATCGAAGACGATCATGAACCCGCCGCCACCCAGTCCGCAGGAGTACGGCCTGGTGACGCACAAGGTGAACGCGGTGGCGATCGCAGCGTCCACCGCATTGCCGCCCGCTTTCAGGATCTCCACGCCCGCGTCGCTTGCGACCGCGGAGTCGGCCGCGACCGCACCGTTGAGGAATCTCGGCGACACGACGTCGGTCCCGAGCGTCGCCTCGAAGTCACCTTCGACCTGACCCTCGGGATTCCGGTCGCTGGAGGGGGTGGACGGGTCGGCGGGCGGGGTGACGTGGCAGCCCGACGCGAGCAGGGCGAGCAGCCCGGCGAGGACCAGCGGGAGCCACGAGTCGGCGGAACAGGCGATACTCATGCGGGGAGATTCCATGACCGTGCCACGGTAGTGGCGCGACGACCGTCGATCATCGGCTCGATGGTGGAGTCTTCACCTTTGTCGATCGAATCTCGATCGCGGATTCCGTTGGGACCCGAGGAGTCGCCCATGGCCGGCAGGGACGTCAGCGAACTGATCTTCGTGGGGGGACGGAACCTCGTGGTCGGACTCGACCGCTACGACGGCACCGAAGTCTGGCGTTGGAAGGCCAGGCACACCAAGGGGGCGTGGGGCTGGCTCTCGTCGCCGAGTTTCGTCTCGCTCGCGCTCGACGCCGACCGGCTGATCGTCGCCTCCCCCAAGCGCGTGTGGTGCCTCGATCCACTGACCGGCGAGGAGGTCTGGGCGTCGGCCGACGTGTCCTTCGGGCTCGGGGCGTATCCCGTCATCGCCAGTGGATCCGCCGGTCAGTCCTCGTCCGCCGCCGCAGCAGCCGCAGCTGCCCAGGCCGCCGCCGCCGCGGCCGGTGGTGCTGCTGCCGCGACCGCCGCGAGTTCCTGAATCCCATGCCGTATCTCGACCACAACGCGACCACCCGTCCGCTGCCCGCCGTCGTCGACGCGATGGCCGAGTGCCTGCGCGATCTCTGGGCCAATCCGTCGAGCACGCACCGCGACGGCATGGCGGCGCGTCATCGCGTCGAACTCGCCCGCGAGCAGGTCGCGCGACTCGTCGGGTGTCGCCCCCGCGATCTTCTGCTGTGTTCGGGCGGCACCGAGGCGGCGAACCTCGCGATCCGCGGCGTGCTCGCGGCCTCGGGCGAGCGACGCGGGCTTGTCACGAGTCGGCAGGAACATTCGGCGGTCCGCGAGACCGCCGAGAAACTGGCGACGCACGGGACACCGGTCCACTGGCTGCCGCATTCCGCGAGCGGACTCGTCGATCTCGACGCGCTCGAGTCGCTGCTCGTCACCAAGGGCGACGAGATCGGACTCGTCAGCGTGATGTGGGTCAACAACGAGACCGGCATCGTGCAGCCGATCGCGGAGATCGGGCGACTCTGCCGCGAGCACGGCGTGCGGTTCCACACCGACGCGGTGCAGGCGGTGGGGCGGATGCCGGTCGATCTGGCGGCGCTCGACGTCGATCTTGCGAGTTTCGCGGCCCACAAGTTCCACGGACCGAAGGGCGCGGGCGGACTGTTCGTCGCTCGGGGCGTGCGTTTCGAACCGCAGATCACCGGCGGCGGACAGGAACGTGATCGTCGCGGCGGCACGAGCAACGTCCCGGCACTGGTCGGCATGGGCGTCGCGGCGGAGGCGGCGGCATCGTGGCTCGATGGTGGGGCGGAGGCTCTTGCACCGCTCGTCGCCCGGCGAGATCGGTTCGAGCATCAGGTCCGCGACGCGCTTGCCGACGTCGTCGAGGTCGCGGTCAACGGCGGCGACGCCCCGAGACTCTGGACGACCGCGAACCTCGGTTTTTCAAGGCTCGCGGCCGAGGGCATGCTCATCGCGATGAGCGAACGCGGACTCATGGCGAGCGCGGGCGCGGCCTGTTCCAGTGGAAGTCTCGAACCGTCGCCGATCCTTCTCGCGATGGGCGTCGCCGAGGAGATCGCCCACGGCTCGATCCGCTTCAGTTTCGCGCGGGACACCGCCGACGCGGAGATCGACGAGGCGATCCCGATCGTCCAGGAGGTGGTCCGGGGGATTGCGCGGACGATGTCGAGCGATTGACCACGGAGGGCACGGAGGACCACGGAGGGCCACGGAGGAAGGCATGGTTCTGCAGGCCTGAAGACGATGCTCATCGCCGTCGTCTCCGGAATGCGGGGAGCAGTTCAACGGCCGACAGACCTCTCACCGAATTCCGTGTTCAAGCGTGCACCCAATCCCCCTCCGTGGCCCTCCGTGAATCTCCGTGCCCTCCGTGGTGAACCCAGGAAGACCCCTACGCCCGACCGCGCCACGCCCGGTACTTGCGGATCAGGGCGTTCGTCGACCCGTCGTGCTTCAGTGTCGGCTTCGACTTCGACGCGAGTTCCGGCACGATGACCTTGGCCAGCACCTTGCCGAGTTCCACGCCCCACTGATCGAAGCTGTTCACGCCCCAGATCGAGCCTTGCACGAACGTCTTGTGCTCGTAGAGCGCGATGAGTCGGCCGAGCATTCGCGGGCTCAGCTTCTCGCAGAGGAAGGTGCTGGTCGGGCGGTTGCCTTCCATGACCTTGTGCGGGGCGATCGCGGGGTCGACGCCTTCGGCGAGGATCTCGTCGAGGGTCTTGCCGAACGCGAGGGCCTCGGTCTGGGCGAAGACGTTCGCGACGAGCTTGTCGTGGTGATCGCCGACCTTGTTCACCGGATCGGCGAAGACGAGGAAGTCGGCGGGCACCATCCTCGTGCCCTGATGAATCATCTGATAGAAGGCGTGCTGGCCGTTGGTGCCGGGCTGGCCCCAGATGACGGGACACGTCTCGACCTTGACGTGACGCCCGGCGAGATCGACGTGCTTGCCGTTGGATTCCATCTCCAGCTGCTGCAGGTACGCGCTGAAGCGATCGAGGTACTGGTCGTACGGCAGGATCGCCACGCTGGCGGCATCCCAGAAACTCGCGTACCAGACGCCGATCAGGGCCTGCAGCACCGGCAGGTTGCGGGCGGGCGGGGCGGTGCGGAAGTGCTCGTCCATGTCGTGGAAGCCGTCGAGCAGTTCGCGGAACCGCTTCGGCCCGACCGCGATCATGGTGCTGAGTCCGATCGCGGAGTCCATCGAGTACCGACCGCCGACCCAGTCCCAGAATCCGAACATGTTCGCGACGTCGATCCCGAACTTCGAGACCTCCTCGGCATTGGTCGAGACCGCGACGAAGTGACGCGCCGCCGCGGCCTTGTCGCCGCCGAACGCCTTGAGGATCCACTTCCGCGCGGTGTGCGCGTTGGTCATGGTCTCCTGCGTCGTGAAGGTCTTGCTGGAGACGATGAAGAGCGTCTCCTCGGGGTCGAGGCCGCGGGTCTTCTCGACGAAGTCGTTGGCGTCGACGTTCGACACGAAGCGCATCACGAGATCGTCGCTGGTCCACTTGCGGAGGGCGTCGTACGCCATCGCGGGGCCGAGATCACTTCCGCCGATGCCGATGTTGACGACGTTGCGGATCGGCCGGCCCGAATGTCCGAGCCAGCGACCGCTCCGGACCTGATTCGCGAAGCGGGCCATGCGGTTCAGGACGCGATGGACCTCGGGAACCACGTTCTCGCCGTCGACCTCGATCAAGGCGTCGGCCGGCGCCCGGAGTGCCACGTGCAGCACCGCCCGGTCCTCGGTGATGTTGATCCGCTCGCCCGCGAACATCGCGTCACGGTGGGCGAACACCCCGGCCTCGTCGGCCAGCGCGAGCAGCAGCCGCATCGTCTCGGCGTCGATGAGGTGCTTCGAGTGGTCGAAGTGGATCCCGAGGGCCTCGGTCGAGAATCGACCCGCCCGCCGGGGGTCGGCGGCGAAGAGGTCGCGCAGGGTGGTCTTCGCCATCGACTTGCGATGCGCGGCGAGCGCCTTCCAGGCCGGGAGTCCGTCGGTGCGTCGGCGGGCGACGAGGGAGGCGACGGCGGGGGAGTGCTTCGAAGCGGCGCGGGGCATGCGGAGATCCGTCGGAGGAAGGTGATGTCGAGGGGGTGATGAGGCCGACAGTGCGGGAGCGGACGCGTGATACGCTTCCGTCGCTCCGGCGGACCGTAGGCCTCGGCCCGCCTTCCATCGACCTGATCGCCCCGGGATCCGCACATGTCCGCGACCGCCGACCTTCACGCCCTCGGCCAGAGCCTCTGGCTGGACAACATCACCCGTGACATCCTCGACGACGGCACGCTCCAGCGGTACATCGACGAACTCTCGGTGACCGGCCTGACCTCGAACCCCTCGATCTTCCAGAAGGCGATCGCGGGGTCCGCCAGTTACGAATCGCAGATCCGCGAGCTCGAAGGGGCGGGGCTCGACACCGAGGGCTTGTTCTTCGAACTGGCGATGGCCGACCTGCGCCGGGCCGCGGATCTCTTCGGTCCGGTGCACGCGAAGACCGACCGCATCGACGGCTGGGTGAGCCTCGAGGTCTCGCCGCTGCTCGCCAACGACACCGCCTCGACGGTCGCCCAGGCCAAGGACCTTCACGCCCGGGCCGGCAAGCCGAACCTCTACATCAAGGTTCCCGGCACGCCCGAAGGCATTCCCGCGATCGAGGAACTCATCTTCGCAGGCGTGCCGATCAACGTGACCCTGCTCTTCAACCGCGAGCAGTACCTCGCGGCGGCCGAGGCGTACACCCGCGGCATCGAACGCCGCGTCGAGGCGGGTCTCGATCCGAAGATCTGCTCGGTCGCGAGCCTGTTCATCAGTCGTTGGGACCGGGCGGTCGCCGACACCGTCGCCGACGACATGAAGGACGTGCTCGGACTGGCGATCGGCCGGGAGTCGTACGCGGCATACGTCGACCTCTGCAACAGCGACCGCTGGACGGCGCTCATCGGGAAGGGCGCGACGCCCCAGCGATTGCTCTTCGCCTCGACCGGCACCAAGGACCCCGCGACGCCCGACACGCTCTACATCGACGGACTCGCGGCGCCCGACACCGTGAACACGATGCCCGAGAACACCCTGCTCGCCTTCCACGACCACGGCTCGGTCGCGCACGGCGCGCTCCCTCTGGACGGCGGCGACGCCGAGTCGGTGCTGCAGAGGTTCCGCGACGCCGGCATCGATCTCGACGCCCTCGCCCTCAAGCTGCAGGTTGATGGTGCGAAGGCGTTCGTCGATTCCTGGAACGCGATGATCACCGACATCGCCGAGAAGGCGAAGAGCATCGCCAACGCCTGATCGCCGGTCACTTCCCCGATTCACTCTCCACGCTCGATCCCCCCCCAATGTCCTTCCTCGACGAACTTCGCTGGCGCGGCCTTCTTCACCAGACCACTTCCGAGACGATCGACGCGCATCTGGCGTCGGGGGTTCGCAGCGCGTACGCGGGCTTCGACCCGACCGCCGACAGTCTGACGATCGGCAACCTCATCCCGATCATGCTGCTCGCGCACTTCCAGCGAGCGGGGCATCGTCCGGTCGTCGTGACCGGCGGCGGCACCGGACTCATCGGTGACCCGAGCGGCAAGAGCGCCGAGCGTCCGCTGCTCACGCCCGATCAGGTGCAGGCGAACGTCG
>CAYZSH010000151.1:0-6919 GCA_964481025.1 uncultured Isosphaeraceae bacterium
GCGAGCGTGAGTCCGGCCGCGAGGATCGGGTCGGCGAACCCGAGCGACTCGCCGATCAGGAACCAGTTCTCGCCGTGTCCTCGCTCGGCGGTGAACGACCAGTCCTTCGTCGCCTCGACCATGCCGCGGCTTCGAGCGTTCTTCGTGAGCGCTGCGACGCGATCATCGTTCGCGAGCGCCTCGTGGTAGACCTCCTCGACCGACTTGCCGAGCTTCTTGTAGTGCTCGGCGGGCACGATGTAGCCGATCGACGTGCGGGTCGGTCCGATCGGGATGAACCAGATCCAGCCCGCCGCCTGACTCAGCACCTGCACGCGGGTGCCGCCGGTGCCGATCTCGACCGCCCAGTCGGCGTCCTCCCAGTAATCCCAGAACGCGACGTTCTGAAGGTTGGTCTCGGGCCGGGTCTCGACCCCCATCGCGCGACGCAGAATGCCCGCGTGACCGCTGGCGTCGATGTACCAGGTGGCGGTGATGTCTCGGCCATCGGCCAGCCGAAGGCCCTCGATCCGGTCGCCGTCCCGCAGGATCTCGCGGACGAGCGTCTCCTCGCGAACATCGGCGCCCATCGACTCTGCATGGCGCAGCAGGATGTCGTCGTAGATCGCGCGGTCGACCTGGAACGCGGTCTGTCGGCGCGGTCCACCGTAGGGCATGGGGCGCTCGATGGTGTCGACGACCTTCGGGTCGATGAAGTCGAAGTCCCAGAGCTCCGGGGTGCGACCCCAGCGGTACGTGGCGCCGACCTTCAGGGGAAACCCGGCCCGTTCCACGGCGTCCCAGGCGCCGACCTCGTCGAGGATCGCGCCGATCGCGGGGAGCTGGCTCTCGCCGACATGGTCGCGCGGGAACTTCTCCTTCTCCAGAATGACGATGCGGGTCTTTGGTCGGTACTTGAGGATGACCGACGCGAGTGTCGAGCCTGCGGGGCCGCCGCCAATGATGGCGACGTCGAACGTCTCGACCTTGGATGCTGCCGGATCGGGGGACGGCGTGATCATGAGATGTCTGGCCTCGTCTTTGGATGTCGTCTGGCCCGCGACCCCTGTCGCGCACCCGGTTCCTCCTTTTTCGAGGAAACACACAAATCACAATAACGGGCATTGGTTCAATTCCTGCCTCAAAAAAACATGGACCCCGGCATCGGGAATGCCGGGGTCCGGGGGCGAGTTCGCAATGGGGCGTGGGGACGCCGGTGATCAGTCCTTCACGATCGCCGAGTCGCTCGAGAGCACCGCGTTGGCAACCATCGTCCAGGCCGCGAGTTCCGCGGGGTCGACCTGCGTCGGGACCGGCACCTCGCCGACCATCAGCAGGCTTTCCGCTGCCGGTCGATCCGCGTCATAGCGGCTGCGGAACGCGGCCAGCGTCTCGACGGCGGCAGGGCGGACGGCTTCCGGGACCGGATGTCCGGTGGCGATGCGGAACATGCGATCGAGTCGGTCCTCGTCGTCGGCCTGCGGCAGGTCGATCAGCACGCGGGCGGCGAGCATGCGAGCGGCCTCGACGAACTGCGGATCGTTCCAGAGCACGAGGGCCTGCAGCGGGGTGTTGGTCGCCAGCCGTCGGACGTTGCAGTACTCGCGGGTCGGGGCGTCGAGTGCGAGCAGTGATGGCGGCGGGCACGCGCGCTTCCAGTAGGTGTAGACGCTGCGGCGATGAAGGTCGTCGCCATATCCCTGCTGGTAGTTGCGGGTGTTGGACTGCACCATGGCGACTTCACGCCACAGTCCCTCGGGCTGATACGGCTTCACGCTCGGGCCGCCGAACTCTTCGACGAGCAGGTCCGCGGCGTACAACGCCTGATCGCGGATCTGCTCGGCCTCGAGTCGCTGCCGGGGGAAGGACGCGAGGAGATGGTTGCCGGGATCGATCTCCGCGAGTTCGGGACGGAGCCTGGCCGACTGCCGGTACGTCGCGCTCGTCATGATCTCGCGAAGCAGCGCCTGCATGTCCCAGCCGCCGTCGCGGAACGAGACTGCGAGATGGTCGAGGAGATCCGGGTGCGACGGCCACGCACTCTGATAGCCGAAGTCCTCGACGCTCTCGACGATGCCGCGGCCGAAGAGCTGGGTCCAGAGTCGGTTGACGACCACGCGGGCGGTGAGCGGATTGTCGGGGCCGACGATCCACTCCGCGAGATCGAGTCGTGATGGATTCTCGATATCCGAGGGCAGGGCTCCGAGGGCGGCCGGGACGGTGCGATCGACCGGGCGACTCTCGTCGGGGGCGTCGTAGAGGCCGCGCTTCATGACGTACGTCGGGCGGGCCATCGCCCGCTCGCGCATCACCGACGTCTTCGGAACGTTCGCGAGGATCTCGGATCGCTCGGCGGCGAGGGCGGTCGCACGTTCGCCGAGTTCGCGGTAACGGGGCGAGATGCGGACCCGCAGCGACTCGTCGGCGTCGGCAAGCACCGCCGGCCTCAGCGAGTCGGCGGGAAGCAGCGACGCCACCGCTTGCTTCGGAAGAGTGCCCTCCGCCTCGTCGGCGCGGAAGTACATGCCGCCGGCGCCGCCGGTGTTCACAATCTTGTAGACGAGGGTGTTGCGACCGGCCTTCAGGGGCAGCACGGTCGAATCCTGATCCGGCGCGACGCCGCGGGCGACTCGACGCTCGAAGACCTTGTCGCCTTCGAGGAAGATCTGGACACCGTCGTCGGAACCGATCGAGATCGGGACCTGTCGATCGCTCGGGCTCCAGATCTCGCGGGCGACGAACTCCGCGCCGATGCCCTCGGCCAGTCGAACGGTGCGTCCGTCGACCACGCCCGCTGAATATCGCCACGGCGTGCCGCCGGTTCCGTCCTCGGCGGCACGGAACCGTGCCTTGAAGTCGAGGCCTTGCGATTCCTCCGGGCCGAAGGTGGTGTCGTAGCCTTCGGCGCCGTTGGCGATCGGGAACGGGCCCGTGATGTACCAGTTGCTCGCCGCGATCGGCAGCGCGTCGCGAATCGCGTCGGACGCGGCCCCGACCTGCAGTCGGGTCCGGCCGAGGACGTGCTGCGTGTACTGAGACTCGTACGACGTGCGGACCACCAGATCGGTGCCGCCCTCGAAGCCGATCGGCTCCGCGGCGAGGAAGAGCAGGGCGCGGGTGCCGGGGATGTCGTATCCCTGCGGCGCCCAGACTCTCCCGTCGTCGACGCGCAGCGCGTTGACCGCCTTGAAGTCGCCGTTGGGCTGTTCGTAGTCGGCCCACCCCCAGATCAACGGGACGTCGACCCGCTGCGAGGGGTCGTCCACCGACACCGCTTCGATCGTGATGCCCGAGAGGATCGCGTTGCCGTTCGGGGCCCGGCCGACCCCGCCGGCGGGCAGCGTCTCGTGCGGCATCGCTTCGAGGAGGAAGGCATCGACCCGAGCGTTCCCGTCGAGTCGCCAGGTGACCACATGATGGTCGGTCCCCGGGTTCTCGCCGGTCGCGAGCACCGAGCCGTCGTCGAGGATCTCCATCGACGCGCCGCGTTCACTGGCGGCGGCCGTCGCCGTCGGTCGGCGCCATGCGAGCCCCTCGCCCTCTCGAAGTTCCGCGAGATACGACTCGATCGCCGCCGCCTCCTCGGGAGTGGGGGTCTTGCGGGCCGTCTCGACTTCGGCGATCTCCGCGGCGATCGCCGCGACACGGGCCTCGTCCTCGGGTTGCGGGATCTCGATGAACGGTTCGAACGCGCGGTTCGAGTCGGGGATCTGCGAGTAGATGCCGGGCTGCTCGACGTTGTTGAAGAACGCGATCATCCCGTAGAAGTCTTCCTGCGTGATCGGATCGAACTTGTGGTCATGGCAGCGGGCGCAGCCGACGGTGAGTCCGAGCCACACGGCGCCGGTCGTCTCGACGCGATCGACCGCGTACTCGAGCAGGTACTCCTCGGCGATCGCGCCGCCCTCGTCGCTGGTGACGTGGTTGCGATGGAAACCGCTCGCGACCAGTTGATCGAGCGTCGGCTCGGGAACCAGATCGCCCGCGAGCTGGTCGATCGTGAACCGGTCGAACGGCATGTTCTCGCGGAACGCCTTGAGCACCCAGTCGCGGTACGGCCACATCTGCTTGCCCGCGTCCATGTGGATGCCGGCGGTGTCGGCGTAGCGGGCGAGATCGAGCCACGGCGTCGCCATCCGCTCGGCGTAGCGCGTGCGGTACGGCTCCTCGGTCATGAGTCGATCGACGAGACGCTCGAACGCATCGTCGCTGGTGTCGGCGATGAACGCGTCGATCTCCTCGGGCGTCGGCGGCAGTCCGGTGAGGTCGAGGAACACGCGGCGGCAGAGCGTTGCGGGATCGGCTTCGGGGTTCGGTTCGAGACCGGCGTCGCGGAGAGCGCGGAGGACGAAGCGATCGACGTCGGTCTTCGACCAGTCGTCGTCGTCGAGAGTCGGAACCGTGGGAGCGGTGGGGACCTGAAACGCCCAGTGCGGCTCGTACTCGGCGCCCTGCTCGATCCAGGCGCGGATCGTCTCGATCTCGGCCGGGGTCAGCGCCGGCTTGTTGGCCTCCGGCGGCGGCATGATGTCGTGCGGATCGGTGGCGGTGATCCGCTCGAAGAGCAGCGAGGCCTCGGGATCGCCCGGGACGATCGCCGCGAATCCGCCGCCGAGGTCCATCGTCGCGTCCATGAACGTGTCGAGGCGGAGGTCGGCGGCCCGGGTCTCGGGGTCGGTGCCGTGACACAGGAAGCAGCGGTCCGAGAGGATCGGCCGGACATCCCGGCCATATCGGACGGACGCTCGGGGGGCAATCGCCGGCTTCGCCGTGTCGTTCGGAGCATCCGACGGCTCGCTGGTCCACCCGGCCATGGGAAGCAGTGGAAGGGCCAGGGCGGCGAGGAAGGCCGCCGGGTGCACCGATCTGGGGCGAAGGTCGATCATGGTGTTGAGGATACGTCCACGCCCGGCCGGATCCCAGCCCGAGAATGATTCCGAATCCCGGCCACAGCCGGGGTTCAGACGGGTGGGGTGGGTTGAGCAGGCGGCCGAAGGGCCGGAATCCTGACGGATTCCAGGAAATTGGCGGCGAGATCGACCCCGGAGGCCCATACTCGGAGAACCGAACTCCGGATCATGCGTCACATTGGATCCTCGGCGCCCGGATTTCGGTCGCCCCGCTCGTCCTTCCGTCTCTCCAAATCGGAGCCCCAACCCAAGATGCGACTCCCCACCACGATTCAGGCCGGTCTCGCTGCCGCCACGCTCGCGACCGCCGCGTTCGCCCAGCGCGTTCCTGCACCCAAGGTCGATCTCGCCGGACCGCCGACTCCGAAGCCCTTCTGGGTCCACGACGACGGCACCATCGAGGTCAACGGTACCGGCGTGCACCTCGTCTTCGAGTCGTGGGACGAGTACCTCGAGTCCGACTGGTTCCGCGACAACGGTCGTCGTTGCGGGCTGCCTCCCGAGGAGTTCCGGCCGGTGGGTGAAGAACTTCCCGGTGGGGTCGCAGGTGGGTCCTCCAACGACTGCTCCTGCAGTCGCACCAATCCCAACGCGATCTACGACGCCGAGAACGGCCCGCTCTACCGGATCCCCGTCGTCTGGCACGTGATTCAGAACTCCGCGGGCACGCAGGGCTACCTCCCGCCGTCGTGCATCGAGCGGCAGATCGAGATCCTCAACGAGGACTTCAACGCGATCGCCGGCTCGAACGGCGAAGAAGGATGGCCGTGCCAGATCGAGTTCTTCCTTGCGACCGAGGATGAGAACGGCAACCCGACCGACGGCATCACCTACACGCAGAACACCACCTGGTTCAACGACGGCGGCACGTACTACAACTCGCTGGCCTGGGACACCAGCCGGTACATGAACGTGTATTCGAACACCGCGTCGGGCAACCTCGGGTACGTCCCGGCGCTCGGATGTTCGAACATCGACGGGCAGAACCAGGACCGCGTGGTCGTGCTCTATCAGGCGGTCGGCAACTGCGCGACGATCGGTTCCTACAACCGCGGCCGAACCCTGACCCACGAGGTCGGGCATTACCTCGGTCTCGAGCACACGTTCTCGGGCGGATGCGCGAATGCGAGCAACTGCTACCAGAATGGCGACCTGATCTGCGACACCAACCCGCAGGGAAGTCCGACGTCCAACTGCAGCAGCAGCGCTTCGTGTGGTGCCCAGCACAACAACCAGCGCAACTACATGGACTACTCGGTCGACATCTGCATGAACCAGTTCACGTTCGAGCAGCACCTCCGCATGCGGTGCATCCTCGATCACTACCGCGTCGAGCTTCCCTGCTCCGACTGCGGTGTCGCCCCTGAGAACGACGATTGCGCCAACGCCCTTCCGCTCGCGATCGGACCCAACGAGGGCACGACCAGCGGTGCGACGACCTCGGGTGTGAACGCCCCTCTCGGCTGCAGCACCAGCAACGGCGGCCAGGTCGAGAACGACGTCTGGTACACCTGGACGGCGCCGGGCAACGGCTTCCTGACGGTCGGCACCTGCGGCGCCCCGTTCGACTCGCGGATCGTGGTCTGGAACGGCCCGGCCTGCCCCTCGACCGGCGGTTCGGTCGCGGGCTGCAGCGACAACGACTGCGGTGACGACGGCGTCGCGACGATGCTCGTCCTCGGCGGCGCTTCGTACGTCATCCAGGTCGGCAGCCCGAACGGCGGATCCGGCGCCTTCACCCTCGACGTCCAGTTCGACGAGATCACCAACCCGCCCGCCAACGACGACTGCGCCGATGCGCTCGTCGTGACCGACGGCACCACGACCTTCACGAATGTCGACGCCACGGGCTCCGGCTTCGACGATCCGCTTTCCTGCTCGACCGTGAGCGGCCCGCAGGTCGAGGCCGACGTCTGGTTCGAGTGGACCGCGGGCTGCACCGGCTTCGCGACGTTCTCGACCTGCGGCAGCGCCTTCAACAGCCGTCTCTCGGTCTACAACGCCGCGTGCCCGACCGGCCCGACCTCGGC
>CAYZSH010000152.1:0-6912 GCA_964481025.1 uncultured Isosphaeraceae bacterium
CCGACGGCAGTCACAAGAGCGGATCGGTCGAGAGCAAGCCGAACGCCGCGACGTCGAAGACCGCGAGCACCTGGGCCCCGTGAACCGCGTTCCCAAGAGCTCTCGCCGGAGAACGTCCGGGGCGGCGGCCATCGGCGTCGGCGTCATCCTGTCGTGCGCCGGCTGCGACAGTCGCCCGCCGGCTGCGGCCGCCCCGCCGGCTCCTTCGTCCCGGACGGCCGAGGCGACGCCTGATCGATCACCCGACGCCCCCCCGGTGACCGACGCGGATCTCACACCGCCGGACGCGACCTCGCTCACGGTGCTTCGCACGAGCGACGCCGGACTGCCCGTCATCGCCTGCCGGATCGCGGACCAGCGGTACGAACTGGAACTGGCGATCAGCAACACCGCCCGCAACCGAGGCTTCGGAGGGCGGGATCGGTTTCCCACCGGCACCGGGATGCTCTTCGTCCACGGCGACGATCTCGTGCGGCGGTACTGGATGAAGGACTGCCTGGTCCCGATGGACATCGTCTTCATCGACCGCCAGGGTTCCATCGTCGCGATGCATCGGATGCGGACGCAGCCGCCCCGCGGTGACCGGGAGTCGCTCGCCGACTATCACGCTCGACTCCCCGGCTACTCCAGTCGCCGGCCGGCCCGCTACGCGCTGGAGATCCCCGCCGGAGACATCAAGGTGCTGGGATTGCAGGTCGGCGGAACCGTGCCGATCCCACGAGCGGCACTCGACGACCTGGCCGCCCGCGAACTCCTCGGCGGCACCGGACGCTGACTCAGCCTCCGCTCGCGGCAGGCAGCACCAGCCCGATGCACTCGCCGAACCCGATTCGAAGATCGTCCCGACGAGCCCATCCGCGGATCACGACCTCGTCGCCGTCCTGAAGGAAGCGCCGCTCCGTGCCGTCCGGAAGCGAGATCGGATGCTCGCCCCGCCAGGTGCGCTCGAGCAGACAGCCGCGACTGTCCTCCGTCGGCCCGCTGATCGTGCCCGACGCCATGAGATCGCCCGGCCGCAGGTCGCACCCGGTCGAGGTGTGATGCGCGATCATCTGCGCGATCGTCCAGTACATGTCCTTGTAGTTGCCGAGACTCACGCGGTGCGGCGCCATGCCGCGCTCGCGCATCTGCGTCGAGCGAATCGCCACCTCGAGCTCGATGTCGATGACGACGTCGTCGCCCCATCGCAGGTAGTCGAGATTGGCCGGGTCGTCGGACTTTCGCGGCGGCCCCGAGAGCATGAACGGCTCGAGTGCATCGAGCGAAACGACCCACGGCGAGATCGTGGTCGCGAAGTTCTTCGCGTTGAACGGCCCGAGCGGCTGGTACTCCCACTTCTGCACGTCGCGGGCGGACCAGTCGTTGACGAGCACCAGCCCGAAGACGTGATCGAGCGCCCGGGCGATCGGGATCGGCGTTCCGAGATCGGAACCGGCGCCGATGAAGAAGCCCATCTCGAGTTCATAGTCGAGCAGTCGAATCGGCCCGTACGAGGGCGGCGGACCGTCGGGACCGACGGTCTGCCCGTGCGGCCTCACGACGCCACGCCCGCTTTCGACGATCGAACTCGCTCGTCCGTGATACCCGACCGGAAGATGCTTCCAGTTCGGCATCAGCGGATTGTCGGGGCGGAACATCGAGCCGACGTTCGTCGCGTGATGCTCGCTCGCGTAGAAATCGGTGTAGTCGCCGATTCTAAAAGGCAGCACTGAACGCACCTCGGACATCGGCCGCAGGAGCCGGTCGCGACTCGACGAGGTCCGCAGCTGATCGTCTCCCGAGTCCAGCAACGCGCCGACCGACCGACGCACGGCCGTGCCGACCTGCCGTCCGAGCCCGGCGAGCGCGTTGAGCGAGTCCGAGGACAGGGCCCGGCGAACCTCGTCACGCTGCCCGGCCAGGATGCCGTGAGCCACGCATTCCTTGAGGTCGAGGACCCGATCACCGATCGCCACGGCGATGCGTCGATCGCCGACATCGCTCCGCTCGATGACGCCGAACGGAAGATTCCCGATCGGGAAGTCGGTCTCGGGATCGTTCGCGGATTCGATCCAGCTTCGGCGGATGGTCATCGGGACTCCGGAGCAGTGTTGGCGGGGGCCTTCATCCAGCCCATCGTGATCAATTCGTCGATCGGCTCCGCGAAACTGCAGGAACCGAAGGAGTGACAGAACCGACTGCGAGCCTCGGCGAGCTGATCGGTCGACAGGCGGCGATCCCGCCAGGCCACGCCGTCCTCGCTCATCGTGAAGTTCGACGCATCCTCGTCGGCCAGAACGTCGGCGAGCCCCTTGGCATCGACCCGACCCGCATGCAGCAGCGCCGCCCCGAGGAACACGTTGAGGAATCCGAACTGCCTGGTCTCGACCGACGACTGATGCGCTCGGACTGCGTGATGCAGCCCGGCCGTCGCCTTGAATGGGACGTCCGCCATCCGGCATGCGGCGATGAAGGCGGCGACCTGCTCGACGCTGGGGTGCGCGTCCGCGGTCACGCCGCCGGTGCGGATCTTCGCACCGCCGTCGAGACCGGCGATCGCCGCGAGGGTGCCCCGGACGTCGGTCGAGGGATCGAGCTCGAAGTAGGGATAGATGTCGTCGTCGAGCAGATCGAGAACCGCATCGACCGCTTCCCCGCTCGTGGCCTTCAGTTCGATCGTGTCCACGATCGCCGCCCCGGCCCCCACCTCGGTGTGCCGATCGTTGAAGGACTCGATGGCCTCGAGGTCCCGCCTGACGCCGTCGACGTCCTCGGCCGGCGACACGAGGGCGGAGATCGCCCAGAGATCGGGCGCCTGCTCGGAGTCATCCACGTCCGGCACGACCGGAAGCAGCCCACCCACCGCCGACTCGAACTCGGGGAAACGGCCCACCGGAAGCACGAACCTCCCCAGCCCGAAGGCGTGACGGCCGGCGCGATGCCGGTCGAATCGCTCGACCGCGGCCGGCATGTCCATGGCCGCCGGCGGGAAGAGCCCCGCGTAATCGATCAACTCGTCGAGCAGGGCATGGATGGCGGACATGAGCGGGGCCTCTTCTGAAGGAGTGGCGGAGGACGAGGATTATGCCGCCTCGTCGCCCGCATCGCCCCGCCCTCGCGACAAGGAACAGTTATAGGGCCAGAAAAAAGAAGGCCGTGCGATCAAATCGACCCCTTCGGTGTTGCAGATATGACTATTTTGGGGTCTTCTCCATGTCCCGGGGGACGGTCGCTGAGTCTTGGAGCCCCGTCTCCGAGTCCTCTCGGCCGATCGGTTGGAACAGTCGTTTTTTCCGTCCCACAGGGACACGGACCCAGGAGACTCCAGAGATGCTCAAGCGATTCGCAATGGCGGGCGCGGTGGCGGCGCTCATCGCGCCGGCGGCGATGGCCCAGTACAAGTCATGCGGCACCGGCGGCTCATGCGCCGAGGCCCACATCGAGCCGGGCTGCGACGACGCGTCCTGCTGCACCACGGTGTGCAACTTCGACTCCTTCTGCTGTGACGTCGAGTGGGACGCCGCGTGCGTCGACATCGCGACCGCGAACTGCGACTTCGCCTGCAGTGGCTCGACCGAGATCTTCATGGGCGACAACGCGATCGACACCACCGCGTCGACCGCCGATCTCGACCTCTCCGGCCTCTGCGATCCGGGACCGTACGGCGACGACATTCTTCACAACGTCGTCTGGTACGACTTCACCGCGACCGAGAACGGCCTGCACCTCTTCTCGACCTGCAACATCGCCGACTTCGACACCCGCATCGCGGTGCTCGGATCGTGTGATCCCGGCTCGGTCATCGCGTGTCTCGACGACAGCCCCGGCTGTGCCACCTTCACCACCGAACTCGCCGTGAGCCTGGTGGCCGGTGAGACCTACAAGGTCGCGATCGGCGGTTACGCGGCCGGCGACCTCGGCACCGGCACGCTCGCGGTCTCTGCGGCGGCCCCCGAGCTCGCCGCGGTCCGTCAATTCCGCGTCGAGGACGGCGGCGACGGCGCGTGGTACGGCCTCTACACCGTGCCCGGCGGACTCACCTTCGAAGACTTCGAGGGCTTCGCCACCGACGCCGGCGAGAGCCTCGTCTCGATCCACAGCCAGGAAGAGAACGACTGCATGCAGGCCCTTCGTCAGGCGAGCGGCGCCGGCGCCGGCATCGCCATGGGTCTCAAGCAGGACACCTCGGTCGGCGAGCCCGATCTCGGCTGGGGCTGGACCGACGGCACCGACCTCGACTACACCAACTGGTTCGAGGGCGAGCCCAACAACGGCGGCGGCACCGAGAACTATGGTGAGATCTGGCGAACCGGCACCTGGAACGACCGCAACAACACCAGTGGCTGGGTCGGCTACATGGTCCGGCTCGCGGGTACCGACTACGGTCCGGTCGCCAACGACACCTGCGACGGTGCCATCGCCCTCTCGACCAAGGCCGGCACCCCGTACAGCACCACCAACGCGTACGGCTCGACCGACCTCAGCGACTGCTACGGCAGCGAGCTGATCGCCCACAACGACGTCTTCTTCACCTTCACCGCCAAGCAGGACTCGCTCCACGTCTTCAAGCTCTGCGGTTCGAGCTTCGACAGCGTCATGGGCATCCTCGACGCCTGCGACGGCTCGGTCCTCGCCTGCAACGACGACGCGTGCGGTGACGACTCGACGATCGCCCTCGACATGTCGGCCGGTGACTCGGTCGTGATCGTCGTCGGCGGCTTCTCGGCCGGCAACGCCGGCAACGGCGAGGTCGTCGTCGAGATCCCGCCCGCCCCGTCCACCACCGACTCGCTCAGCGTGAACTTCATCGGCGGCGCGATCGCCGACGGTTCCGACGGTGGCGTCTGCTTCGATACGGCGATCTTCCCCGCCGGTGCCGATGGCTACAGCACCCTCTACTGGCAGAACCTCCGCGGCCCCAACGCCACCGAGGCTCAGAACTACGCTGATGCCGACAACGGCGACTCGCCGGCCGCCCTCCCCGACGGCACGGGCGCCGACACCGCGGCCTTCGTGGGTTACGAGGTCAACAACTCCTGGCGTGTCATCAGCTACCCCAGCAACGACACCGAGCGGATGCGTCGTGGCTACCTCGACTCGAACGCGGTCGGCACGATCTTCGTGACCGTCAACGACGTGCCCTACGACACCTACGACGTCGTGGTCTACCTCTCCTGCGACGGCAACGACCGTCCGGGCAGCGTGACCGTGAACGACGCCGCCCCGGTGTACTTCCTGACCGAGGCCGCCAACGGCCCCGGCACCACGTTCGAGCCGCTCAACCAGGCCACCGCCACCACGATCGAGGACGCCGTCCGCGGCAGCTACGTGGTCGTCGAAGGCCTCACCAGCCCGTCCTGCGAGATCGCGGTCATGGGTGAGGGTGGCGGCAACGTCGGCGTCGCCGGCTTCCAGATCGTCAAGGGTGAGGGCGGCGGCTGCTTCGGCGACCTGAACGGTGACGGTCAGGTCAACGGCGCCGACTTCGGTGTCCTTCTCGCCTCGTGGGGCCCGTGCCCCGGCTGTGATGCCGACCTCAACGGCGACGGCACCGTCAGCGGTGCGGACGTCGGCCTGCTCCTGTCGGTCTGGGGCATCTGCCCCTGATCGACCCCGAGGCACCTGACGCGACTTTGGTCGCGTGAGACTCGAACTCGACACGCCCCGTCGCTTCTGCGGCGGGGCGTGTCACTTTGTTCGAAGTTGCGAGGAGTCACCCACGGCTGGCCAGCCGGGGTCGGCCCCTCGAACGGGATCGCAAAAAAGTGAACGCCCCGTCCAGAGGACGGAGCGTTCACGGTTCCCTTTGCCCGAAGGTATCGGCCGAAGCCGACGGGTCGGGCTCCCATTTCCCAACGTCTCCGTCCGACCATACGGGGCAGGCACACCTTCCTCGTACAGCGTCCGGATCGTGGCGGCACCCGACTCTGATAAGGAGTCAGGAGTTCCCTCCGCCCACGAGGACAATGTACGCGAAGACAGCGCAGATTGATCCAAGAAACGCCTTATTCACAACTTTGGACGATGGATATCGGTCCCTCCCGAACCCGAACACCGCCCGCCTTGGGCGAGCGGGCGGAGCCCGTCTCTCCGTTGAATTCAGCCCCCGACGTCATCCTCATCAAGAACCACCGGCAGCTGCACCTCCCCATACCGCCAGAACCAGGGGACGAACGGGCTGTTGTAGCCGAGGTACCGAGGCGATCCGTCCGGTCGCCATTCGTCATGCTCGTCGAGCCAGGCTCGTACCCGCGTCAGACCCTCGGCGAAGTGCTCGTCGCTGTAGGTGCCACGAACGCCGATGCTTGCGTAGGTTCGGGGCGACACATCCTCGACCCTGACCACACCTTCGACTCCGAGCGGCCCGAGTTCGGGCACCCGGTACAGGAAGGCCATCGCGGTCATTCGATCGGAATCCGCACCGAACTCCGACGACTCGTATGCCATGTCGACAGGTGCCGTCATCGGGATCTCGTTGGAGCTGATGTGCTTGAAGAGCGACCCGAACATGCGGCCCTGCCCCGAGCCCGCGCCCTCGTCGATGACGACCGCAGCCCGGTAGGTCGGATACGAGCGGATGGCCACCTCCCCGACCGGCGTCAGCTCGGGCCAGCCCTCGGGAAGCGGAGCCTCGTCGAAGTACCACGTGCCCCCGGACGTCCGGACGCACCCGACGATGGTGAGCACCGACACCGCAGCCGACCCCAGACCAAGCGAGACCAGCACCCGCTTGAAACGACGACCTGCACCAGCCATGCGAACCTCCAGTCGCCACGGGTTCGACCTGACCCGCGCCCGCGAGTCATTGCCCGAAGCATCTCACCACACACGCCGACTCCACCCCATCGACAGCCGCGATCGCCTTGCTAGAATCCAACCACTTCGCGGGTGTAGCTCAGTTGGTAGAGCGTCAGCTTCCCAAGCTGAATGTCG
>CAYZSH010000153.1:0-6855 GCA_964481025.1 uncultured Isosphaeraceae bacterium
CGATCAGGGGCGACTGCGTCGCCCCGTGGTCGCCGGTCCTCGCCGCTTCGCGGCTGACAGATCACCGAAGCCGCTGCAGTACGGATCCGACCAGAATCTCGGTCGGATCACCTTCCAAGACGCTCGCTTGCGCTATCCCACGCCCGCCATCGGCTTGTTCGATCACGACGACCGCCACCTGCACTCGGTCCTCCATGATCCGGCCCTCGAACTCGAACTCTTCGACGAGAAGCACCTCGAATCGATCACCCTGCTCGACCCTGGCGCCGTTGAGGGCGATCACGAGTCGCTCTCCTCGCACCCTCGCCACCTTGGGTGGATCCTTCATTTCCTCCCTGGCCTGCCTCGCCTGCTCCTGAGACCGCACCTGAGCGCACAGGGTCTTCCCAAGCTCGCCGCCGGCGGACCGTGTCGCGAACTCCGTTGGCGAAAGGCCACCGCCAGCAGCCGCCAAGTCGCGGCCATCCCAGTTGCCGAGGTAGTCGTCCTGCCAAAGCACCTGGCCGTCGGCGACGCTCACCAGTTGGGCAGAGACTCCGATGCCGAAGTTGGTTCTCTGCTCACGCCGTCCTAGGGCCTTCACGAAGACCTCTTCGACCCGATGATCGAAGCGCTCCAGCGTCCCCACCACCAGATAGTCGGCTCCGAGGCGTCGCCCGAACTTGGCTGCTTCCTGGATCGGAGCCGCTCCATCGCCCACCATCTCAAGGATCGAAGCAAGTTCTCGATCGAGCAGATCGAGGTGCCGTCGATCCAAAACGGTCAGAGCGCCGCACTCCACCAGCCTTCCAGAGAGCGTGGCCGCCACGGGATCGGAGACCACATCGGCCGGCTTGTCACCCCATCGAGCCTCCACACTTCGGAACGGCATGACCGCCACCGTTGGGCGCTTCCCCGGCCGCGGATTGGCGGGATCGAAGACGGGCACATCGGCACAGATCTCGACCCGAACGCCGGCGTCGGCAGCAGACTCGGCCAGTACGCGAAACCGCTCGATCATGCCGTTCGACGCGACGAAGATGTTCTCATCGGTCCGAGTCCAGGCCTTCACGCTCGAGCGAACTTCGCCATCGAGATCCTCCACCGCATCCTCGAACTGCTTGCGGGTCGCCGCACTCGCATCGACCACGGCCCCATTGACCTGCTGGACAGCCTCGAGCAGCGCACGGCGAAGGGCTTCCTCGCGACTCGGGCCCTCGCCGTTGGCCCGAACCCTTTCGATCCCTGGCCGCCGAGACGCGGTGTCGCAGTCGCCCACGATCGGCACGGTCGCCCGACTCGCGGCTGCGGTGACGAGGCCTTCGGGGTTCGGTGCCGAGGGCGCAGCGGACTCGGAGCGAGCGGTCCGCCGAGGACGTTCGCGAATCACCGCAATCCGGCTGATCCAACGCCCATCCAGGCTCTCCAACGGGATCCAACTCGCACCCGGCGGGAATCGTCCGGCCCGCACGGACTCCATGTCGAACCTGGTGCTGGCCAACGCGTTCATCCCATCGACCTGCTCCGAATCGGTCCCTGAGAGTCCTGAGAACGCCTGCTCGTAGGCTTCCAGACGTCGAGATGTCGCTCGATCGGAGCGAATGGCCTCGCCGGTGAGGGCACCCACCATCGCGGCCTCCGCCAAGTTCTTCGCTTCAGCGGCGGCCGCCTCTTCCGCGGCCGCCCGAACCGCTCCTGAAAGCCCCGGACGCACCAGCCCACTGCCGTAGGAAATCCAAGCTCGTTCGCCGTCGCGCGACGAGACCAGTCTGGCGCCGGCCGGCGGAGTCCAACCTCGCTGCAGCTCGAGCTCGAGGCGAGCGATTGCTTCATCGACCGTGGGGGCATCCACACCACGCACCCCTCGGCGACGGACCATCGGACGATCCGAAGCGACCAACGCGACCGCCACCAGGACCTGAGATCGCTCCGCCTCGTCGCGGCTCGCCACCGTGCTCACCGCAGATACGGCGGTCTCGACCAAGCTGCGAACAGAAGAGTCGAATGTGGTCTCGGTCTCGACCGAGCGCTGCCCGCCCGTCGAAGCCTTCGCGGCGAAGTCCCGAATGAGAGTCCTTGCTTCGACCTCGGACCCTTCCAGATAGGCCAGCAACGTACGCCTCGCCTCGAGATCGGCCTCGGCAAAGGCCCAACGCTTGGCGATCTCGCGAAGAAGCGGGTCCCGACTCTCGACCTCGTACGAGGCCCGACCCACGGCCACGACGCCGACTCCCTCCACACCGTTGAACACCTTGGAGCCATAACCCTGGTCGAGCAACGCCTCGGCATGGGCCTCGACGGTCTCGGCAGCATCGGGAGCGGCGGAGAGCAGCAAAGCCAGGATGAGCGAGAAGATCATGGAACGCTCCTTCGCACGGCGAGGAGGCGGAGACCGAGGCGTCTTGCGGGCGATTCGCCAACAATCGACCGCTCAGCCCCCGAAGATTCCTCGCTCAAACTGCTTCGGCCAAGGCTTGACGTCCTCCCAGACCGACTCGCCCATCTTCAGGTCGATCAGCTTGCAGGCGACCACATAGGTCTTCGTCGTGGTTCTCCCCGACCGTTCCGTGGTCTGATTGATCGACATGGCCAGGCTCAGCTGGGGCAGATTCCGCTGTCCAGGCTTCACGCCGCCGTCCTTGTTGAACTCCTCGCTCTTGCTGAGATCCGACATCTGGCCCGACAGTTGCGTCCGCCGCTGCCCGCTGTCGGTCGCGCGAACGACCTCGCTGATCCGAACCTGTCCGGTATTCACCAAGGCGCGCCGCATCGAGTCCAGCATGATGTTCTTCTGCTGGCTGAACTCGATGTTGTCCGTTTGGTTGTCCCAGCTGTCCACGGCGACGATCACCTTCCCGTCCTTGGCGAAGTCCCCCAGGACTCCGGTCTGCATCATCGACTCGACCATCGATGCAGCGAAGTCCTGCCACTCGGCGGCGCTGATCGTGCGATAGTCCGTCTTCGCGACGACATCGCCACCAGTCCGGCTCGTCGCACACCCGGTCGACATGAACCCCGCCAGCATCAACGCCAGAAAGCACCGTCTCATGAACGATTCTCCTTGAATGAACGAGACACTCCAAACGCTTGGCCTCCGGGCGGCAGACGCGCTCACCGGTTTGGGGCCAAGACCAGCTGAAAATCCGTCGCATCCCTGCCAGCGGCAGCCTGAGACAACGTCCGGCTCTCGCCGGCAAGCACGGTCTCCTGCCGCCACACGCTGGACAATTCGCCGACCTGCATGCCATCCGCTGCGACGAACTCGAACCGATACCTGAACGTCCGCTTCGAGAGGCCTTGGTTGCGAACGGTCACCTGCGCCATCAAAACGCCGCCCCGGTCGAACTTGCGGACGTCGACCACCGCCACTTCATTCGACATCCCCGGATCCTTGCGAACCTGGCTGAACGCAACCCCGGTTGCAACCGGATCCCCCGTGGACACCGTCGTCACGCCGCACCCGGGCAGCGCCGCCATCGCTGCGAGCACCGCGGCGCGCAGAATCCACCACATCGACGCGGGACCAGCCTGAGACCGCCACAGCAACGGCAACCTCAAAGCGTCGACTCCTGCGCCGCATCCACATCGTTCGGTTCTCGAGCCTTGTCGAGGCTCCCCACGTACACGGCCGCATTCCCCGACTCCGTGCTGCGAACGTAGAGGAAGCATGGCCCGTCAGGCAATTCCACATCCTTGACCGAGCCTGCCTCGCCGTCGCCGCGATCGATCGAGATCCTGAGCGATCCGGAGCCCTCCGGACGCGGCACGATGGCGACCTGCTGGTTGGCCGGCAACGTCGCCCAGTTTCGAAGATCCGGATCGGCGACCGCGTTCCAGACAAGTCCGGCCGCGATCACACCGACCTGGGCCCACCCTTCGGTCTGCGAGGCCGCCACCGCGGTTGCGGTGGCCTTGATGGCAGCGCTCAGAATCGGCCGGCCCCAGATGTAGATCAGATTCTCCTTGAAGTGCGCTAGGACCACCGACTCCACGGAGCCCACCTGATCCGTATCGAACATCATCGAGTCGGATTCGATCACCGCTCGCTTCGGCCGGTTCGCGTTGCGGATATCGAGCACCGGCAGAGGAACCTTGGCGATCTTCACCTGGGGACTCAACGCGATTCCGACCGAGCCGTCGACCCGAATGGGCACGAGGCCTGCCTCGAAGAACACATAGACGTCCTTGCCGAGGGACCCGCGGTCGGATCGCTCAAGCATGGCCGCGGCAATCTCGCCGGACCCGACCTCGTCGACGAACCACTTGAGCATGTCCCGGGCCTGTGCGACTTCGCCGTTGGCCATCAGGGCCACCCATGACGGAAAGCAGGCGGCAGGGATCGTGGTGCTGACGTCGAGCCCGGCTAGGGCCGTGGTCAGTTCGCTCATTCGACCTTGGAAGATCTCCAGCCGCTCGACATCGGCGGAGGAGAACTGAGAGTTCTTCTCCTTGGCGGCCTCGTCCATCGCCTTGCGCCTCGACTCGGCAGCCTGCTCCTCGAGCCGCTCCCGCTCTCGCATCTGCTCCGTGGCGACCGCCCGAGCCTGCACCGCAGCATCTGGAATCTCGCCAAGAAGCAGCGTGTTGATGAGGATGGCCTGCCGCATCAGGATTCGGTCGTACTCGGTGCCTTCGTAGTCCAGCACCTGATCGTCGGAGAGAATCGCGAGGGTGTTGTTCGTGGCCCCGCCGGCGCTGATGACCGCCGCGTCGTCGAGCGACTGCCGAATGCGATAGGCCTCTTCAAACGCCTCGTTGCTCGCCCGGAACTGCCCCGCATCCTGCAGGATCTTGCCCCTCTCCAACAGGAACCACATCGTGTCCTGCGGCTCGACCTTCTCCCGAGAGAATGCGTTGATGTCCACGGCAGCTGCGGAATAGTCGCCGACGAAGTACTTGGATCGCGCCACATCGATGTTCGTCGAAGACGTGCAGCCAACTGCCAACCCGATCCAAGCAGACGAGAGGACCCCGAACGCGAGGCGAGGTCGCCATTCCCCAAGGAGCGAACGCTCTGACATTGTGTTTCCCCTGAAGCGAGTGTGTCCGGAACTCCGGATGAACCCGAACGTTATCAATCCGAGCGATTGCCCTCAAGAGGGGCCCCGCGCTTCAGCACGGTCCATGCGATCCCAGAGGCGAGCGCGATCATGGCCAAGGCGGCCCAGGCCATCGTGGTCCACCCGAACTCGCTTCGCCCACCCCCTCCACTCTCGGCAATATTCCAGATGCCGAAACCGCGTCGAGTCACCGTCATGCCCTGTTCCTGCAGTGCCGCCTCGATCTCCTGATCGGGCAATCGCGGAGACAACAGGATTCGACCTTCCACGGGATCCCAAGCAGCCGAGCCGCGGCCCGCCAGTCGGCGCGACAGCGAGACCGCAAGAGGACCGCCGAAGCCCTCGCTCGCGTCGATTGCGACCAGTCGAATCCCGTCGGCCGCCCGCAACGACTCCAAGAGGATGTCCTCCGCCACGCTGATGGCCAGCAGGCGGACGCACTCGCGCACCGCGTCGTCGACTGCCGCCTGTGGATCGGTCCGCACCGACTTCGCGGATGACTCGACGACCGACGCGATGGAGCCGTCGATCGATCGGGTCGACGACGCCGTCGCACGGGCCAGCGACTCGTAGGCCGAGATTCCGTAGACCTCCTGCGCGGCGGAGATCGAGACCTCGACCGAAGCCTTGACCAGGAAGTCCGCGGGCGTCGCAAGCAGCAGCGACCTCGCTCGCGCAGGATCGGCGTCGATCAGGTACCTGAGATCGGCTTCGGACTCAGCGATCTCCATCGCCTCGTTCGGATCGACCAGGGGGATGCACGATCCGGCCAACCCTTCTGCCAGCCAGCCCGCAACCCGTCGATCCAAGTCGTCGTCGGCCCCGAGTCCGATGACCGCCACGGATCCTCGAGGCAGCTCAAGCAATTGCGCCGCAGTGATGGTCACGGCTTGCGGAGCATCGAGTCCGCCGGCCGACATCGCGGCTGCGACCAAGGCGACCAGCCCGCATGGATCGTCGGACCCCACGAACGATTCCGCCGCCTCCCGCAGCTCGACCCGATCGGCGGGCGACCGATGGCCGCCTGACGACACGACCTGCGCGAGCATCAGCAGCACCGCAAGGCATGGGAAGTTCACAGAGTCAGCGTATCCGGGGCGAGTGAGGCCGATCGAAGTCCCGTAGCGCCGGCCATGCGAGGATCGCGGTCGCCGCGAGCAATGCCAACAGCACGCCATCACGTGCGAGATCGAGGGCCGACCAGCGCGAGCCGGACGACGCCGCGTCGACCGGATGCTCTGACGCAGACGCACCGTCCATGAACTCGATCGGAACCGGGGCCTCCGTGGTCCCGGGAGGCTCCACGATCCGCCACGTCAGAAGACCGGCCGCGAGCATGCCGCAGGCTGCCAAAGCCAGTCGCAAGGCTGCCCGCGGAGCCCGACGTGACGCCGTTGGCTTGGCTCGCATCACCACGCCACTCGCGGACAGATCCGCGACCAAGGACGCAACCTGGGGATCGACCGTCGCCGCCTCCCAGATCGAGAGCCGCTCCTCCTCAGAAAGCAACTCCAGATCGCCAGCGGCCAAGAGTGCGATCGTCTCGGGATCGATCGCGTCGATTCGGCTGCCATCCCGCCTCGAGGCGACTTCGCGAAGTGTCTGCCCAAGGGCCTTCACATGGTTCATCGCCGTCCTCCGCCTGATCGCCCTTCATGATTCCGAGCGGCAGCCTCGTCTCCGAAACACGTTCGCCAAGCTACTTCCCAGACCTCGCGAGCCGACAAGCCCCACTCGTCGGGCGCCACTCCCTCCAGCGCGAACCGCATGTGGTCGTGGATCTTCTCGAGCTCGCGGCTGACCCCCCACGGCGGCA
>CAYZSH010000154.1:0-6851 GCA_964481025.1 uncultured Isosphaeraceae bacterium
AGGCGATGGCGCTGCTCGGCGACAAGGTGAGCTGCAAGCGGATGGCCCGCAAGGCCGGCACGCCGGTGTTCCCCGGCACTGAGGGTGAGATCGAGGAGCTCGACGAAGCCCGCGCCGTGGCGGCGGAGATCGGCTACCCCGTCATCGTGAAGGCTGCTGCCGGCGGCGGTGGTCGCGGCATGCGGATCGTCCACGACGAAGCGTCGCTGGTCGATGCCGTGGAGAGTGCCGCCCGCGAGGCGAAGGCCGCGTTCGGCAACGGCTCTGTCTACATCGAGAAGTATCTCGAGCACGCCCGTCACTTCGAGGTGCAGACGATCGGCGACGGTCGCGGCAACGCCGTGCATCTCTTCGAGCGTGACTGCACCAGTCAGCGTCGTCATCAGAAGCTCGTCGAGGAGGCACCCGCCGCGGGCGTCGATCCGGCGAAGCGGGCCGAGGTCTGCGAAAGCGCCGCGCGACTCATCGCCAGTGCCAACTACGGTGGCGCCGCGACGGTCGAGTTCCTCATGGATCACGAGCAGAACTTCTACATGCTCGAGGTCAACACCCGCGTGCAGGTCGAGCATCCGGTCACCGAGATGATCACCGGCGTGGACATCGTGCAGGAGGGCATCCGGGTCGCCGCGGGCGAACCGTTGTCGATCCGGCAGGAGGACATCCAGGTCCGCGGGCATGCGATCGAGTGCCGCATCAATGCCGAGGATCCCGATCGGAACTTCATGCCGCAGGCCGGACTGATCGAGACGTTCGATCCGCCGGGTGGACTCGGTGTGCGGCTCGATTCGCACGCTCGTGCCGGGTATCGAATTCCCCCGAACTACGATTCGATGATCGGCAAGCTGATCATCCATGCCCCGACCCGTGAGCAGGCGATCACGCGGACGCTCGAAGCGCTGAAGCAGTTCCGCATCGGGCCGATGAAGACCACGATCTCGCTGCACCGGCGACTGCTCGATCGCCCCGAGTTCCGCACCGCGGACTTCGACATCAAGTGGGTCGAACGCTGGCTGGCGTCTGAGTCCGGCTGAGCGGTCCGCCGGCTGACCCGCTCCCCAGCCGTTCCATTCGAATGCAAGGAAGGCTCGCACCATGACCGGTGCGAGCCTTCTTCATGTTCGTTTCCGTTGTCCGGCTTCGGATCCTCGTCCACCGTTCAAACGGCGGACCGAGGGATCCTCGCCGCGTCGGGATCAGTTCCCGACTTCCAGATCCGCGGTGGCCAGCGTCAACTCGCCGAGCTTGACCGCGACGATCTTCCGACCCGCCGGGATGCTGAAGATCAGGTCCAGGCTGTCCTTGCCCGCGGAGGAGAGCATCGGGGCGGCGCCCACCCGGGCGACGCCGGTGCGGGGATCGAACTTCACGTTGATGGTGTTGTTGGATCCCTGGCGATGCATCCATCCGACCGGGGTGAAGGTGTTGCCGTCCGAGTCGACGAGCAGGACGGGTGCATCCTCGCCGGCCTCGCGCCGAGGCTCGTCCCAGATGTCGATCGGGCTCTTGCCGCGGCTCACGTCGAGCTTGACGAGCTTGGTGCCGGGGAGCTGGTAGAGCCGGTCGACCCGCAGGCTCTTGTTCACGGTGCCGCTGGTCTGGGCCGGAATGTCGAGACCGTCGGCCTGCGTGATGGCGCCGTCCTGAACGTCCATGCCCGCAGGAAGGCTGTTCTTGTTGATGATGACTCCGAGGGTTCCGTCGGTCCGGAGGTAGTTGGCCGGGACCCGCGGGGCGTTGATGTCGAAGTCGACGCTGGCCGAGCCGCCGCCGAGCGAAAGCTCGGCCAGATCCGTGGACGGCGTGCCCAGCGGGATGCGAAGCCCCTTGTAGAAGAGTGACTTCGCCTGCTGGCCCGCCATCTCCGCCTGATCGAAGACGAGAAGCAGATCGATGTTCTGCTCGCCCGGCACGTTCGTGGCGTAGTTGGTCATGCCGTCGAACAGATAGTTCTTGCCGCCCTCACGCCATCCCTTCGGGAAGGCGACCGCCGGGTTCGAGCCGCTTCCGATCAGGCGGACCTGAGCCGCGCTGAGCACGAAGGTCGAACCGCGATGGAAGCCTTCCTTGTTCACCGTCACCGGCACGACCACGTAGTCGCCTTCGGCGGGGGCGCCGGGGAAGGTGCCGACGTACGGGGTGCCGACCGTCAGGTCTCCCGGGGCGGCGGCGAGTTCGATGCGACCCTTGTCGGCGGTGTCCCGCTGGAGACTCCACGCCTGTCGCGCCACGCCCGGATAGGCGGTGGCAAGGCCGTCGCGGCTGGTGAGCGGTGCGAACGAGCCACGGCTGAGCGTGGCGTAGAAGCTCTCGGTCAGGGTCGCGGGGAACGGCAGCTGATTCTTCACGCCCGGCTGACCGCCCTTGGACTGGAGACGGACGAAACCGCCGCCGAGGTCACCGATCGGGAGGAATCCGATGCCGATGAGACCGACGCCCGCGGTCAGGATGCCGGTCGCCAGTCCCGTGGCGCATCCGCCGACGACATCGATCGCGTGCGGATAGTTCTGGCGGTCGGGGATCAGCATGTTGCCGGCGAACCGCAGCACCAGCAACGAGATGGTGAACAGAAGCAGGAGGGACAGGCCCCAGGCCCACTCTCGGAACGCGGTCATCCCGAGGAACGTGTGCGCGAGCGGCTCCCAGAAGGCGAACGCAAGGGCGCCGGCGACCACCACGCATGCGAGGTGGACGACGCCGCTGAAGAAGCCTTCCTTGAAGCCGAACCAGTACGTCGCGAGCGCGACGAAGATGATCGAGACGGCGAGGGTCATGACGGTTCCATCCGGGAACTGGGTCTGGGGGCGGGGTGAGGACCGAGGTGATGCTCGGTCAGGAGGAGGCTCCGGCGGCTGCCTTTTCGCTGCTCTTGCCGGGGCTCAGCACGCGGGCGACCTCCTCCAGGCTGGTCTCGCCGCGCGAGACCTTGCGGAGGGCCGCTTCCTGCATGAGCATCATGCCGAGGCTTCGGCGGGCGTGGGTGTACGCGGCCTTGAGGTCGCCTCCGGCGAGGAGCTTCCGAGCCTCGCGGTCGACGGGCATCACCTCGTAGACCCCGACGGTGCCGAAGAATCCGGTACCGCGGCAGACCGGGCACTCCTCGATCTTGTTCTTGACCTGCACCCGGCCGCCCTGACGGTAGAGCTGCACCGAGGCGTCCTTGATGCCCAGCTTCTTCGCCTGTTCGGCCGAGGGAGAGAACGGCGTGCGGCACTCGGGGCAGAGCTTCCGCATGATCCGGCCGGTGATGACCGAGGCCAGCGGGGAGGCCGCCTCCTTGAGGTCGCCGACCGAGCGGAACCACTCGGTGATCGCACCGGGAATGCCGTCCTTGGTCTGCACGCCGACGTAGACCAGCGGGCCATCGAGACCGACGGCCGCAGCCTGCTTGCCGGTGCCGGCGTCCTGCAGGTCGCTGACCATGACGACATCGGGGCCGCGGCGGATGATCGATCGCAGGTGCGTCGGGAAATCGACCTCGGGCTTGGAAGGATCCCAGGCCGAGTGATCGACGCCCTCGATCATCCGCTGGATGTCGCGCTCGATCGTCTTGATGTTGCAGGTGTAGGCGTCGTGCCGGGTGAGCAGCGCGGTGAGCGTCGAGGTCAGGCCCTGGCCCGGTCCCATGCCCACGAGGATGACGCCGTGTCGGGTCTCGGGATCGACGGTCGGGGCGAGCACCTTGACCTGCTCGGGCTCGAGTCCGAGTCCTTCGAAGCTTCGATCGAGCTGCGTGTCGCGGTCGAGGTCGATCCGGATCGAGACGCCCTGCGAACTGCCGCTGGTGAGCAGGTCGAGGGTCACGGTGCGGCCGGCCTCGCGAAGGCGGATCCCGCAGCGACCACGGAGCTTCTTCCGCCGCTCGTCGATCGGCAGGCCGGCGGCCTGCTTGAGATAGTCGAGGACGCTCGCCGCGGTCTCGGTGGCGATGGCCTCACGCTTGTATCGCACGCCGTCGACGATCTGCGACGCGGTTCCGCCCTTCGCGGTGGCTCCGAGTTCCATGCGGCTGGCCCGCGCCTCGATGGCGGGAAGAAGCAGGTCCTCCATCGCCATGTGCACGGCCCGTCGCGGGTCCTCCTCGCCGGGCACCTGGAGTTCGCTCAGTCTGCGATCGAGCAGGACCGCGGCCGCCGACTTCTGCGTGGCCCTCGACTTGCGGGCCGCCATCCGGTCACCCACGCTCGCGGAGGCGAGCGTGAACTTCTGCGACTCGTTGTCCACGTTGTCGTTGCGATACTTCCAGTAGGCGAGCAGCGGGGCGAGCAGGAGGATCACCATCACCGGGAAACCGGCGAGGAAGTACGGGATCATCAGCATCACGCCGAACGCGACGATCGCCGACACGAGGAACGCGGTGTTCCAGACGGAGACCTTGAAGTTGAAGTACCGAAGGTCCTTCTCGAGCTTCGTGCTGATGAAACGCAGGTAGACGCCGAGCGTCACCAGTGCGATCACCGGCTTCACGAAGTCGACGAGATTGAGAGCCGAGGCGGTCGCTGCGAGGAAGGTCACGGGGTCGTGCATGGCCGGTGGGGTCCGGTGCGGCGGGGATCGGTCGGAGAGGGCGTCGCCGACGCGGCGATCACTCGATGCCCTTGAGTCGCATCTTCAGCTCCTCGGGCTTGGGCGTCGCGCCCAGCGCGACGTCCTGATGGATGTACTCCTGCTCGACGAGTCGGACGAGCGAGGTCGTGAAGTCGACCATGCCCTCGTCGATGCTCTGCTTGATGATCTGGAGGAGCTCGCCTTCGCGACCCTCGAGAACGTACTTCTGGACCGCCGGGCTGTTGATGAGGATCTCCAGCGCCGGGATTCGTGGGATGTGCTTGTGGAGGGTGGGCAGGAGCTTCTGGTAGACGATCGCCCGCAGGTTGTACGCGAGCAGCTTGCGGATCTGTTCCCGTTCGTTCTCGGGAAAGAGGTCGTAGATGCGGCCGAAGGTCTGCCAGGCGCTGGAGGCGTGGATCGTTCCGAAGACGAGGTGGCCGGTCTCGGCGGCCCGAATCGCGGCCTCGAACGTCTCGTAGTCACGCATCTCGCCGACCAGCACCACGTCCGGGTTCTCACGGACGAGGGCCCGCAGGGCGTCGTTGAAGCTGAGGCAGTCGATGCCGACCTCGCGCTGATTGATGGTCGCCTTGTCGTCGGTGAAGATGTATTCGATCGGGTCCTCGATGGTCACGATGTGCACGCGCTTGCGCTCGTTCACGTACTGCAGCATCGAGGCGATCGAGGTCGACTTGCCCGAGCCGGTGACGCCCGAGAAGAGGATGAGGCCCTGGGCCGCCATCGCGACGTCGCCGAGCACGTCGGGGAGGTAGAGGTCCTCGAACTTCTTGATGTCCGAGGTGATCAGTCGCGCGGCGACCGCGGGCTTGCCGCGGGCCATGAACATGTTCACGCGGAATCGGCGGCGGTCGTCGTAGTCGTAGGCGAAGTCGATGGATCCGCGGTTGCGGAAGTACTCGAACTGGTTCGGGTCCAGCACGTCCTTGGCGACGCGGAAGAGGAGGTCCATGGTGCAGGGGTCGATCTGCATGCCCTTGAGCGAGCCGCGGACCCGCAGACGCGGGGACTGACCGGTCTTGACGATGAGGTCGCTGCCCTCGAACTTGATGCAGGCCTCGAGCCACGACCTCCACGCCTTCATGCCGTCGCCTTCCGGGACGGAGATGTCGTGGTCGATCGGAGCGGCGATGAGCGTGTCGCTGTGCACGGCGAAAGCTGTCCTTGCTGACCGGCGGCGAGCCGGCCGAACCACTGGCGGACGACGGGCCCGAGCCCGGTCGGATCTGACGTCGGACGGGCCGACGGACGGAGGGGCTGGACCGGGAGGCGAGGCCCGAGCCAGATCGAAAAGCGTACCAGACCGGACCGGAGCCTTCCCGGCGAGGCCCAGACGTCCCGGCGGGACATCGACGGTCGAGGACGCCCCGGGTTCCGAGTTGACGAGGGAAGTCCGACCCGGCACCATTCACCGATGGAAGCACTCGACATCGCGACGAAGATCATTCAGGACGGTTTCACCTTCGACGACGTCCTTCTCGTCCCGGCCTACAGCGAGATCTCTCCGGCCGACGCGAGCACGCGAACGCGTCTCACCCGCGAGATCGATCTCGAGATCCCGCTCATCTCGGCTCCCATGGACACCGTCACCGAGGCGACTCTGGCGATCGCGCTCGCGCAGGAAGGCGGCATCGGGGTCATCCACAAGAATCTGAGCCCCGAGCGGCAGGCCCGCGAGGTCCAGAAGGTCAAGCGGAGCGAGAACGGCGTCATCACCGATCCGGTCACCCTGAGCCCGGAGGAGACCATCTCCCGAGCGGTCACGCTCATGACCGAGCAGGGCGTGAGCGGCTTCCCGATCACCGTCGATGGCGGCCCTCGTGGCGAGGTGGTCGGCATCCTGACCCGTCGCGACATGAAGTTCCTCGACCCCTCGCGACACGGCGAGGCTCGCGTCGGTGACGTCATGACCCGCGAGAATCTCGTGACCGCGCCGCCCGAAACGCGACCCGAGGAGGCCGAGCGGATCCTGAACCAGGCCCGCGTCGAGAAGCTCCTGCTGGTCGATGGCAAGGGCCGGCTCGCCGGCCTCATCACGATGCGTGACATCGACAATGTCACGAAGCACCCGAGGGCGTGTCGCGATGAACGCGGCCGGCTTCGCGTCGGCGCCGCGACCGGGGTGCTTCAGTTCGATCGAATCGACGCACTCATCGCCGCCGAGGTCGACGTCATCGTGGTCGACACCGCGCACGGCCACAGTCGCAACGTCATCGAGACGGTCCGTCGAATCAAGAGCACGCACGACATCCAGGTCATCGCCGGCAACGTCGCGACCGCCGAAG
>CAYZSH010000155.1:0-6840 GCA_964481025.1 uncultured Isosphaeraceae bacterium
GGCGTGATCCGCACGAGACCGTTGCCCGGCGGGCCGTCCTCGGCGACGAACAGTTCGCCCCACGGTGCGACGGTCAGGTTGTCGCAGTTCTCGATGATGCCGCCCTCGTCGGCTTCGACGAAGAGTTCGAGCGTCGCGGGCGAATCGCGTTCCGCGTCCGTGCCCTCGTTCGGTGACGGGCGATATCGGAAGATCTGCCCGATGCGGGCCGGCCCGCCGCTGGTGCAGGCGGCGTAGACCTCGTCGGCGCCGGTCCAGATGCCTTCGCCACGAGCGAACCGGGCGGCGCCCGCTTCGAAGGCGCGGAAGCGGAGATCGTCCTTGGGCGCCTCGACGTCGTCGAGATCGAACCACTCGACCGCGAGCGGTTCGTGTCGCTCGATGGCGCGGGACTCGGTCGCGAGGTCGATCCAGTTGCGGGTGTCGAGTCCGGGCCGTCCCTTCACGCGCAGCGCCTGGAGTCGTCCGCCCGCGGCGAGACGTCCCGGTTCCTTGGGGAGATAGCGGTAGAGGACGCCGTCGTTGCGGTCCTCGGTGAGGTAGACGGCGCGGCCGTTCGGTGACACCGCGATCGCTTCGTGATTGAAGCGGCCCATCGCGGTGAGCGGTCGCGGTGGGGCGAGACTCGGTCGCGAGGACGCGGGAACCTCGAAGCACCAGCCGTGATCGACGGCGCATCGCTCGTCGGCCCGCTGCGTCCATTCCTCGCACGTGACCCAGGTGTTCCACGGCGTCGGGCCGCCGGCGCAGTTGCGTCCGGATCCTGCGAGCGAGAGGAAGTGTCGCACGACCTCGCCGGTCTCCGGGTCGTAGACGACGGTCGTCGTACCTCCGAGCGAGGGCGGTCCGCCGCGGCCCGCGTCGAAGAGCATCGCGGGATCGATGCGATTCAGTCGTTCGAGTTCGGGTCCGAAGGCGCCGAGTCGTGGATCGGCATCGACGCCGATCTCGTGATTGCGGACGAGCACGAGTCGGCCGTCACCGCCGTCGAAGCACGCCATGCCGTCGTGCAGACCGGGGACGAGGAGGCCGTCGTCCATCTCGTCGCCCCAGCGGGAGATGACGCGATAGGTGAATCCTTCTGGCAGATCGATGATGCCGCCGACGTCCGGGACCAGCGAGGTGTCGCCCGCTGTGCGGAGACCGAGCCCGCCCGCGATCGCCGCGCGGCCGAGACCGCCGAAGCCGGCGCCGGTGGCGGCGAGGAGCTGGAGAAACTGGCGTCGCGACGCGTGGGGCATCCGTACATCTCACCCGGTGCGGGGCTCGGACTCAAGGGGACGGTTGTGAAGTTTCGGTGGTCTTCGGGGTGCCGATTCACGAATCGACGTCGAGGACCGATTGCGGCATGACGAGGATCCGGTCGTGGGCGACCATGACGAGGTCGTCCGCGCCGTCGCCGGTGACGTCGGCGATCACCACTTCACGGGGCTCGTACTCACGCGGTTCGCCGCCCGAGAAGATCTTCGTCTCGAAGACCGTGAAGTCCGTCATCGGAACCAGACGTCCGCGATCGCTCAGGCTCATGATGATCGCCGCCTGACGTCCGGCGTCGAGGGCGACGACATCCAGATGCCCGTCGCCGTTGACGTCGCCGACGCCGAGTTCGTGCGGCACCGTCCGCTTGTCGTTCGGCCGCCACGACGTCGTCTCGACGAGACGCGGTCGCGATCCTTCCAGTCGGACCACCGCGAAGGCGTCGCGGCCGACGAGCAGCAGATCGTCCTCGCCGGTCACACCGTGGAATGGACCCTGTTCGATCGACTCCGGCACGAGTCCGCGGATCGGCAGATCGTCGCTGACGTCCCAGCCGCTCCCGGAGGATTCGAAGACGAGCAGGCGTCGTCCTTCGCGATCGGCCGCGACGATTCGATCGCCGAGCACCGCGACCGACACGAGCTTCGAGGCGCCGTCCGCGTTCATCTGAGACACGACCCGCCATCCGCTCTCGGGGTCGAAGCGGAGCGCTCGCACGTAGTTGCGGTCCGCGACGAGCAGTTCGTCCTGACCATCGCCATCGACGTCGAAGCGACCGGTGTTGAGCGCACCGGCGGCGCTGACCAGGCCGAACTGCGGCATCTTGTCCTTGTCGAGCACCTCGAAGCCGTCTGCGGTCGAGCGGACGAGCGTCATCGGCCGGTCCTCGGTGAAGAGCAGCAGGTCGGGGCGGCCGTCCTGATCCGCGTCGAGATCGAGGATCGCATCGGGGCCGCGGGTCGCGCGACCGAGATCGACGGTCGTGACCTCGGTGCCGGGCAGCGAGATGAGATCGAGCGCGAACGACTTGTCGTTCTTCGCGACGACCGCGAGTGCCGGACCATCGGCGGTGCGGACCAGTCGCATGGTGACCGGCTCGTGGCCGGCGGGCAGCGACAACGGCTCGGGGAATCCGATCTCGCCATCCTTCACGCTCGCACGGCCGACGACGCCTTCCTCTTCGCTCAGGACGAAGACGTCGGCAACGCCGTCGCCGTCGGGATCACCCGCCTCGATCGAGTCGGGCTGCGCGAACGTCGGCGACGTCCGGCTCCCGCCGAGACCTCGGCCCGCGGTCTGCCACCACGCGGCGATCGCGTTGCGTTCGCGATCGGTCGCCAGCACCTCGGGAAGACCGTCGCCGTCGAGATCGGCGATCGCGAGATCGCGGTCCCGCTGTCCGGGATCGGTCAGGCCATGCACCTCGAACGACGGCTCGCCGTCGTCGGCGCCGTCCTTGCGGAATCCGTGCACGACGACGCGACGCGTCGGTCGTTCGACCACCGCGAGCATGGCGGCATCGGCGCCATCCATGCGGATCGGCGCGGCCTCGACCAGTGGCGGGGCCTCGAAGCGCAGTTCGGAGCCGAAGGTCTTGCGACCGTCCTCGCGGCTGGCGAGCCAGAGTCGGATCGGGGCCTCCGAATCACCGACGATGCCCGCGATGTCCAGGAGCCCGTCGCCGTCGTAGTCCTCGACGAGCAGTGCGATCAGGCGGTCGTCACCCGACGCGAGTTCGGTCGGCACGCCGAGTCGTCCGTCGGTGCCGAGTGGCCAGATGCGGATGCGCCCCTCGACGAGTCCGACGAGTTCGAGCGGACCGTCCGTCTCGGCGACGTCGGCGACGATCAGGCCGTCGCGGGTCGGCGAGAGTCCCTTGACGCGATGGCGCCGCAGCGGCTCGAAGGTTCCCGGCGACGTCTGGCGGATGATCTGAATGGCGTCCGGTCGTCCGGCCGCGATGACATCCACGAGGCCGTCTCCATCGACGTCCGCGGTATCGACGCCGATCACCTCGATCGACATCGGGATCTCGATCCGCTCGAATCGCCAGTGCTCGGGAAGCTCGTTCACCCGCGCCGGCGCCACGATGTCCTCGGGGGAGGCGTTCGGGCGCTGGCGGAGGATCTCGATGCGGCTCTTGTGGTTGTTCGCGATGACGAGGTCGGTCAGGCCGTCGCCGTCCACGTCGTCGGCGAGGAGCCCGCCCGCATTCGGGCCGACCGGGATGACGTCGAGCCCGTCGAAACCGAAGTGGGCGGCCGTCTCCGCCTCCTGAGCCATGCCCGGCGAACCCAGCAGGGCGGAGGCGAGCAGGGCGGCGACCGTCACGCCGGGGGCGGACGACGAGTTCGTGGACCGGTTCATGTGGCACTCCGAGGTCGAGGACGCCCCGGCGGCGGGGAGCTCGCAGGGGGTGGGCTATAGTACCGGCCCCAGTACCGGCCCAGTTTCGGCCCAGTTTCGGAGGACGATTCATGAGATCCCTGGTCAGCCGAACCGCGGCCACCGCCGCCCTCGCGATGCTCGTCGCTCTGCCCGTCGCGGTCGCGAACGGAGAGGCGACATCCGACGATCCCCGCGACGTCGTCCGTCTGAAGGACGGCGGCGAGGTGAAGGGCGAGATCGTGAAGCGAGATGATCGTGCGGTGTGGGTCGACGTCGGTCCGACCGTGGTCCGTTTCGATCTCGATCAGGTGGATGAGATCGTCGGCGGGTCGGGGACGAGCGCCGTGGTCGTCGACGACGGCACGCTGTTCCGGATCGCGCTCGAGCCCGCAGAGTTGAGCCCCAAGGAGCACGCCCGACTGCTCGGTCCCGCGGTCATCAAGGTCTCGACGCCCAGCGGGCTCGGGTCGGGCGTGATCATCTCGCCGGACGGTCACGCGATCACCAACGCCCACGTCGTGCAGAACGAGACGGCGCTGCGGGCGACGGTCTGGTTCGCGCAGGCCGACGGCACGCTCAAGCGGACCGACATCGATGACGTCGAGCTCGTCGCGGTCAACAACCACCTCGACCTCGCGCTCGTCCGGATCACGCATCCCGATGGCGAGCTCTTCGAGTTCGCACCGGTGCAGGGCCCCGAGAAGCTCGACATCGGCCAGCCGGTCTTCGCGATCGGCAATCCGCTCGGTCTCGAGCGCACGCTCACCCAGGGCGTCATCTCGACCACGCAGCGGAACTTCAACGGACTGACCTACATCCAGACCGACACCCCGATCAACCCCGGCAACAGCGGTGGGCCGCTCTTCAACACGCGGGGCGAGGTGATCGGCATCACCAACATGGGCATCCTCGGCGGCGAGGCGCTCGGCTTCGCGATCCCCGCCCGCTACGTGAAGGACTTCGTCCGCAACCGCGAGGCCTTCACCTACGACCGCAGCAACCCCAACAGCGGCCACATCTACCATCTGCCTCCGTCGAGGCAACTGCCCGGCGGCCCGTCGATCCTCGACGACGGCACCGGCGGCTGACACCTCGGCCGCGCGATTCCGAACCACCCCGATCCCTCACTTCATCTCGTTCAACCCCGCAGGAACCACGCACATGCGCCTTCGTCCCTTCGTTCTCGTCAGCGGTCTCGCCGCGACGCTCGCGACCTCGCTTCACGCCGACGGCCCGCTTCGCATCGCCGACATCGCCCCCGAGGGCGCCTTCCTCGTGATCGGTGCCGATGCCATCGACGGGGCGTGCACGCGTCTCGGCGACTCGCCGCTCGGCGGACTCTGGAACACCAAGGCGGTGCAGGAGACCATCGGCGAGCAGATGGAGGAGATGCTCGGAGACATGGCCGAGGAGCTCGAGAACGAGGGCTTCGAGGGCAAGCCGACCATGCCGGGCTCGCTCGGAGTCGCGGTCTACGCCGACCTCGACGAGGAGACCGGGATGAGCCGGGCGTTCGTCCTCGGCTTCGCCGAGTGGACCAAGGACGGCGAGCACGCCGGCCACATGTTCGACTTCATGACCGAGCGGATCGAAGATGGCGACGACGTCCGCACCGACCGCAAGGAGGTGCGTGGTCGCGAGGTCATGGTGATCGAGCAGATCGCCGAAGAGGACATGGGCGACGACGACGACTTCGGTGGCGAGTTCGACGCCATGATGATGTTCGGCAATCCCGAGGACTTCATGCCGAACCTCGACACCATGTTCGTGGTGCGGGACGGCGGCCGGATCATCTTCGCCAACGACCTTCTCGCGATCGACGACGCGCTCGGCACCATCGACGGTGACGGGGGCGATCACCTCGCCGGCACCGACGACTGGAAGCAGACCACGCAGCAGCTCGGAGCTGCCGACGCATACCTCGTGCTTCGCACGAGTCCCCTTCAGCAGCTGCTCGCGCCGCTCTTCATGGGGCCGCTCGGGCTCGTGAAGCCGATGATCGGCGAGGTCTTCGGTGACATCCGCTCCTACGGCTTCGGCGCCTCGGTGCCGGAGGCCGGCGAGGTCGGCATGGTGCTCACCGCGTCGATGCTGATGCCCGATGGCAAGAAGGGGCTTCTCTCGCTCGTCGACGGCACCGGGCCCGTCGGTGCGGCGCCGCCCGCGGTCGTCGGTGCCGACGCCGTCGGCTACGGCACCATCCGCGTCGACTTCGCCAAGTTCGTCCCGCTCGTCGAGCGGATCGCGATGGCGATGCCGATGGGCGGCGAGGAGATCGAGATGGCGATGGAGCAGTTCGGTCCGATGATGGACGCCGGACTCGCGACCATGGGCCCCGAGGTCCACGTCGTCTCGACCGTGAGCCGGCCGATCGAGGTCGACAGTGCCGCGACGACCGTCGTCATTCCCACCAGCGATCCCAAGAAGGTCCAGCCGCTGCTGGCGATGTTCGGTCCGGGGATGGATCTCGAGCCGCGCGACTTCCTCGGCGAGACGATCTGGAGCAGCGAGATCAACGGCGTCGCCGCCGCGGTCGCGGGCAACTGGGTCGTGCTCGGTCAGCCCCGGGGGGTCGAGCAGGTGCTTCGCTCGCTCGGTGATGGTGGCGATGCCCATCCGCTGGCCGGTATGGGCAGTTTCAGAGATGCGATCGCGAAGCTCCCGAAGGGAGACGTCGTCGGCTGGGGTTGGACGGACATCGTCTCGCAGTATGCGGCGCAGCGCGAGACCATGAAGGGCATGATGGACATGCTCGGTGCTGGAGCCTTCGACGAGTTCGCCCCGATCGATCCGGCGCAGGCCGATCAGATGGAGTTCGCCTCGGACCTCATGGATTCGCTCACGCCCGAGGAACTCGCCGACCACGTCGGTCCCGCGGTCTGGACCTTCAGCAGCGACGACCTCGGACTCGTCTACCGCCAGTGGTTCCTCAACCCGGCGAAGTGAGTCTCGGATACTGACCAATGACAGCGGCGCCCGCGGAAACGCGGGCGTCGCTGTGTTTCGTCATCGAGATCGGGGGGAGGGGGGCGTCGCCGATTCATTCACCAACGCCGTCCCCCGCCTTGCGGGGGACAGATCCGCGAAGCGGATCAGGGGGTCGGTGGCCGACTCGTTGACCCCACGAACCCGGCGAATCTCCTGCTCACCTGATCTCCTGCTCTCGCCGAAGGCGCAAGAACTCATCGAGCGCCT
>CAYZSH010000156.1:0-6820 GCA_964481025.1 uncultured Isosphaeraceae bacterium
GTGAGCAGGATGATGAACGGCATCGTCCAGCTCTCGTAGAGCGCCGCCAGCACGAGGAAGACGATGATCAGCGAGAACCCGAAGATCATGATCGACGCGCTGCCCGCCTGCAGCTGCTGGTAGACGGTGCCGGTCCAGCTCCAGCCCCAGCCCTGCGGATCGAGTTCGGACTTCGCGAGTTCCGACAGCATCTGGACCGCCTGCCCACCCGAGTACCCCTTCGCGGGGCCCCCCATCACCTGAGCCGACCCGTACAGGTTGTAGTGCTGGATGTTGAGCGGACCGGCCACCTCGTGCAGCGACACGAACTGGGCGAGCGGCACCGTGCCGCCGAACCGGCTCGGCACCCGCAGGGCGAGCACGTCGTCGATGGTGTTGCGGGCCGCGCCCTCCGCCTGCAGGTTGACCTGATAGACCTGGCCGTACTGGTTCCAGTTGTTGACGTAATACCCGGCCAGATGCACCTGAAGGGTCTGGAAGACGTCGCTCATCGACGCCCCGAGCCGTTGAGCCGTGATGCGGTCGATGTCCACCTCGACCTGCGGGTAGTCGGTTCGGAGATCGCAGAGCAGGCGATCGACCTCGGGCTTCGCCTCCGCCTTCTCGATGAAGTCGAGCACCGCCGCGAGCAGGGCGTCGCTGCCCTTGCCGGGCACGTCCTGGATCTCCAACTGGAAACCGCCACCGGCGCCGAGACCGGGAATCGGAGGCGGGTTGATCGGGATCGCGACCGCCCCATCCACACCGGCCAGCCGCTTGCGGGAGACCTCGAGCAGTCGCGGGATCTGCGCGTCGGGATCGGCGCTTCGCTCGTCCCAGTTCTTGAGGATCGCGAAGACCACGCCGCAGGACGTGTCGAGATACGTGTCGAGGAAGTTGTAGCCGTTGACGGTGTTGACCACCTCGACACCGGGGGTGTCCAGCAGGATCGAGGCGACCTGATCGCACGCCGCCGCGGTGCGATCGAGCGACGATCCACTCGGCGTCGAGACGAAGACGAAGAACCAGCCTTGATCCTCTTCCGGGACGAAGCCGGTCGGCGTCGCCTTGGTGCGATCGACGGTGAGTGCGAGGAGGACCGCGAAGACCAGCAGCACCGGCAACCAGAGTCGCCGACCGAGGACGCCCACCAGACGGCCGTAGGCCGAGGAGGTCGCGTCGAACGCCGCATTGAACATGCGGAAGGGCGCGATGCGGGCTTCCCGATCCGTGTGCCGCAGGATGACACCGCAGAGGGCCGGGCTCAGGCTCAGCGAGTTGATGGCGCTGAGACCGACCGAGAAGGCGATCGTGAGCGCGAACTGGTTGTAGAGCTGACCCGCGATGCCGGGCGTGAACGCGGTCGGGACGAAGACCGCCATGAGCACCGCGGTGGTCGCGATGATCGGCGGGGTCACTTCCTTCATCGCCGCGATGGCCGCCTCGCGACGGCCGAGACCGTTGTCGAGCTGACGCTCGACGTTCTCGACCACGACGATCGCATCGTCCACCACCAGACCCACCGCCAGCACGAGCCCGAGGAGGGTGAGGGTGTTGATCGAGAAGCCGAACGCCGCGAGCACCGCGAAGGTCGCGACGAGCGACACCGGGATCGCGATCACGGGAATCAGCGTCGTCCGCCCGCTCTGCAGGAAGACGAACACGACGATCACCACCAGACCGATCGCTTCCAGCAGCGTCACGACCAGTTCGGACATGCTGTCCTTGACGAAGATCGTGCTGTCGTAGGTGATGACCGGTCGCACGCCGTCGGGGAATCGCCCCGCCGCTTCCATCTTCGCGAGATAGGCGCGGACCTCGTTCGCCACGGCGAGCGCGTTGGATCCGGGACGCTGGAAGACGCCGAGGATCGCGGTCGGCTCGTTGTCATAGGCCACCGACGACACGTAGGACGCCGCCCCGAGTTCCACCCGACCGAGATCGGAGATCTGAACGAGGGCACCGTCGTCGCCGACCCGCACCACGATGTCCTCGAACTCCTCGGGCGTCGAGAGCTGGCCCTTGGTCTTGAGCTGATAGGTGAACGGGACCTGCTCGGGCACGGGCGGGGCGCCGATCATGCCCGCGGCGACGTCCACGTTCTGCGACTGGACCGCGGTCACCACCTCGTTCGGCGTGATGTCGAGCGCCGCCATGCGATCGGGATCGAGCCAGATCCGGATCGAGTACTCCTGCAGGCCGAAGTTGGTGACCTGGCCCACCCCGGACAGTCGGGCGAGATCGTCGTAGAGATTGATCTGCGCCCAGTTGCCGAGGAACGCCTCGTCATAGGTGCCGGTGTCGTCGACGAGCGTCACCAGCATGGTGATGTCGCTCTGGGTCTTCGTGATCCGCACCCCGGACCGCTGCGTCACCTCGGGCAGCTGACCGAGGGCGGCCTGCACCGAGTTCTGCACGTCGACCGCGGCGATGTCCACGTCGTACCCGACCTCGAAGGTCACGGTGATCGCACTCGAACCGTTGGCGGTCGAGTTGCTGGACATGTAGATCATGCCCTCGACGCCGTTGATCTGCTCCTCGAGGGGCGTGGTGATGATGTCCGACACCACCTCGGCACTGGCGCCGGGGTACCCCGCGTTGATCTGCACCGTCGGCGGCACGATCTCGGGAAAGAGCGACACCGGCAGGCTGAAGAGCGCCGCCAGTCCCACGACCACCATCAGGATCGCGAGACTCGATGCGAAGATCGGCCGGTCGATGAAGAAGCGACTCATCGCGCATCACCTCGTCGCTGTGCGTCGCCCCGTCGAATCACGATCCGGCTCCCGAACCTGAACCTGAAGCAGCACCGGCGGCGTCGCGGCGGGCCTCATGCTCGGCGGCCGGCGATTGTGCGGGATGATTCCCGCCCGGCTTCGTGGCGGAAGGCGAGCCCGTCGGAGTCGCCGCCTTCGAGTCGCTCGACTTCTTCGTGGACTTCGCCAGAAAGTCGTCCAGCGTCGTCGACGTCGCCTTCACGGTGATTCCGGTCCGCAGTGCCAGCGGATTGCCGGACACCACCACCTGCATGCCGGAGGTGACACCCTCGACGACCCGCATGCCCTTCCACTGGGCGCCCAGCGTCACGTCCTGCCGATGCAGCACGTCCTTCTCGACCACCCAGACGAACGCGTGCTGCGGATCGGTCTGGATCGCCTGACCCGGAACGACGAACTTGTCCTTCATGAGTCCGAGATCGACGGTGAGGTCCACCGCCAGCCCCGGTATCACCAGGCCGTCACCGTTCGGAAACACGCCCCGAGCGGTGATCGTCGACGTCGATCCATCGGCCGCGTTGCCGACGTAGTCGAGAGTGCCGTCGATGGTGCGGGACGTCGCCTCGCCTCGGAGCGTGACGGTCACCGGCACGGTCGTGGACGGCCAGACCGAGAGGAAGTCGGCGGCCTCGACCCCCGACGGTTCGAAGTAGACCTGCATCGGATCGAGCCGCACGAGCGTGGCGAGCTCGGTAGGCCCGCCCCCGCCCACGACGTTCCCGACGTCGATGATGCCCTCGCTGGCCCGTCCCGCGAATGGCGCGCGAACCTCGGTGTAGCCGAGTTCGATCTCGGCCTCGATCAACGCCGCGCGGGCCGACTGCAGGGCGCCGGTCGCGGACTGGACGTTCGAGACGTACCGATCGAGCTCCTGCGCGGAGATCGCGCCGGATTCCGCGAGCGGGCGATTGCGTTCGAGTTCGATCCGTGCGAAGCCAAGCGCCGCCTCGGCCTTCTCGACCTCGCCCGCCGCCTGCAGCACCTGCGCCTCGTAGGGCGGCTGTTCGATCACGAACAGAAGTTCGCCCTCGTCGACCACCGCGCCGTCGGTGAAGTTCTGCGACTCCAGCACCCCGACCACTCGAGCGACGATCGCCGCCGATTCGACGGCGTGCGTGGTGCCGGGATACCGCCGAAGGTCGGGGATGTCCCGGGTCTCGACCGCCACGACCTCGACCGCCGGCGGCGGCGGCTTGGGCGCCGGAGGCTTGTCGCCCTTGCAACCGATCATCGCGACGAGAACGATCGGTGACAGAACACCGGTTCGACGAGGCGTGAAGACACCACGCCGGGTCGGGCGTGTGATGGAGACGGTCATCCTCGGGACTCCTCGGTCGAATCGGTGTCGGATGGATCGGCAGCGGTGGTGCGGGGGTCATCGATGTTCCACCCCCCACCGAGGGCCTTGTAGAGACCGACCGCATTGGAGGCGACCTGCCCCTCGACCCCCGCCAGCCGCTGAGTCGCGGCCAGCAGTTCACGCTGCACGTCGAGCAGTTGCTGAAGGTCGTCCACGCCTGCGTCGTAGCGGGCCTGCGCGAGCGACTCGGCGTTTCGATACGCCGCGACCGTGTCTTCGAGCCGCGCCTGTTCCAGAATCGTCGAGCCGTACGCGGCGAGCGCCGACTCGACCTCGGCGACCGCCTCGAGCACGGTCCGCTCCCACGCGAGCATCGCCTGCGTCGCCTGCTCGTCGCGGACCCGCACGATCTCCTGCAGCCGTCCCGCGGTGAAGATCGGCCACGAGATCTCGAGGCCGAGCATGCCGCCCAGCGAGTTTCGATCGAGCAGGTTCCCGAGCGACGTGCTGGAGAATCCGCCCTGACCACTGATGCGGATCGCGGGCAGAAGCGACGCCTCGGCGACGCCGATGCGGGCGGTCGCCGCCATCAGGGTCCGCTCGGCCGCCCGCACGTCGGCGCGGCGACGGATCGTGTCCGCAGGAATGCCGATCGCGATGCGGGCGGGCGGCACCGGCACCGCTCGGCCCGGATCGAACGAGGCAGCGAGTCGTCGTCGCATCGGCCCCGCCGTCTCGCCGATCAGCACCGAGATGCGATCACACGCCGACGCGATCGAGCCGACCAGTGCCGGGCGTTCAGCCGCGGCGGCCGCGAGTTGGGCCGATGCCTGGGCGACGTCGAGCGCGGTCGCGGTGCCCTGACGTCTTCGATCCTCGACCAGCGACAACGTCTCAACGCGACTGGCGATCGTGCCGTCGAGCGCGTGGAGCTGCCCCTGAAGCGATCGCACCTCGATGTAGCTGCGGGCGACCTCGGCCCGGATCGAGACGAGCACGTCGCGGCGATCCTCGATCGCGGTCGCGACCTCGTACGACGCCGCCTCCACCGATCGGCGGACACGACCCCACAGGTCGACCTCCCACGCGAGGTCGAGCGACGCGGTGTAGTAGCGGTCCGGTGCCGAGAAGTTGCCGGCGCTCGGACGGGATCCATCGAAGGCGTATGCGTCCCCCACCGCTCCCGCCTGCGGAAAGAGATCCGCGGCGGCGATGCCGTGCATCGCCCGCGCCTCGGCGACCCGGCTGCTCGCGATGCGAAGATCGAGATTCAGTCGATCGGCGGTCGCGACGAGTTCGTCCAGTTCGGCGTCGCCGAAGGTCGTCCACCACGCCTCGGGACCGGTCTCGCCCGCCACGACCGCGGCAGGCGTGCCGTCGAGCCACGCGTCGGGCAGGACGGGCGTCGGCGCGGTGGGCGTGGGGCCGACCTCGCAGCCGGCCGCGATGAACAGTCCGACGACCGCCGCGCCGAGTCGCACAGGGCCGAGCGGATCTTCGGATGGACGTGAACGACGCATGAATGTCGGAGCGTACCCGTTCGGGCGATCCGCTTCGTCATGGCTGACACGCACGCCGCGGATTGCCGCTTGATTCCCCACAACCCCCGCGCTCGGCTCCGGTACCATCGCGAATCCCCCCTTCGGAGGACCGACGCCGTGCAGATTCGACCACTTCTCCCGCTTGGCGGGACCGTCGTCATCGCCGCCATGCTCGTGACCGGGTGCGATCGCGACGCTGATCCGGGTTCCGGCGGCACAGGCACCGGGTCCTCCACCACCACCGTCGCCGACACCGCGTGGCACTCGGCTCGCGGCGAGGACCTGCTGGCGACCTCCAACTGCACGGCCTGCCACGCCGCGGACGCCGACACCCGCAAGCGACTCGCGGTCGCGCCCGGCCCCGAGCTGCTGGGCGAGTCGGGCGTCGGTTCGAGACTGTCGCCCGCGGCGATCCGGGCCCGACTCGGCGCCCACGGCGGTGAACTCGGCCTGCGGATGCCCGATCTGCTGCACGGCCTTCCCGAGGAGGAACGCGCACAGGCGACCGAGGAACTGGTGCATTTCCTCGCCTCAAGCGGCGGGCCGCTCGGGCCCGAGGACGCGATGGCCGAGATTCCGACCGCGTCGGTCGTCGCGGGCGAGAACCTCTGGCGCTCGATCGGCTGCACCACCTGCCACGGCGCCGATCCCGCCACCGCCCTCGGCATGGAGAATCTCGCCGCCGCGTGGACCCGCGACTCCCTCGCGTCGTTCCTGCGGAACCCCGCCGCGGTGCATCGCGCCGGACGCATGCCGAGCTTCAACCTGACCGAGAAGGAAGCGACGGCGCTCGCGTCGTTCCTGCTCTCGCAGTCGGGCTCCTCGACGGTGGTCCGATCGCGTCCGGGCCTGCGACTCGAGTACTGGAACGGCGGTTTCCAGGGCATGGGACCGATGGACGAGTCGCGTCCGGCCGACCTGGAGGACCGCGTCGATGTCCCCGGCGTCGGACCCGGCGCGGGACGCGAGAACTTCGGCATCCGACTCACCGGCGAGATCGAGATTCCGACCGATGGCCGTTGGAGTTTCTTCCTGACCAGCGACGACGGCGGCGGACTCCGCATCGATGACACCATCGTGGTGGACCACGGCGGCATCCACGCCCCGACCGCGAAGCGTGGTGCGATCGATCTCACCGCCGGACGCCATCCGATCACGATCTCGATGTTCGAGGCCGCGGGCGGCGAGGAACTGTCGCTCTCCTGGAGCGGTCCGGGTGTCGA
>CAYZSH010000157.1:0-6669 GCA_964481025.1 uncultured Isosphaeraceae bacterium
ATTCCGCTCCCCCGTTTCCGGGGGAGCTGTCGCCGAAGGCGACTGAGGGGGCTTCGTCGTGGACCCATCTCCTGCTCACCTGATCTCCTCACTCCTGCTCTCGCCGAAGGCGCGTCACTCGCACACGCCCCATGCCGCGAGCATGAGTCCGAGGTCCGCCGAGTTCGTGGTGCCGTCGCCGTTGAGGTCCGTGACGCCGGGTTCGCCCCAGAGCGCCATGAGCACGCCGAGGTCGGTGCCGTTCACGATGCCGTCCGGGTTTGAGAACGGGGCGATGTCCTCGGGGCAGGCGCCCGGGTAGTCGTCGGGGTCGGTCGGATCCGTGCCAGCGTCGAACTCGTCACCGTCGCGGAAGCCGTCGCGATCACGATCAAGCGCGACCCGCGCTCCCGATCCACCGGGCACGAGCGTCGCGGTGATCGGTCGATCCGGCGCCGCCATCGCCAGAAGATCCGCAACCGGCATCGCGACGCCGTCGCGGTCGCCGGTCGCCGTCGTGCCCTGCACGAGCCAGCCTTCCTCGCGGCCGTCGGTCAGGATCGTCGCGACGAGATCGAGCGCGGCGGTGCCGTTGGCGATGCTTCGGAACTGCTCGAAGCGGGCCGCGTCGACGGGGTCGCCACCGACCGTGACCTGCGCGCCGGTTCCGGCGTGCGTGCCGGTCTCGAAGCTGTACATGTACGCCTCGATGTCGCGTCGCTGCTGCAGCCCCGTCGCCCCCGGCGCGAACACGAAGCCGATCGAGAGCAGGTCCTGCATCGTCGATTCCTCGCCGTTGTGGTCGAAGCCGAAGCCGCGGAGCGCGGTCTGCGAGGCCTTGTTCGCGCCGACCTTGCGGTAGAGCTCACGGAGATGCGCGTTCTTGCGGTTCTGCGGCGTGCCGCCGGGTGCGGGGATGTCCACGAGATTGTTGCTGCCGATCGGGTCGGCGTGGCAGTTCACGCAGCGAAGCGGCGGTGCGCCCGGAGGTCCGGGGAAGAGGCCGGCGTTCAGGAAGAGGTTGCGACCGTTCAGGGCGTTGCCGGTGCCCCCGGGTCCGACCGGGCCGCCGCCGACGATCGACACCGCGTTGCGCAGCGTGTCGTCGAGGTTGCGGTTCGGGTTCGGCGGGAAGACGAGCGACGAGACGTAGTTCTCGAGCGCGATCATCTCGGTGGCGGTGATCTCGGTCGGGCGTCCCTGCAGATCGGTGAACGCGACGTTGAAGTCCGCGAGATCACGCTTCTCGCCGCGCCAGTGGAATGGTTCGTTGCCGATCGTGCCGAGCAGGGTCTGCGAGACGAGCGGGCCCTTCATCGGGTGCCAGTTGATGCAGGTCGGCGCCCCCGGAGGGCCGTTGGGAACCTGGCAGTCGCCGTCGAACGGAATGACGGCTCCCGCGGGGTTGCCGAGGTCCCATGCGAGTCGATCGGTGCGGCCGTCGATGTGGCACGACGCGCACGACGCCTGACCGAGTCCCGAGGTGAGATGCGTGTCGTAGAGGAACGGACGTCCGTCCTTGATCGCCGAGGGCGTCGGATCGAACAGTCGACGACGATCGGTCTCGATGCCGGTCGTGAGATCGACGGTCGAGATCGAGCCGTCGAAGCGGTTGAGGACGAACGCCCGGGTTCCGGTCGCGTCGAGTGCGATCGACGTCGGACCCTCGCCGACGGTGGTGGTCCAGACGCGGTCGTTCGCGGCATTCAGACGCAGCAGCGAGTTCGAGCCGAGGTTCGCGACCAGCACGCCGCCATCCGGAAGACACACGACGCCGCGCGGATCGCCGACCGACTGCGCCCGTTCCGCCGCGGAGATCGTGTGCTGCGTGTAGTCGAGGTGCGGGTTGAGATCGAACGCGGTCGGACCGCCGGTGTCGAAGGTCGCGCCGATCACGCGGATGAAGGTGCCGTTGAGGTTCTCCTCGAAGCGGACCTCGTTGGTCGCTTCGAGTCCGACCGCGAACACCGCACCGGTCGCATCGACGTCGAGTCCGGTCACGGTGCTCATGACACCACCCGCGTACGACACCGCGAGGCTGTTCGCGTCGATCGACGCGACGTCGTGATCGACGACGTCCCACGAGACGAACGACGACCAGTCGCGTCCGTTGTCATCCATCCATCGACCCTGGGCATCGCGCCGCACGATCTGTCCGACCGTCGGCGAGGCGGGCAGACCCGGAGCCCGCGGCGGATCGAACTGGTTGCCCGCGTTCGGGGGCGGGTTCTGACCGCCGTACGGCGAGGCGGGCGAACTGACCACGGTCCGCGGGATCAGCGTCGTCGCGTTGCCCGACTCGAAGATCGCGACGTGCACGGTGGCGCCGTCGGGTGAGACGGCGAGGGCCCGCGGCATCGCGCCGGCGATCTCGATGATCTGCGTCGCGGGGGCGTTCGCATCGGGATCGAACACGACGACCGAGTGCGACGGGCCGAGCGTCACGAACGCCCGTTCGGGCGAGCCCGCGAAGACGACGTCGCCGGGCTCGTCACCGACGAGGATCGTGCGGACGACCTGCAGGGTGTCGGGATCGAGCACGCTGATCGAGTCGGAGATCTGGTTCACGACCCAGATCTCTCCGTTCGCTCGGACGCGGACCGAGACCGGATCGACACCGACCCGGACCGAGGCGAGCGGCATCGGCCGGGCACCCGCGATGTCGAGGACCTCCAGACGGCCGTCGGCGGTGTTCACCGCGAGCAGGCGACCGTCGTCGGTGCGGGCGAGACCATGGGTCTGCGGCGATTCGAAGTTCACGAAGTCGGGTGCCTGAGCCGACGCGACGTCCGTGAGGCCGAAGATCTCACAGGCCCCCGACAGCGCGACGGCGAGAAGGGGCAGGCGGAAGGTGGCGGCAAGGTTGCGGACGGCCGGTCGGGGGTCGGTCATGGGTCGGGTCTCGGAGATTCGGGGTCGCGGGGACCGGGGTGGGGCCCGCGGCCGAGGGGGCCGGAGGCGATGTCAAGATTGCCGCGAGTCGTCCGCGCGTGACGCTCGAATAGGGCGGAATCCTCGATTTGCCGATCGCGGTGTCATTCGGCACCGACTCCCGGGGGGCGGCGATCAGGTCGGTCGGTGTGGATCCGTACTCGGGCCGTCCACGGGTTCTGCACACGAAGGCTGCCGCGTCCGGGAACCAACAAGGTTGGATAATCCAAGACCCACGCGTCGAGCGCGCGGCGTCAGCGGGTTCTTGGCGGCTCGCCGCGATCGACGCTCCACGGGTTGTCCACAAGATCCGCGTCCGATCTCGGTGGCTCCGATCGCCGGAATCGATCTCTCCGACCACCGGGAATCGGGGTCCGGCACCTTGCCGGCCCGCCCGCGAGCGAGCGATATTCTCGGCGCTGGCTCATCCACGATCGGCGGGCACGGATCCGCGTTCGATCCCGTCCAGAGCACCTTGCACTCCACCCCTTGAGGAACCCCGCCCATGGCCATCTTCGCGATCGACGGCACCACCGACCCCTTCGTCCGAGTGGAGCTTGCCCAGGGCGAGATGCTCGTGGCGGAGCGTGACGCGATGGCGGCGATGAGCGACACCATCGATCTCGGTGGCAAGGCCCGCGGCGGGGTGCTGAAGTCGCTGATCCGCTCCGCGACCACCGGCGAGTCGTTCTTCATGCAGGAGATCACGGCCACCCGTGGCCCCGGCGTGGTGATGCTGGCCCCGCGGCATCCGGGCGAGGTCCGGGTGCTGGAACTCAGGAACGAGTCGTGGATGCTGGCCGACGGTGCGTTCCTCGCGTGCGAGCCGTCGCTCGAGATGAAGACCGAACGGAACAAGAGCATCGGGGCGTCGCTGGTCGGCGGCACCGGCGGCTTCTTCATGATGACGTTGACCGGCACCGGCCACGCGTGTCTCTCGTGCGTCGGGGCGGTGCACGAACTCGAGGTGAAGCCCGGGACCGAGCTCGTGGTCGACAGTGGTCACGCGGTCGCATGGCCCGCGGACCTCAAGATGAAGGCATCGCTTTCGACCGGTCAGGGCGGCGGCCTGCTGGGCAAGGTGGTCGGCAGCGCGAAGAGCGGCGAAGGCGTGGTGCTGCGATTCCACGGGGGCACGACTGGTGGTCGGGTGCTGGTCTCGAGCCGCAGCCGCGAGAGTTACGCGAGTTGGATGTCCGAACTGCTGCCCGGAGATTGATCGCACGGTCGAGGCGGGCAAGGTCGATTCAGCGAGCACGATTCGTCGAGTCGTCGAGGCATTCGGTCATCCCCGCTCAAGTCAAGCCGACTCGTTCGGGCCCGTGCCGTCCAGTACGAGCCGTGGCGCCTCGGTCGATGGGGCGGTCGGCGTCCCGGTCTCTTCGATCTCGGGAAGCAACAGCTCCTCCTTCACGACGCTCCGGGTCTCGATCTCGACGCTGACGGGTTCGGGAAGATCGTCCGCCCGGGTCGCGCCCATCGCCTTGATCTTCCGGGCGGCCGGAAGCAGACGGGTCTCCAGCGACCCGACCGCGCGGTTGTACGCCTCGGTCCCCTGCCGCAGCCGTTCGCCGACCTTGGCGAAGTGGCCGGCGAACTTGGCAAGGTGGTCGTAGACCGCGGCCCCGGCCTTCTGGATCTCGCGGGCGTTGGCGGCGACATCCTCCTGCTGCCACCCGAAGGCGATCGACCGAAGGAGACCGACCAGCAGCGTCGGCGTCGCGATGAGCACATGGCTCTCCATCGCCTTCATCTGAAGTTCCGGCTTCTGTTCGAGGGCCGCGGTGAAACCGCTTTCGATCGGCAGGAACATGACGACGACCTTCGGCGTGCGCTCGAACTGCTTCCAGTACCGCTTGTCGGCGAGACCCTTGACGTGCGTCTCGATCGCGATGGCGTGACGAGCCATGAGATCGCGACGGCGGGCGTCATCATCGCACTCGATCGCATCGAGGTACGCGTCGAGCGCCACCTTCGAGTCGACGACGATCGTGCCACCGCCCGGCAGGTTGACCACCATGTCGGGTCGGAGTCGTTCGTTCTCGTCGGTCGTCACCGAGACCTGTTCGGCGAAGTCGCAGTGCTCGACCATGCCGGCGAGTTCGACGATGTTCCGCAACTGCATCTCGCCCCAGCGGCCCCGCTGTTCCGGACGCCGCAACGCCGTCACCAGTCGACCGGTCTCCTGCCGCAGCGACTGATGACTCTCGGCGATCCGCTGCACGTGCTCCTCGATCGAGACGTACGCCTTCTCGCGCTTGACCTCGAGCTGCTGGAGGATCTCCTGTTGCTTGGAGATCTGCTCGCGGAACGGCTTGAGCATCTCCTCGAGCTGGACGTGTCGTTCGCCGAGGTGTCCGCCGATCTGCTTCTGGGCCTTCTCGAAGTGCGCGGTCGCGGACTCGATGAACTGCTTCTGATTCGCCTGCAGGACGTCGGCGGCGAGCGCCTTGAACATCTCTTCGAGCTTCTTGCGGGCATCCTCGGCGCCGCGGACGAACTCGTCGTGCTTCTCGCGGGCGACGCGGAGGTCCGCTTCCACGCGGGCGGTCTCGACGCGGGCGGTCTCGGCGAGACGGCGGGCATCATCCCGTTCCTTGCCGATCGCCTCGACTCGGGTCTCGGCTTCCCGGACCCGACGTTCGTCGTTCTCGGCGGTCGCACGCATCGCGGCGACCGTCGCCTCCTCCGCGGACAGCCGGGACTGCACCTCGGCCAGACGACGTCCACCTCGGACCAGCATCGCCAGTCCGACGATGATGCCCCCGAGCACCAGACCACCAAGAAACCAGAGAAGCTCGATCATGCGTCGATCCTAACGGGGCGACGCCCGGGAACTGACCACGATTGCCGACCACGATCGGATTTTCGTTGGCGGACCACAGGGGGCTCGACTACCGTCGACGACATGTCTCGCACTCTTCTTCTCGGTCTTCTGACCTCCGTCGTCGTCACCCCCTGCGTCGCGCAGTCCATCCTTATGAAGGATGGCTCGCCCAACCCGGCGTATCCCGGACTGCACGCCTGGTACCGGCCGGACGCCGGGATCAATGGAGGGACCGCGCTTCCCGCCGACGGGACCGTCGTCTCGGTGTGGGGTGATTCGAGCGTCAACGGCCATGACCTGACTCGCGTGAACGCCGATCCGGCTCGCCAGCCGGTGCTTCGGCACGACACCGGCAACGGGATGCCCGCCGTCGAGTTCGACGGCGACGACTACATCTGGGCGGCATCGGCCGAGTTCGGGACCGTCACCGAGCCGCGGACGATCTTCGCGGTGGTCCGGGCCGACTCCGCGAACGGCGGGTACGTCTTCGATTCGAGCTCCTCAGGCGGCCGCAACGCCCTGTTGACCGGACAGTCGGCGTCGCCCGGCGTCTGGAACCTCTATACAGGTACCGGCACGGTGCTCGGTCCGCAGGTCGGCAGCGGATACCTGCAGCTGGTGACCATGACGCTCACGCCCGATGCCCAATCGATCCGCATCAACGGTGAACTCGCCGGCGAGGGTGCGGTCGGTGTCTCCAACATGGTCGGCATGATTCTGGGTGCCCGGTACAGCGTCAGCAACGCGCTCATTGGTGGCATCTGCGAGATCCTCTTCTACGACGAGGCGCTCGACGCCAAGAGCATCGGTCTCGTCGAGAACCATCTCGCCACGAAGTACACCCTCGAGGAGCCCCCGCCGCCGCCGCCGTCATCGATCATCTTCGAGGTCGGTGTGGACGGCTACCCCAACATCCGCATCCCCTCGATCGT
>CAYZSH010000158.1:0-6646 GCA_964481025.1 uncultured Isosphaeraceae bacterium
TTTCGAATGGAGCGTACCGGGCTCGAACCGGTGACCTGTTGCTTGCAAAGCAACCGCTCTCCCAACTGAGCTAACGCCCCGTGATGGTCGCCGCCACGATCAGTTTTCGGTGATCTCCTCGGTGAGGTCGATCTCGAATCGATCCGGCGTGATGATCCGGATACGGTAGCCCGGATCGTCGCGTTCGGTGCCGACGATGCCGACGATGCGGCCGACGCCGGACTGGATCGAGAGGGCATCGTTCGGCTGGACGTACGCGATCGTCCGGCCGCTGCTCGGATCTTCGAGTCGGTAGAGCAGCGGCAGGGTGCGACCGTCGTACACGCGGCTTCGCGACATCCGGCCGATCGCGGTGTAGTCGGCGCGATCAAGCAGGGCTTCGCGGATCGCCTCGATCCTTGCACGGTCCGCCTTGGTGCGATTCTCCAGACGCTGGAGCGCATCGATGTTGCGCTGCATGCTTCGCTGGATCTCGATGTGACGCAGTCGGGTCTCCGCCTTGGTGCGATCACCAGGCAGCGTGCTCGGTCGCTCCGAGATGGTGCGGTAGATGAGGATGAGCGCCTCGAACTCGGCGTCGTTGGGGTTCGAGTCGCGGATCTCGGCGTACGCCGCCTCCGCCTCGCTCAGCGTCACGTTCTGCAGAAGCTCCGGCGAGAGCGTCGGGGCGGGCTCCGGCTCGGGCTCGACCTCGGTCACATCATCTTCGAAGGTCACTTCGCCGTCGTCGTCCATCTCCTCGACCGTCTCGGCCGCATCGTCGTCGGACTCGGTGGGATCGTCGATCAGGTCGACTTCGGGCTCGGGCTCGGGCTCGACTTCGACTTCGGGTTCTGGTTCGGTCTCGGGCTCGACTTCGACTTCGACTTCGGGTTCGACCTCGGTCTCCGGCTCGGTCTCCACTTCAGGCTCGACCGGGACGGTGGACTCGTCGTCCATGTCATCGGCGTCGTCCGACTCGGTCTCGATGACCACGGCGACGATGGCGTCGTCGTCGTCCGTCTCGGTCATGTCGAGGTCGTCGGTCTCGGCGACCTGAACGACGTCATCCTCGACGTCGTCGTCGATCTCCGTCACGGCGGCCGGCGGCGTGCTCTGGCGTTCGAGCACGAAGTGGGGGCGTCCGGTCTGATCGACGCCGTCCGCGACCGGGAGTGCGTCGGGCGGCACGGTCTTCAGGTAGCCCGAGTGGATGCAGCCGGTGATGTCGAGCGGGGGAACCACCAGATACCAGGTGTCGCCGCGGTCGTCGACGAAGGTGTCGGTGATCTGGAACTCTTCACCCGCGCTTGCTTCGCGGAACGAGATGAACGACCGACGCGGATCGGGGCGGCCGTCGTCGTCGAGTTCGCGGCCCGCCTGACTGGGGGCTCGGAGTTCATGGGTGCCATCGACGATCGTTGCGCGATCGCCCCGCACCTCGATGCCGTTCGGATCCGCCTTCAGCAGGATCCGCACATCCTCGACGTCCGGACCGATCAGGCGAACGTCGCACCAGCCGTTGTCGGCCTCGTTGACCACGCAGACCAGCGAGCCTTCCGCAAGGCGGGCGAAGGTGTAGCCGTTGACGCCGGCCGCGTCGGTGCGAAGGCCCTGACGCGGGTTGCGGGTCATCTTCCAGATGCCGCTGGCGCCGTCTTCGAACTGGACTTCGGCGGTGATCTCGCGGAGCTCGTCCGCCGACGGCGGCGGAAGCACCCGCTGAATCTCTCGCGGCTTCTCGACCTGCGGTGCAGGACGCACGGTCTCGGGTTCGACGGCTTCGGGTTCGACGGCTTCGATCTCGGTGTCGTCGCGCTCGACCGCCCAATCGACCGGGTCGCCCGTCTCGTCATCACCACTGACGATGACGTCGGTCTCGATCTCGGGCTCGATGTCGATGACGGGCTCATCGTCCGCGGTCGCGGTGGGCGACTCGGCGGCGGCGGGCCGGAGGATCATCTCGATCTCCTCCGCACTGGCGGCGCGGATCTCGCCGCCGCGCACGAACAGTCGAGCCTCCGCCGGGGGCTCGACCAGCAGCCACTCCGCGCCGCCGGCTTCGAAACGATCGGCGATGGCGAGCGTCTCGCCGCCGAGCAGCTCCAGCATCGTCGTGTACGACCGCATCGGGTTCGGCTGGTCGTCCTCGGTCGAGGTCAGGTTCGGGGCGCGGAGTTCGCAGGCATCGACGATTCTCGCCGTATCGCCATCGATCTCGACCGCGCCGGTGACCTCGAGCAGACCACGGACGGCGCGGGCGCCCTCGACGGCTGCGATCCGGGCGGAGCCGTCCTCGAAGTCGACCACGAGCACGGCGACGCCCTTCGGAAGCTTCTGGACCGCATACGAGCCCGGCGTGCCGTAGGGCTGCGAATAGATGCGGGAGTCGTCCTTGGAGATGATGAACCAGTCGCCTTCGGGGGCCGCTGCCACGTCGTCGGGCAGGGGGTCGAGCGGGCGAGCGAGGGCCAGTCCGCCACCGGGAGCCTCCGGCATCACGTCCTGCTCGGCGATCGGGTTCATCGCCAATGCCTCAGCCGCGGCCAGTGACTCGAGGCGGGCGGACTCGGCGGCCGCGATCCGGGCCGCGATCTCCTGTTCGACCTGCTCCTCGACGGTGAGCATGGCGGTGGCCGGCGGAATCTCGTCCTCGGTGGCGGGACGGACCTTCGAGGGATCGACCCAGAGCATGACGCCCTCGGGCGGGGCGACCAGCGCCCACGCCTCGCCGTCGATCTCGAACCGCTCGGTCACGAAGACCTTCGAGCCCGGTGCGAGTCGGATGAGGCTTCGCCAGGAACGCCGCGGAGAGACCTGGCCGTTCTCGTCGCGACCCCGGAGGTTCGGCGCGAAGAGCGGCGTCGAGTCCTGCACGACGGCGATGTCACCGTCCACCAGCGTCGAGGTGCCGAGCTGCATCAATCCGCGGACATCGGCCACGGCCGGTCCCACGAGATGGACGCGTGCCCAGTCTCCATCGAAGTCCGTGCCGTCCAGGCGCAGCAGTTCGCCGCGGCCGAGCCGGAGAACGGGGTATTGAGCGATCTCCGGTCCTGCGGAGCGCAGCTCCACCGAAGAGGCTCGCGTGATGAACCAGGTTCCAGCAGCTTCCGTCCGAGCGTCGTCCGCGAACGCCGCGGGAAGCGACGTTGCGAGGATCCCGAGAAGCACGCCGGCCTGGCCGATCCGACGATCGGTGCGGTCGTGGTGCATGGGGCAAGTCTACCAACGACCGTGGATGGCGTTACGTCAAGGGGGACGGGGCGGGGTAGGATCACCACCCATGAGGTCCGAGAGTCCACGACATCTTCGGTTGGCGGGAGGCATCAGCCTCGTCGCGACCCTGGTCGCCACCGGCTGCCGCTCACCCCTCGAACGGGATCCCGCCGAGGATCTCCGCGCCACGGTCCGCGCGGCGGTCGATCGGGAGCTCGACGGGCTGCCCGAGGGGCAGCCGCCGCAGACGACCGAGGCGGGGGCGGTGGATCTCTCCAAGGATCTCGACAGCCGGCTTGATGCTCTGGCGGAGATCGGTCCGCAGGTCGCCGACGGCGGCGAATCGCTCGACATCGGCAACGGGCTCGACGGACTGCCTCGCGAGGTGGTGCCGATCGGGCTCGACGAGGCGATCCGGCGGGCGGTGGTCAACAACCTCGGCGTTCAGCGGACCCGCGTCGATCAGGCGGTCACCGCGGCGGAGATCATCCGATCCGAGGCCGCCTTCGACGCCGTGTTCGGGGCCGGGGCGAACTTCGCCCGGATCGACGAGCCGGGCAACGACATCCTGCTCTCCGGTCCGGTCGGACCGCCGATCGTCATCGATCAGGGGCAGGACGTCTCGCAGTGGGGCTTCACGACCGACCTCACCAAGCGGCTGACGACCGGCGGGTCGGTCCAGCTCGGACTCGAGACCGAGCGGCAGCGGATCTTCAACACCCCGCAGGAGTTCACCTACGACCCGGCATGGCAGTCCGCGGTCACCCTCGGACTCGCGCAGCCGCTGCTTCGCGGCTTCGGCGAGGACGTGAACACCGCCCAGATCAAGCTCGCCGAGAACGCCGACCGCCGGGCGCAGATCGGCGTCCGGTCGCGCCTGCTCGATCTCGTGGTCGAGGTCGAGAACGCCTACTGGAACCTCGCCTTCGCGCGACAGCAGGTCGTCGTCTCCCGATGGCTCGTCGCCGAGGGTGAACGGATCCGCGACATCCTCGCCAACCGCCGTGGCTTCGACACCACGCTCGCCCAGTACGCCGATGCGGTCGCCACCGTCGAGAGCCGGAAGACCCGGCTCATCCAGGCGCTCCGCGACGTCGGCCGCGCCGCCGACGCCCTCAAGGCCGTCGTGAACGACCCCGACCTCGCGGTCGGCGGCGAGCAGGACGTCGTTCCGATCGACGCCCTCGTCGAGGCCGCGTACACCTTCGATCTCCGCGACGAGATCGCGACCGCGATGTCCAACTCGCCGACCATCGACGCCGCGGTGATCGGCATCGAGGACGCGTCGATCCGCGAGATCGTCGCCCGCAACGGCCGACTGCCCGCCCTCGACCTGCGGGCGGAGTTCGCGTGGCTCGGGCTGGCCGAGGAATTCGGGTCGAGCGTGTCGGCGATCGACGGCGACTTCGTCGACTACATCGTCGGCATGCAGTTCAGCCAGCCGATCGGCAACCGCGCCGCCGAGAGCGTGCTGCTGCAGGCGAGACTCCGCCGCTCCGCCGCGGTCATCGACTACCGCCGCGCGGTCCAGCGAGCAGTGCTCGACGTGAAGAACGCGGTCCGCGACATCGACGCCGGCTACGCGCTCGTCGCGCAGGCCCGGAACTTCCGACTCGCGCAGGCCGAGAACCTTCGGGCGCTCGAAGCCCTTCGCGAGACGCTCGCCGCCCTGACGCCCGAGTTCCTCAACCTGCTCTTCCAGCGACAGGAGCGACTCGGCGAGGCGCAGCTGCAGGAGTTCGGCGCGAGCGTGACCTACAACGTCGCGATCGCGCAGCTCGAACGATCGACCGGCACCGGACTCGAGAAGCGCGGCATCGACGTGGTGGTCGTGGCGCCCGACGAGTCGCCGGAGTCCGCACTCGTGCCGGATGGTCGATTCGGAACCGTCCCGGTGGGCGAGTGATTCCGGCATGGACCCGCTGCTGAAGGGTGCCGTCGTCCGTTCCGGCCTCGATGCCGCGGCGATCGCCGATGCGGTGGTGCGGCTGCGGGCGGGCAGGTTGGTCGCGATTCCGACCGAGACGGTCTACGGTCTCGCGGCCCCGACCCTCGACGAGGCCGCGATCGCCCGCATCTACGAGTTCAAGGGGCGGCCGTCCGACAATCCGCTCATCGCGCACGTGGCGGATGTGGAGATGGCGAAGTCGCTCGTCGCGGCGTGGCCCGCGGAGGCGACTCGGCTCGCCGAGACGTGCTGGCCGGGGCCGTTGACGCTCGTGCTTCCGAAGTCGGCCGACGTCCCGGACATCGCGACCGGGGGGCGGGACTCGATCGGCGTGCGGATGCCGGCGCACCATGTCACGCTCGACCTGATCCGACGCTTCGGGGCGCCGCTCTCGGCGCCGAGCGCGAATCGCAGCGGCTCGATCTCGCCGACCGAGGCGCGGCACGTGCGCGCGGACTTCGTGGATCGGGATCTCGTCGTCCTCGACGGAGGGCCGTGCCGGGTCGGACTTGAATCGACGGTGCTCGATCTGCGTCCGGTGATCGATGGCGGGCCGCCGGTGGTTCTGCGACCGGGTTCGTTGTCGGCGGCGCGGATCGCGGAGATCCTCGGGCGACCGGTCGAGTCGATGACGGCCACGGGGCAGGGCGACGCGCCGGGTACCAGGTCGAGCCACTACGCCCCGAGCACGCCGGTCAGGCGGTGTCGTGCCGACGAGGCGGGCGGCGACGACGTGGCGGTCATCGTGATCGGAGCCACGTCCGACGAGACGGCGTCGTGGCCTGATGCTCGCTGGCGTCTCGAACTCCCCGACGACCCTGAACTCGCGGGTGGGCTCCTCTACGCAGCCCTGCACGCCGCGGATCTCTGCGGCGCGGAACGCATCGACCTCGTCGGCCCCCCGTCGGATGACCGATGGCACGCGCTCGAAGACCGGGTCGCACGAGCGGCGACGCCGTCGCCTTCGGCGAGATCAGGAGAGCAGGAGAGCAGGTGAGCAGGAGATTGTGGGGGCGTGGGGTTGCCGAGTCGGCGAAGAGGCCCCCTCAGTCGCCTTCGGCGACAGCTCCCCCGAAGACGGGGGAGCGGAATCGAGGCGCGGCGCCTTCGGCGAGAGCAGGAGAGTAGGAGATGCCCCGGGCGGGCATCTCCGACCTCGGGTCGCCATCAGGGGATGTCCACGCCCAGTCGATCCGCGCAGTCCTTCGCGATCTCGTAGCCCGCGTCGGCGTGACGGAACACGCCCATCATCGGGTCGTTGGTGAGGACGCGGGCGAGTCGCTTCGCCGCGGCGTCGGTGCCGTCCGCGACGATCACCTGGCCGGCGTGCTGGCTGAAGCCGATGCCGACGCCGCCGCCGTGGTGGAAGCTCACCCAGCTCGCGCCGCTGGCGATGTTCACGCCGAAGTTCAGGAGCGGCCAGTCGCTGACCGCGTCGGTGCCGTCGAGCATCGCCTCGGTCTCGCGGTTCGGGCTCGCGACGCTGCCGCAGTCGAGGTG
>CAYZSH010000159.1:0-6566 GCA_964481025.1 uncultured Isosphaeraceae bacterium
ACGGCGAAGCCGAGCCATCGACGCCGCGCCGACCGAGATCAGGAAAGCCAGGCAGCCCGAACGGGCTGCTGCAGCGCTCAATAGGCCTAGAACTGTCGCAGGAATCGCACGTCGTTCTCGAACAACCACCGGATGTCGCTGATGCCGTACTTCCGCATCGCGATCCGCTCGATGCCGAGACCGAAGGCGAAACCGGTGAACTCCTCGGGGTCGATGTCGACCGCCTGGAGCACGTTCGGATCGACCATGCCGCAGCCGCCGATCTCGACCCACTGCCACTCGCCCTTGATCTTCATCTTCATGTCCACCTCGGCGCTCGGCTCGGTGAACGGGAAGAAGCTCGGGCGCATGCGGACTTCGGCCTCGGGGCCGAAGTAGGCGCGGGCGAACTGGAAGAGCGTGGTCTTGAGGTCGACCATCGTGATGCCGCGGTCGACGCAGAGTCCTTCGACCTGATGGAACATCGAGTAGTGCGTCGCGTCGTGCGTGTCGGGCCGGTAGACGCGACCGCAGGCGATGATGCGGACCGGCGGCTTCTCGGATTCGAGCGTGCGGATCTGCACCGTCGAGGTCTGGGTGCGGAGCAGCGTGCGGCTGCCTTCCTGTTCACCCATGTAGAAGTTGTCGATCGGATCCCGCGCGGGATGCCCCGCCGGAATGTTGAGGGCCGTGAAGTTGTGCCACTCGTCCTCGACCTCGGGGCCGGCGGCGGTCGTGAAGCCCATGCGACCGAAGATCTCGACGATCTCGTCGATCGTGCGGCTCAGGACGTGCCGTCGACCTTCCGGCAGCGCCGTTCCCGGCTGCGTGACATCGACCTGCGGGCCGCCCGTCGCCCCACTCCCCTCGAGTTCGGCCTGCCGCGACTCGAAGCCCGATTCGAGCGCGACCTTCACTTCGTTCAGTCGCTTGCCGACCGCGGGCTTGTCCTCCTTGGACACGTCCTTCAGCAACGGCATCATCGCCTTGAGCCGGCCCTTCGAGCCGAGATAGGCGATGCGCCAGGTTTCAAGCGCCGCGGCATCGGTGGCGGCGGCGAGTTCGGCGAGGGCGGTCGTCTGCAGGTCGTCGAGGTCGGCGAGCATGGGGCCATTCTAGAGAATCGAGTTGATCGAGATTCGAGGATCGAGAGACGAGATGGGAGATTCGCACCGATGCGTACGGCGGTGAATGACACGCGACCCCGGCCGAAGCCGGGGTCGCGGGATTGAACTGCATTGACGGGAACGAAGACGCGATCAGCCTTCGCCGTCGGTCTTCTCTTCGGTGGCCTCGGGCGCCTCGGCGGCCGGGGTCTCCTCCGCAGCGGCCTCGGGCTCCGCGGGCGCTTCCGCAGCCGGGGCCTCGGCGGTCGCGGTGGTGCCGAACGACTCGGCGACCTTGGCGGCGAACGCAGTGCGCTTGTCGGCCTTGCGACGACGGCTGCTGGTGCCGCCGCCGACCTGGGGACCGTCCTCGCGACCGACGAGCTGGAGCAGGACGAGGTCGGTGCCGTCGCCGAGTCGGTGCTTGTCGAGCTTCACGATGCGGGTGTAGCCGCCGTCGCGCCCCTCGAACATCGGGGCGACCTTCGAGAGCAGGTGTTCGACCAGCCGCGGGGACTTCTTGAGGTCTCCGTAGCGGTTGCGCTTGATCTCGCCCTCACCGGGCACCTCGAAGAAGGCATCGCTCTTGCGCTCGTCCGGGACCTGCGGGTCGTCGGCCCAGGCGAAGATGTTGCGGTCGTTGATCTTCCGCTCCAGCTGACGCCGGGTGTGGAGCGATCGGGTCTTCGCGAGGGTGATGAGCTTCTCGGCGTAGCCCTGGACCGCCTTCGCCTTGGGCATGGTGGTCTCGATCTGGCCGTGCTCGAACAAACCGGCAGCGAGGTTCCGCAGCATCGCGGTGCGATGGGCGGAGGTCCGGTTGAGCTGCTTGCCATAGATGCGGTGACGCATTCTTGAATCCTTGGACCTGAGGTCCGTCCGGGGGTCCGGAGGGAGGGGACGAATCGGAAGGGTCCCGGCAGGTTCACCCCGCGGGGACGAGAACTGGATCAGCCGATGCGGAACGCGTCCGGAACCGGCATGCCGAGAGCGAGGTCCATCTCCTCGAGCTTCTTCTCGACCTCGCGGAGCGAGGTGCGGCCGAAGGCTCGGAGGCCGAGCAGTTCGTCCTCGGTCTTCTGAACGAGTTCCGCGACGGTGCGGATCTGGGCGGACTCGAGGCAGTTGCTGGCCCGGACCGAAAGGTCGAGGTCGGCGAGCGACTGCTGGAGCTTGCGGTTGACCTCCATGTCCTCGGCCGTGCTCTGCATGACCTCGGTGGAGACGACGGACTCGCCGCTGTCGTCGTACATGACGAACGGGTTGAGGTGCTTGCGAAGGATCTTCGCGCCCTCGACCATCGCCATCTCGGGGCTGACGGTGCCGTTGGTCCAGATGTCGAGGACCAGCTTGTCGTAGTCGGTGCGCTGACCGACACGGGCGGCCTCGGTGCGGAAGCGGCACCGGGTGACCGGGGAGAAGATCGCATCGATCGGAATCTCACCGATGACCTGATCCTCACCGCTCTCGTAGTACTCGCTCGCCGGGCGGTAACCGCGGCCGCGCTCGACGGTGAACTCGGCCTCGAAGTCGACCGCCGCGGTGAGCGTCGCGATCACGAGCTCGGGGTTGTGGACGGTGATCGAGGTGTCGCACTCGATGTGCTCGGCGGTGACGTCGCCGGGGCCTTCAACCGAGAGACGCATGGTCTTCGGCCCCTCGTCGGCCATGCTGACCACGAGGTTCTTGATGTTCAGGATGATGTCGGTGACGTCCTGGAGGACGCCCTCGAGGGTCTGGAACTCGTGGGTCACGCCCTTGATCGAGACCCTGGTGACCGCGGCGCCCTCGATGCTCGAGAGCAGGATGCGGCGAAGGCTGTTGCCGACGGTGGTACCGAAGCCGCGCACGAACGGCTCGGCGGTGAACCGACCGAAGGTGTCGGTGGCGCTTGCCGCGTCCTTGTCGACGCTGGCGGGAAGTTCGAGTCCTCTCCAACGAACCTGCATGGCTCTGTTTCCGTGATCCGGCGGTGTTCTCGAATGAGATCTCGCGTGTTCCCGGGTCGTGGCCGCCCCCGCCGGGGTGGTCGGCCGCGCCCAATCAGTGAACGCGAGGGACGAAGCGAACGGAATCGATCAGACGCGGCGACGCTTGGGCGGGCGGCATCCGTTGAACGGGATCGGCGTGTGGTCCTCGATCGCGGTGATCTTGAGACCGGCGGCCTGGAGGGCGGTGACCGCCGACTCACGGCCGGGGCCGGGGCCCTTCACGTGGACCTCGAGTTCCCGCATGCCCATGCGGCGGACCTTGCCACCGCACTTCTCGCTGGCCCGGCTGGCCGCGAACGGGGTCGACTTCCGCGAACCCTTGAAGCCGACGGTGCCGGCCGAGTCCGCGGCGAGCGTCTCGCCGTTGAGGTCGGTGATGGTGATGAGCGTGTTGTTGAACGTCGCCTTGATGTGGGCGATGCCCTTGACGACGTTGCGACGAACCTTCTTCTTGCTGGCCATGGATGCGAACCTTCGTGCGTTCCGACCGGGACTGGTCGGTGGTGTGATCCTGGAGTCCGAGGCGAGGGGCGAGTTCCGGATCGCCGATCCCGCGGGTCGCGGCTCGCCGACGCGGCCGCGCGGGATCGGGCGATCCGGAGGGGATCAGCCCTTGACGCCCTTCTTGCCGGCGACGGTCTTCTTGCGGCCCTTTCGGGTGCGGGCGTTGCAGCGGGTCCGCTGACCGTGGACCGGAAGGCCTCGACGGTGGCGGTCACCGCGATACGCGCGGATGTCCTTGAGCCGCTGGATGTCCTGCGACACCTGGCGACGGAGGGCACCCTCGACCACGTAGTTGGTGTCGAGAAGAGCGTTGATGGACGAGAGTTCCTGATCGTTCAGCTCACTGGCCTTGCGATCGGGATCGATCCCGGTCTGCTCGCAGATCTCGGCGGCGAACTTCGGTCCGATGCCGTGGATGTACTGCAGGGAGTAGAGGATCTTCTTGCGTTCGGGGATGTCGACGCCGGCGAGACGAGGCATGCGAGTGCTCCTGATCGGACGAGGGCTTCAGCCCTGCCGCTGCTTCAGACGGGGGTTCTTCTTGTTGATCACAAACCGCTTTCCCTTGCGGATCACGATCTGACAGTCCTTGGTGCGTCGCTTGATGCTGCTGCGGACCTTCATGGAATCACCTGTACGGTTGGGGGTCCCGTGGAACCCGGGGATCAGGGGTCTGCGACGACCCGAGGACGATGGCTAGTGGCGGTACGTGATACGACCCTTCGTCAGGTCGTAGGGGCTGAGTTCGACCGTGACCCGGTCGCCGGGGAGGATGCGGATGAAGAACTTCCGCATCTTTCCGCTGACGTAGGCGAGGAGTTCCTGTCCGTTCTCCAGCTTCACCTTGAAGCGGGCGTCGGGCAGTGCCTCCACGACCTCTGCGTCGAGCGTGATCTTGTCCTCCTTGGCCATGGGTCTCCAGTAACTGACGGTTGGCTGGGTGTCGGTCGTTGAACTCTGAAACGATGCGTGAATGATGAACGGGACGCGGCCGGAGCCGGGTACCGAACACGAGGATCAGTCTGCGCACTCCTCGGAAGCGAGGAGCTGGGAAAGCGTGCGACGGTTCGGGTCGGTGAGCACCGTGGCCCCCCGCCGCCCCACAGCGATGGTGTGCTCGGCGTGCGCCGCCACGGCGCCGTCGAGGGTCCGGATCGACCAGCCGTCCTCGTCGAGGACCAGCGGCACGCCTGCGGCGGTGCCGTCGGCACGCCGACCGGGACCCGAAATCGATCCCGCCGCAACCAGCACCGGCTCGATCGCGAGCACCATGCCGGGTCGAAGCGTGAAATCTCCCCGACCACGGAGGCCGGGCGTGAGGCTCGCTGGGACTGCGGGAGACTCGTGCAGGTCTCGGCCGATGCCGTGACCGGAGAAACCTTCGACGAGTCCGTATCCGGAGTCGAGCGCCACCTCCTGCAGGATCGTGGCGATGCGGCTCCAGCGAACACCGGGACGCACGAGGTCGATGGCGGTGTCGAGGAGATCTCGAACCGCCGTCGCCAGACGGGCGCGGGTCGCGTCGACCCGACCGACGGCGACGGTGATCGCCGCATCCGCATGCCATCCATCGACGCTCGCCGCACAATCGATCGAGACCAGTTCACCGTCGAGGACTCGACGATCGCCAGGCATGCCGTGCAGGACGACGTCCTCGACGCTGACCGTCGCGACCGCCGGGAAGGGGACGCCGGACACATCGTCGAGTCGACCACGGAAGACCGGCGTGGCACCTTCGTCGAGAAGCACCCGCTCCGCCGCGGCGGCGACCTCGCGAGTCGTCACGCCAGGCACGCACGCCAGTCGCGCGGCGTCCAACGCCTGAGCCACCACTCGCCCCGCGGCACCGATCCGCTCGATCTCGTCGGCGGTTCGAAGTGCCACCGGCTGGTTCGTCCCGATCGCCCCCATGCGAACGCCCCGGCCCGCGAGGCGGGTCGTGGTGTCGTTGGAGGTTGGCCGGATGGGACGAAGCATGGGTGAGTACTGGGTCTGCGTGGAGTTGGGATCAGCCGCGGCGGCTCTTGATGCGGGCGCCGCCTCGGCCATCGCCGGAAAGGAAGCCCGCGTAGTTCCGCATGAGGAGGTTCGCCTCGATGCGCTGGATGATGTCGAGTCCGACGCTGACCACGATGAGGAGGCCGGTGCCGCCGAGGAAGCTCGCCACGAAGAACGGGATCTGGAGCCACTCGGCGACCATCGTCGGAATGATCGCGATGATCGCGAGGAACCCCGCCCCGACGTAGGTGATGCGCTCCATCACCGTCTCGAGGTAGTCGGCGGTTCGCGGTCCGGGGCGGATGCCCGGGATGAACGATCCATACTGCTTCAGCTGCTTGCTCATGTCGTCCGGCGAGAACTGCACGGTCGTCCAGAAGTAGCTGAAGAAGTAGATCATCGCGATCTCGATCACGATGTACGGATACTGTCCGATCTGGAAGTTCTCGGCGAGGAAGCCGGTGATCGCCTGCCACCAATCGGCCGAGCCGCCCTGCGCCGCGCGGGTGTTCAGCCACCCGAAGATCGACGAGGGGAAGATCATCAGCGAACTCGCGAAGATGATCGGCATCACGCCCGCGTGGTTGATGCGGAGCGGAAGGTAGTGACGCTGCCCGCCGACGACCTTGCGGCCCCGGGTGTGCTTCGCCTGCTGGATCGGAATGCGACGCTGGGCGACGGTGATCAGGATCGCGCCCGCGGTCACGAACACGAAGGATGCTGCGAGGAAGATGACGGCCAGAACGCCGATGTTCCCGCTCTCGCCCTGCTGGCTGGGATCGAAGTTGTCGACCACCCAGAAGACGGCGTTCGGAAGCTGCGCGAGGATGCCCGCGGTCAGGATGACCGACACCCCGTTGCCGATGCCGTACTTGTCGATCTGCTCGCCGAGCCACATCAGGAACAGCGATCCCGCGGTGAGGGCCGCGATGCCCGCCGCGAAGAAGATCATCACCGAGGAGCCGGAGAAGTACTGGGCCTGGACGAG
>CAYZSH010000160.1:0-6548 GCA_964481025.1 uncultured Isosphaeraceae bacterium
GCCGCACCGCCCCTCCGGGCAAGCGGATGGGCCACGCCGGCGCGATCATCGGCGGCGCCGAGGACACCGCCGACGCCAAGATCGCGGCATTCCGCGAGTGCGGCATCGAGGTCGCGGAAAGCCCCGCGGACCTCGGGACCACGATGGCCAAGGCCCTCGGCCTCGAGATCGCCGCGGTCTGAAGCGGGCCGCCCGGGTCGCCTTCCGGGACGCCACATCTCCGAACTTTCGACGACGGCGTGCCGATTTCCGGCACGCCGTCGTAGCATCTGGTTGTGCTTGACTTCGCGACGCCATCCAGATCCTGCCTGACCGCGCTCGCCGGGCTTCTTCGTGGGTTGATTCACCACGGAGGGCCACGGAGGGCCACGGAGGGGTGGTTGGGGATCGGGGTGTTCGCGGTGGTTCTTTTGTCGGGTCCCGCCGGAGCCGAACCGCCGATCGCTCCCGGCCCGAGCGATGCGGTCCTCGACGCGACCACCGATGCCGGAGCGCCCGCCCCGATCGAGCGGATCACCACGATCGGCGCCAGCGCCACCGCCGGCTTCGGCGTCAACTTCTGGCGCTTCGAGGGCGAGAAGAAGGTTCGTGACTCGTCGAACCTCGCCAAGGTGCTGCGGGCCGCATCCGATGATCGCGTCGTGGTCTCGAATCTCGGCACCGGCCAGTTCTTCATGAACCCCGAAGGACTCGCGACCCTCATGATCGAACGGGTGCTCCGAGATCCGCCGGACCTCGTGGTCGCGATCGACTTCCTCTTCTGGTTCACCTACGGCACGGTCGGGCCGGAAGCCCGGCCCATGCGGACCCGGGACCAGCGTCTGGAGATGCTCGATCACGGTCTCGCACTCCTCGATCGACTTCAGGAGTCCGGCGTGCCCGTCGTCATCGGAGACATCCCCGACATGTCGAAGGCGGGTGGCGGCATCCTGCTGCGAAGCCAGGTGCCCGACGAGGAGACCCGGCTCGCCGCGAACGAACGCATCGCCGCGTGGCGAGCGGACCGACCGACGGTCCGATTCGTGTCGCTCGACCGACTTCAGAGGCTGCTGCAGGGCGACGGTCCGATCGAGACCGCGGGCACCCGCGTGCCGGACTCGGAGCGACCGTACCTGCTTCAACGGGATCGTCTGCACCCGACGGTCGGCGGTCTCTCGGTGATCGCGGCGGATCTGCTCTCGATGCTTTCGCAGGACGACGCTCTCGGTGATCGCCTTCCGCCGTTCGTCACCGACTACACGACGCTCGTCGAACGCGTGACCGGACTTCCCGAGATGCGTCTGCAGGACCCTCTGGAGCGGGCGTACCTCCGCGATCGCGAGGCCGCGATGCGGGCCGATCGGGAGCGGGTGAAAGAACCCGCGACCCCCGCGCCCTAGCGGCTGAGCAGACGCTGGAGTTGCGATCTTCGGGCGGGGTTCTGCTCGCGATCGATGCGCCGCTGGACCGCTGCGGCGCCACGCCCGTCGCCGAGCACGCGGTCGATGTGCGGCACGAGCACCTCGAGATCCTCATACTCGAACGGCTCGCGCACCTCGCGTTCGAGCAGCATGACGGTGTCCGGGTCGTGCACGGCGGCGAGCCGCGGCGTCATGAGATGCCAGAGCATGTCGGCGGCGTCGCGATCACGGGACTCCCGCGCGAGTCGCTCGTAGGCATAGACGAAGTCGGTGGCTCGCCCGGATCTGAACAGCGGCCCAAGGATCGTCCGTGCTGCGCCGACGATCGCCGCCTGATCGCCCGTTCCGACCACCCGCATCCAGACGTCGATCGCGACGTCGTCCTGTCCGCCGAGTTCGAGCAGACGAATGAGTTCGGGCGCGACGGTGCGATCGGTCAGCAGCGTGCGGATCAGATCTCGTGCAGCATCCTTGACGCCGACCGCACCGGGAATCGGTGGCGCCTGCTCGAGCGGGACGACCTTCACCTTCCGAAATTCCGGTGGCTGGGCGAGCATGAACGGATCACCGATGGTCGTGACCTTCCAGACCCCCGACATGTTCGATTCGCCGGGCCACATGCGGCCGGCCAGCAGGAACGGCACACCCACGGCGAGACGACGGACCATCATCTCGGGGGGCATGAAGGCGGCCAGATACGGTTCATCGACCGACCCGAGGAAGGCGTAGACACCGCGGCTCAGGAACCGGCCGCCGACGGTGTTCACATCGTCGGGTCGTTGCAGTGAGAACGAATGGACCATCGACAATGCCAACGGATGGTCCGTGAACGGCACATGCGTCGGTCGAACCCGTTCGTCATTGAAGAGATGGAACTCCGGTGCCTTGCCGTGCGAGTTCAGGAACAGGACATCCGCCGGGATGCCCCCTCGCAGCAACTTGTCCCAGGACTCACGATCGGCGTTCTCCTCGTCGAAGTAGAGCGCGGCATACCCCTTCTCCGCCGCCCAGCCCGCGCACTCCTCGACGGCGAACGGGGCCCTGACTCCACTCCTCGGATATCCCGACACGAACCAGAAGTTCCGCCGGTCGAGGAAGATCGACGACATCGCCATGTTCGCGGCCCGCGCCTCGTCGCCCCAGATCCAGCCGGCGTAGCCCCAGCGATCACCGTCGTCACCACGGCAGAGCGCGTCGGTCGTCGCGAACGGACCATCGGCGGCGTCGGTCGGCCGAACCTTCGGAACCGCCGCGCCGGCCGGAGGCATGAACCGAACCCGTCCCGGCATCGCCCGACAGATCGCGACCGCATCGAGCAGGTCGCCCAGGCCCGACCAGGCGTATCCCCGCTCGGGCTGCACGATGTCAGGATCGGCCGCGGCGATCGCCGCCCGCACCGCGTCGCTGGCCTCGGCCGAGATCGTCGTCGCCGCATCCCGCAGTCGGGCTTCGAGACCTGCGAGGACCGGACCGTCCATCACGCCGTTCACAGGTCCGAGGTCGTCCTCGATGAAGACGAGCGGCACGCCCCGCGCCGCGGCGATCGCGACCGCCGCCGGCCACGCCGGATCGCGCGGACTGGCGACCGCGAACCCGGGCGGTTCCCAGCGAAGTTCCACGAACCGCTCGATGACCGGCTGATCCGGCCGGGCGCCCCAGGACGCCCGGATCGCCTCCAGCAGACGGATCTTGCGTTGATCCGGATCGGCCGGGAGACGTCGTTCGGTCGCCGGGACTCGAACCACCTCCTCGGGCCGGAATCCTCGAATGAACGCTGCGGCATGCGGATCGGACTCGAAGAGCACCGGCCACTGGGCATCAAGCGACCAGCGCGAGACCTCCTCGAGCCATGTGTCTGCATCCGGCACGAGCACCACCCGCGAGACCACCGGGCGATTCTGCTCACAGAGATTCAATCGCGCCCCGAGCATCACCGGCCACGGGATGTCCTGATTCTGCGGCGGCGCCTGCGACAACGCAGTTGAGACCGGGAGGACCGCGAGCAGGACGGACAGGAGACGTTGCAACATCAAGAAACCTTCGTGATCGTGGCGGCGGTCGGTCGCCGTCAGATCTGGAGCGTGTACCCGGCGGCGAGCGTCTGGAACCGCGAGATCTCCTCGTCGATCCATGCCTGATCGCCTCCGAGCTCGGCGGCCATGATCGCGGCGGCGCGGGGCGCGATCTCGGCGGCGGCTCGGGCGTCGAGCAGAAGACACCGGGTTCGCCGGGACAACGCATCGTCGAGCCCGAGCGCCATCTCGTGCCGGGCGGCGAACACGATCTCGGCACCGGTGTACGGAAGCTCGGGATGCAGTGGCGCCGCCAGGTCCGCGTCGCCGGCCGCGATCTCCGCGACGATCGAGGCATCGGCGCCGTACATGCGGTGCGGATCGTGCTCGGGAAGGCCCGGATCGTCTCGATCGAGCGCCGCGTGCACCCGCAGCGACTCGGTGACGCAGGCCCGATCATCGAGACCACCGACCGCGATCACCTGTTTCATCGTGTCCTCGGCCATCTTGCGATACGTCGTCCACTTGCCGCCGACGATCGTGACCACGCCCGAACCCGAGACGAAGACCTCGTGGTTGCGACTGATGGACTTGGTCGAACCGCTCGTGCCGCCGGGATGCACGAGCGGACGCAGTCCGGCGAACACGCTCTTCACATCGGCGGTGGTCGGATCCTTCGCGAGATACCGGTTGGCGTTGCGGAGGATGAACTCGATCTCTTCCGGCAAGGCGCGTGGCTCGATGTCCGCGGTCTTCATCGGCGTGTCGGTGGTGCCGACCACCACGCGATGGTGCCACGGAATGACGAAGAGCACGCGACCGTCGTCGGTATGCGGCACCATGATCGCGGTGTCGGAGGGCTGGAAGCTCCGGTCGAGCACGAGATGGACGCCCTGCGCCGGCTCGATGACGCGATCCGCCTCGGGCTCGTCGATTCGTCGAATGTCGTCCGCGAACACGCCGCATGCGTTCACCACGACCCTCGCCCGGATCTCGAACTCGCGGCCGGAGACCTCGTCGCGGGCCACCACGCCGGTGCAGGTCGTCACGTCCTTCCGCAATCCGACGACCCGGATCCGATTCGCGACGACCGCGCCATGATCCGCAGCGGTCAACGCCAGCGAGATCGCGAGCCGCGCGTCATCGAACTGACCGTCGTGATACCGCACCCCGCCCTTGAGATCGCGCTGCTCGACGTTGGGGATCTCCTCGACCACCTGGCCGGCGGAGAGCATCCGACTGGGCGAGAGATTCATGCGGCCCGCCAGGAGGTCGTACGCCTTGAGACCGGCACCGTAGAACGGCCCCTCCCACCACTTGTACTGCGGCACGATGAACGGCAGATTCCGGACGATGTGCGGCGCGTTGCGATAGAGAAGCCCGCGTTCGCGAAGCGCCTCGGTCACGAGTGCGATGTCGAGCTGCTCGAGGTACCGGACGCCACCATGAACGAGCTTCGTGCTTCGACTGCTGGTTCCCTTGGCGAAGTCTTCCGCCTCGACGATCGCGGTGCGATACCCGCGACTCGCCGCGTCGACCGCGACGCCGAGGCCGGTCGCACCACCACCGACGACCAGCACGTCGAAGCGATCGCTTTCGAGGGCCGCGACCATCTCGTCGCGTCGGAACGGGGTCGGTGTCGTCATCGGCTCTCCTCCGTCCAGTCGAGCGTGCGCTCGACGGCCTTGCGCCACCAGTGAACGAGACGGTCCCGCTCGCTTGCGTCCATGTTCGGCTCGAAGATCCGATCCACCGAGCGATGCGACTCGAGTTCGTCGACCGACTTCCAGAGCCCGACGCCCAGACCGGCGAGATACGCCGCCCCCGCCGCGGTCGACTCGACCCTCGACGGCCGCTGGACGGGCACCCCCAGAATGTCCGCCTGGAACTGCATCAGCAGATCGCTCGCGCACGCCCCACCATCGACGCGGAGCTGCTCGATCGCGATGCCGCTGTCCGCGACCATGCAGTCGAGGATGTCGCGGGTCGAATACGCGAGACTGCGCAGCGTCGCGAGCGCGATGTGCGCATCACTGGAACCACGAGTGAGACCGAGGATCGCGCCGCGGGCCCGCGGATCCCAGTGCGGGGCTCCGAGTCCCGCGAATGCGGGGACCACGAAGACGCCGTCGGTGTCGGCGACGCTCGCGGCGAGTTCATTGACCTCGGGCGCCGACCGGATGATCTTCAGTCCGTCGCGAAGCCACTGGATGGCCGCGCCGGCGATGAAGACGCTGCCTTCAAGCGCGTACTCGATCGGACCGTCGCCGAGTCGCCAGGCGACCGTCGTCAGCATGCGTGAGGGACTTTCCTTCGGCGTCGTCCCGGTGTGCATCAGCATGAAGCAGCCGGTGCCGTAGGTGTTCTTCGCCATGCCGTCGTGCGTGCACAACTGCCCGAAGAGCGCGGCCTGCTGGTCGCCCGCGATGCCCGCGATCGGAATCGCGGCCCCGAAGAGGTCGGCGTCGCACTCGGCGATCGTGCCGCTCGAGGTCACGACCTCGGGCAGGATCGCACGCGGGACGTCGAAGAGCCGAAGCATCTCGTCGTCCCAGTCGGCGGTGTGGATGTTCCAGAGCAGCGTGCGACAGGCGTTGCTCGCGTCGGTGGCATGCACGCGTCCGCCGGTCAGTTTCCACACGAGCCAGGTGTCGATCGTGCCCGCGGCGAGTTCGCCGCGATTCGCGCGGTCCCGGGCACCCGGCACCTGATCGAGCAACCACTGGATCTTGCTGCCGGAGAAGTAGGGATCGAGGACGAGACCCGTCCGAGCCCGGACATCCGACTCGCGGCCCTCGGCCCTCAGGCGCGCGGTGACTCCGCCCGTGCGACGATCCTGCCAGACGATCGCCGGGTGGATCGGCGCTCCGGTCGACCTGTCCCAGATGACGACCGTCTCCCGCTGGTTCGTGATACCGATCGCGGCGACATCGGTGATCGCGATCCCGGCCGCCGCGAGTGCCTGGCGGACCGTGGCACACTGCTTCGTCCAGATCTCCTCGGGGTCGTGTTCGACCCAGCCGGGCTTCGGAAAGTGCTGCGTGAATTCCGACTGCCCGACGCCGCGGATGGCGCCGTCGGCATCGAAGACGATCGAACGACAACTGCTGGTGCCCTCGTCGAGCGCGAGAATGAA
>CAYZSH010000161.1:0-4140 GCA_964481025.1 uncultured Isosphaeraceae bacterium
AGACCCTCGCCGCCGCCAAGATGGACATCGCCACGGTCGCGAAGATGGTCGCCGACAAGACCAACGGATCCGTCGCCTCGATCGTCGCCTCGAACACGCCCGACGGCGTGCAGTACGCCGTGACCGCCTACTCCGACGGCACGCGTCACGACATGGTCATCGCGGCCGACGGCACCGTCGCCAGCGACACCGTCGTCCCGCGCTTCCCGGGCGACGAGATCGGCGACGCGGAACTGGTCACCACCGACAGCGGTCTCATGTACTACGACCTCGTCGAGGGCGACGGCGACATGCCCCCCGACCCGTCGGCCACCGTCTCGGTCCACTACACCGGCTGGCTCACCGACGGCACCAAGTTCGACTCGTCGGTCGATCGCGGCGAGCCGACCTCGTTCCCGCTCAACCGCGTCATCCCCGGCTGGACCGAAGGCGTCGGCTCGATGAAGGTCGGCGGCAAGCGCAAGCTGCTCATCCCCTTCAACCTCGCCTACGGCCCCCAGGGCCGCGGCCCGATCCCGCCGCGGGCGCTGCTCATCTTCGACGTGGAACTGCTCGACATCGTCGGGCAGTGATTCGCGTCCTCCGCACTCCCTTCACCACGGAGAGCACGGAGGTTCACGGAGGGCCACGGAGTGGTTTCCGGTCGAGCTCGACCCGACACCGCCCAGAGCCCCAGGCGAAGAAGTCGATACAAAGCTTGAGCCGAAGGGCGCCCCACCGGGGCGCCCTTTTTTCTCTTCCCTTCCGTCATCTTCGTCAACCAACCATCCGGCGAACCGGCCACACCCCCATCTCCCTCCGTGGCCCTCAGTGCTTCTCCGTGAACTCCGTGGTGAGCCCACCACGAAGCGCCCGGGCCTCGATCGCCAGCACCTTGTCGAGTCGGCGCTGATGCCGTTCCTCGCCGGTGTACTGCGCGGCGAGGTAGCCGCGGACCATGTCCTCGGCGAGGGCCTGGCCGACGATGCGTCCGCCGAGCACGAGCACGTTCATGTCGTCGTGCTCGACGCCCTGATGCGCGGAGTAGTAGTCCTCGCAGTTGGCGGCGCGACACCCCGGGACCTTGTTCGCCGCGATGCTCGCCCCGACGCCCGAGCCGCAGAGCATGATGCCACGATCGGCGCGGCCCTCGACGACCGCGAGCGCGACCATCTCGGCGTAGTCGGGGTAGTCGACGCTCTCTCGCGAATGCGTCCCGAAGTCCTCGACCTCGTGACCGAGCGACTCGATGAACGGACGCAGGTGCTCCTTCAGATCGAAGCCCGCGTGATCGGAACCGAGGGCGATCTTCACGCGTCACCTCCGGCGACCCGCGCCATCGATCGCTTCGCCGCGGCGACGATGTTCTCCGGCTCGAAGCCGAACGTCTTCTGCAGGACCTCGATCGGTGCACTCGCACCGAATCGCCGCATGCCGATGATCTCGCCATCGGGACCGGCATAGCGATCCCAGCCGAAGGTGGAACCCTGCTCGACGCAGACCCGCGCCCGCACCCCGCGAGGAAGCACCGACTCGCGGTACGCCGCATCCTGCTGCTCGAAGAGCGACGAGCACGGCAGACTCACCACGCGGCTGCGAACGCCTTCGGCAGCAAGCTGCTCGTGCGCGGCGAGCGACGGATGCACTTCGCTTCCGGTCGCGACGAGGATCACCTCGGGCGTGCCCTCGCAGTCGGCCAGCACGTAGCCGCCCTTCGCGACACCCGACGCCGCGCCGTAGCGGGATCGGTCGAGCGTCGGCAGGTTCTGTCGCGAGAGCGCCAGCACCGCGGGCTCGTGCGTCATCGGCATGATCGTGCGCCAGCACTCGACCACTTCGTTGGCATCGCACGGTCGGAACACCGCGAGGCCGGGCATGGCGCGAAGCGACGCGAGCTGCTCGATCGGCTGGTGCGTCGGACCGTCTTCGCCGAGCCCGATCGAGTCGTGCGTGAAGACGTAGACGACCGGGATCTCCATGAGCGCGCTCAGTCGGATCGCGGCGCGACAATAGTCGCTGAAGATCAGGAAGCCGGCGCCGTACGCTCGAACGCCCGAAAGCGTCAGGCCGTTGCACGCCGCGGCCATCGCGAACTCGCGGATGCCGAAGTGCAGGTTGCGGCCCGCGTAGTCGCCCGCGGCGGCGGATCCCGGCTTCTGGAAGCTGCCTGCGGAAGCGTCGGTGATGAGCGTCTTGGTGCTCGGAGCGAGGTCGGCGGAACCACCGATGAGCCACGGCACGCGGTTGGCGACCATGTTGAGGACCTTGCCGTTCGAGGCCCGGGTCGCCATGCCCTTCGCGTCGGCCGGGAACTCGACGAGATCGGCGTCCCAGTCGTCGGGCAGCCGATGCTCGCGGATGCGACGCAGATCCTCGGCGAGGCTCGGATGCTCGGTCGCGTACCGGGCGAACATCTCCTCCCACGCCGTTCGTGCGGCCTGACCGCGAGCGCCGATCTCCTCGTCGAATCGTTCACGGACGCCGTCGGGCACCAGGAAGGTCGCGTCGGCAGGCCAGCCGTACGACTCCTTCGCGAGCCGGATCTCGTCGGCACCGAGCGGTTCGCCGTGTGCGGACGCGGTGTCCTGCTTGTTCGGCGCGCCCCAGCCGATGTGGCTGTCCACGATGATCATGGTCGGACGATCGGTCGTCGCATCGAACGTCTCGAACGCCTGCACGAGTCGATCGACGTCGTTGGCGTCGGCGACGCGGAGCACGTTCCAGCCGTAGCCGAGGAAACGCGTGGCGACGTCGTCGTTGTACGCGAGGTCGGTCGAGCCCTCGATCGTGATCCGGTTGTTGTCGTAGATCCAGCAGAGGTTCGAGAGGCCGAGGTGCCCGGCAAGCGACGCCGCCTCGCCCGAGACGCCCTCCATGAGGCAGCCGTCGCCGCAGATCGAGAACACCGAATGGTCGAAGAGCTCGAATCCGGGCCGGTTGTAGCGGGCGCCGAGCCAGCGGGATGCCATCGCCATGCCGACGCTCGTCGCGAGCCCCTGGCCAAGCGGACCGGTCGTCGTCTCGACACCCGCGGTCCAGCGGTACTCGGGGTGACCGGGACAGCGGGAGTCGAGCTGTCGGAAGTTCCGGATGTCGTCGAGGGTCACCGCCTCGGCGTCGGTCGCGTGACCGTGCTCGTCGACCGCGCGGATCCCCGCGAGGTGGATCAGGCTGTAGAGGAGCATCGACGCGTGGCCGTTGCTCAGGACGAAGCGATCACGATTCGGCCAGAGCGGGTCGGCGGGGTCGTAGCGAAGCCGCCGCTGCCAGAGGGCGTAGGCGACCGGGGCGAGCGCCATCGGGGTGCCCGGATGCCCGCTGTCGGCGGCCTGCACGGCATCCATCGAGAGGGTTCGGATGGTGTTGATGGCGAGGGCGTCGATCGCGGGCACGTCACCGGGGGTGCCGGCGACGGGTTGGATGGGGGTCGCGAGGGTCATGAAGGCTCCAGCGAGGGCGTCGGGGACGGTCGGGGGGGCGCGGCCGAGGGGTGTCAGGGGTGACGGCGGGCATCCTACCGAACGCGCGATCCGCCATTTGTCGCGATTCGGCGGGGTGGATGCCCGATGGAAGGGAAACCCGTCGATCGCACCGATCGCTCGGAACCTCCTCGATCTTCCGTCACCGCGAAGGACCTGCCATGCGATTCCACGCCCCCGCCGTCACCGCCTCCATCATCGCCACGCTCGCCGGCCTGGCGGGCTGCACGTCCACCTCGGATCGAGCCGCGGAGCCCGTGATCTGGGCCGGCGCGATGCAGGACGAGAACTACGAGATCCAGGGCAAGCCCGAGTCGGGCGGTGGCGAGGCGAGCGGCTACGGATACGACCAGCAGGGTGGCGAGATGAACGCCCAGGCGCTCGAGCAGCAGGCGGTCAGCGCCCCGCAGGTCCACTACCACATCCACCATCACTACCACTACGGCACCCCCGCCCCGGTCTTCAACGGCTACGCCCACCCCGCGTACTCCGTGCAGGTCCATCACCCGATGCCCGCCTACACCAGCCCGTACGCGAACAACCCGAACGGCGGCAACCCCGTGGGGCCGCAGGGCAACGGCCCGTGGAACTACCACCCCGGCTACGGCGGCTGGGGCAGTTACAACCCGTGGATGAACAACGGCGCCGGCGGACTCATGCCGCCCCCGGGCGAGTGAGCGCC
>CAYZSH010000161.1:4240-6528 GCA_964481025.1 uncultured Isosphaeraceae bacterium
GCGTATCGCATCCTCGGTCCCGACGGAACGCCGGTCCCCGGCCGACTCACGGTGCTCGCCCCGAGCGTCGACCTCGTCGAACTTGGCGAGGTGTTCACCGAGCGGTATGCGGTTCGTGAGGACGTCTGCTACACGCTCGACGGGGCGGGGCTCCTTCGACTTCCGGCGGGCGAGGTCGAGATCGTCGCGAGCCGCGGGCTCGAGTGGACGATCGACCGTCGCACCGTGACCGTCCCGCGTGGCGGCGATGTCTCGGTCGACTTCGAGATCGCCCCCGCGGTCGACACCTCGGGACTCGTCGGCGGCGACTTCCACCTGCACACGCTCACGCACTCCGGCCACGGCGATTCGAACATGCCCGAGCGGATCGTGAGTCTCGTCGGCGAGGGCGTCGAGCTCGCGATCGCGACCGACCACAACCGCAACATCGACTACCGCCCGACCATGGCGTCGCTCGGGGCGACCGACGCGATGACCGCGATCGTCGGCAACGAGGTCTCGACCCCGATCGGCCACTTCAACGCGTGGCCGTTCGACGCGGAACGCCCGCCGGTCGAGAGCCGCATTCCCGCGGGCGTGCCGCTCTTCCGCATGATCCGCATGCAGCCGAACCCGCTCGGACTCGATCCGGTCATCCAGGTGAATCACCCGCGATGGAACGGCATCGACTATTTCTCGCAGGCCGATCTCGACGAGACGACCGGCACCAGCGACAGCCCCCGGTGGAGCCCGGACTTCGACGCGATCGAGGTGCTCAACGAGAACAACCTCTGGGGCTGGTTCGAACCCGAGGACGCCCCGCCGCTGGCGACCAACGACAACACGCACTCGGCGATGCTCGACTGGTACGCCCTGCTTGACACCGGTCATCGGGCGATCGCCACCGGCAACTCCGACAGCCACAGCGTGAAGAAGAACTTCGCCGGCGTGCCTCGGAACTATCTGGTCAGCTCGACCGACGATCCAGCGGCGATCGACCCGGCCGAGACGCTCGACGCGATCCGTCGCGGCGAGGTCATGGTCACGAGCGGTCCGATCGTGCGGGCGAGCGTGCGCCACCCCGGACGTCACGACGACCTGCGGATGGCGACCGCCCGAGATGGACGCGTGACGCTCGACGTCGAGGTGCAGGCGGCACCGTGGATCGACTGCGATCGGATCCGCGTGGTGCGCGACGGCGAGGTCGTCGTGGAGCGGGCGATCGATGCGACCCGGGATCGGGTTCGATTCGACGACGCGATCGAGGTGCCGATCGAGCACGACTCGTGGATCGTGGTGCTGGTCGACGGCGACGAGCCGCTCGACCCGATCGTCTCGGGGAAAGCGCGTCCGGTGCTGCCGGTCGCGATCGTGAACCCGTTCCGCATCGACGCCGACGGCGACGGCGTCTGGACGCCACCGATGGATCGCGTGGCGAACACGATGCGGGTCCTGAAGGCCGGCGATGTCGATGCCGCGTGGCGATCGGCGGACGCGAGCGAGCGTCGACGCATGATCGCGGCCACGCGACGATCCGACGTCTCGAACGCGATCGACCGGGCGTCCCGCTCCCGACTCATCGAACTCGGTCTCGCCGACGACACCGCGGGTCACCGACTGGTCAGGCTCGCGGCGTGTCGCGCGATCGGGGCCGGGGATGGCCAGGTCGGCGACGGCTCGCTGGCAACCGACGTGATCGCGGTGCTCGATGACGAGACCGCGAGCCGCCGCACGATCGGCGCCGCGGTGCGGGCGCTCGCCACGATCGATGCCGAACAACTCGGCCGCCGGCTTTCCGAACTCGTCGATCGTCACGGGGTCGGACTGCTGCGGGATCTCGGCGAGGCGGGATTGACCGAGATCGCCGGTCCGCGACCCGAGGCGTGGCTCGTCACCGGCCCGTTCGACCGGGTGGACGATCTCGTCGGCTTCGCATCGGCGTTCGACGATGCGACCACGCCACCGCCCGCGAGTCGCGACGGCGGCGGCGATCGGCCGGGCGGTTGGGAGACCAAGCGGGTGCGACCAAACGGCCTGCTCTCGTTCAAGGAACTCTCGACCGAAGCCGACGGCACGACCGATGCGATCGCGGTCGCGACCGGCTGGCTGATCTCGCCGCGTGAGATGACGGTTCCGGTGCTCTTCGGATCCGACGACGGCGCGGTGGTCCGGGTGAACGGCGTGACGATGCTCGAAGACCGCACGACGCACGGCGCGAGCCCGTTCGGTCGGCTGCTTCAGGTACCTGTGCGAGCAGGCGCGAACCGCGTGGTCATCGCGGTCGAGAACGGCACCGGCGACTTCGGCTT
>CAYZSH010000162.1:0-6493 GCA_964481025.1 uncultured Isosphaeraceae bacterium
TCGGGCTGCCAGTCGCTCGGCCAGTTCCGGTTCATGTCGTAGCCGCCGGAACCGTCCTCGTTGATGCGGCCGTCGCCGTCGTCGTCGATGCCTTCGCTGCCCGCCATCGACCAGTCGCCGCGACGGATGCGACCGTCGGGGCCGGGTTCGGCGGGGACGCGTTCGAAGATCCGCGGATCGGTCTCGCTGCGGCGATGGGTGCCGTTGGGGTCTCGACGCCACATCCGGCCGATGCTGCCGTCGCCGTCGAGATCGTTCGGCGGATCCTCGTCGAACAGCCCGTCGCGATCATTGTCGGTGGGTCTGACGCCGGTCCGGCTCGAGTGCGGCGTGCTCGGGCCGCGGAACCACTCGGCGCGGCCGTCGGGATTGACCATCGGCATCAGGTAGAACGCGTGGTCCTTCACGAGTTCGGCGATCGCGGGCACCTCGTCGCGACCTTCCAGCAGATACCACGCGGTGTAGAGCACGGTCTCGGCGGCCTGCAGCTCGTTGCCGTGGATGTTGCCGTCGATCCACATCGCGGGCTTCGAGAGATCGTCGCCGGTCGCGGGGTCGTTGATCGTGAGGACCCACATGTCGCGGTCCTCGACGCTCTTCCCGATCGAGACCAGCGAGCAGACGTCCGGATGCGCGGCGGCGAGCCGCTGCATCGCGTCGGTCATCTGGTCGTAGTCGTAGTAGCGATTGAACGCGAGATCGACGGTGGCATCGATCTGCTGCTGGGCGGTGGCGCCGCCGGTGATGCCGGCTGAGAGCGCCGCCCCGGTCGCGAGAGCGGTCAGGGCGTGATGTCGGGTGCGGATGGTCAACGGTCACCTCCGGTGCCGGCGGTCGTGATCTCGAGGGTGCGGACGCCGAACTGCGGGTCGTCGAGCGTGATGGTGTCGCCGTCGGCGAGGCGGATCACCCATTCGAACGCCGCGCGGCCGCCCGAGCCCGCGAGTTCGTCGACGAGTTGCTGACGCCGGCCTTGCAGGATGCGGTCGAGATCGGTCGAAAGTCGCAGCGCCAGCGGACGGATCGCATCGTTGCGACGACTCATCGCGGTGCGGAGCGGCAGGTCGCCGTCGTTGCGGATCGCGAATCGAACGCGAACGAGACCGCCGCCGAGATCCTCGACCTCGGGGCCCTCGACGTCGAGCATCGGGCGCATCGCGGCCATCGCCGCGACGAAGGCGGTCTGCTTCCGGCCGAACTCGTCGAGTTCCGCGGCGGGCGGGTTCATCTGGAAGCCGGGCACCCAACCGCCGATCTCGACGGTGCCGAACTGCGGATGCTCGAAGGCGTGCCAGTCCACGAAACCAGCGCCGTCGAGGTGGTCGCTCCAGGCGAGCCAGCCCGCGGCCTCGGCGTCCTTCGGGGCGGGCGGGGTTTCAGGAGTCGCGTCGTCGGCGGTGGCCGTGTCGGTGTCGCCTTCGGCGTCGGAATCCGCCGCGGACTCATCTTCGGGTTCGGGCACGTCGGGGCGACCCCAGCCCGTCACCGCCGCGGTCGGGATGCCGCGGTGGGCGTAGAGCCACGCGTGCAAGCCGCCCGCGTCGTCGTCGTCGCCGGTGCGGGTCTGCCCGACGGCGTCCTGGTACGCGGTCTGCAGGCTCTTGAAGATCGGCAGATCGTTCTCGTCGATGCCGACCGGCGTGCGACCGGTGATGTCGTTCTTCTTCGCCTCGGGCAGGTTGATGATCGTGTCGTGCGGTCCGTAGACGACGGCGCCGATGATCGTCGGATGCGCGACGACGAACTCCGCGAGGGCCAGCGACTCGGGTTCGCTGAGTTGATACGGACCCGAGTCGGTCTCGTGCTCGCGGTAGAGGTGCATGAAGTTGCGGTCGATCCGGACCTCGCCGGTGCCGTCCTCGCCGACGAGACCGTCGCCGTCGGCGTCGAGTCCTTCGATCATCATCGCGTGGGTCGCGCGTTCGCCCTCGGAGCGATCGGGGTTCCGCATGAGCCGCGGGGCGCCGGGATCCGCGAGGTGCGTCGCGGGATGGGCGAGTGGCGGGTTCGCGATCCGCATCATGGTGATCACGCCGTCGCCATCGAGATCCTGCGGGCCGTCCTCATCGAGCAGGCCGTCGCGGTCGGCGTCGACGGTGCGGGCGTTGCCGCGACGATCGGCGATCGGCCCGGTGCGAAGCGCCGCGACGCCGTCGGGGTTGAGTCGCGGAACCACGAAGATCGTGACCTCGTCGAGGAGTTCCGCGTGCGATTCGAGCAGGTTCTCCGCGATGCGGACCGCGTACTCGGTACCGGCCTGGTGCAGCGGATCGAGTCCGGCGACGACGAGCATCGCGGGCCGGGTCGCGTCGGGCGTGTCGCTGTCGGCGAGGGTCACGACCGGAATCGTGCGGCCCTGTCGGCTGGTGCCAAGCGTGGTGACGGTCGCCCGCGGTGATGCGTCGACCGCGCGGAGTCGGGCGTCGAACGCCGCGTCGTCGAGGTAGCCCGACCACGGACTCGGGGGCGCCGTCGGCGCCGCCCAGGCGGTCGTCGCGAGGCAGGTGGCAAGGAGAAGCGGGGCGGACATTCAGGTCTCCGGGCTCTTGTGGGGGACGGGGGGCGGGGTCGGGGGACGGGGACGGGCGTTCAGAGTTCGATGCGGACTTCGGTCTCATCCATCAGGTACAGACCGACGAGCCAGTTCTCGACGAGATACGGCGACACCGACAGACGTCCGGTGATGGTGCCGAAGTTGATCGCGTGACGCTGGCCGGCGGGCATCGCTTCGACGAGCGTCGCCTCGATCGCGTCGTACGGCGTGGGCGGGATGCCGATGCAGCAGCCGTCCCATTGATTCAGCATGACGAGCAGTTCGGTCGACTCGCTGCCGCCGAGGGGGAACGCGATGTAGCCGTCGATGCGGATCCACGCGCCGTCGAGGGCGGCGATCCGCTGCGGAATGCGTCGTTCGCCGAGACTGGGTCGATAGCCGTCGGCGCAGCTGGCGAGGAGTTCCCAACTCACGCGGTACGGATCGTCCTTGGTGCCCGCGCCGCGGATGGTGTACGTCTCGTCGGCGACGATCGCGTCGTCGAGCTTCACGAGTCGGCCGCGCTCGACGGTGCCGTCGGGGATCTCGCGGTCGAGTCCGAGGTCGAGGGTCGGGGCGTCGGGGTCGGTGATGGTCGCGGCAGTCGTGGTGGTCGCTTCGGCGTCGTCTGCACGTTCTTCGCGGCCGGCGTCGAGGTCGGCGATGATCGCGGCGGCGGGATCGGACTCGGGGATGTTCGCGAGATCGGGCAACTGGATCGTGTCGCCGAGCTTCAGCTCGCCCGCGGCCAGTCCGGGGTTCGCGTCCACGATGCGTCGCCAGAGCCGGGCGTCGCCGTAGCGGCGGCGGGCGAGGTCTTGAAGCGTGTCACCTTCGGCGAGGGTCCAGGTCGTCGCGGTGATCGTGTCGCCGGGGGTGTCGTCGGGGGTTTCCTCGGTCGCCGTGTCGGTCGCCGCCTGCCGGGCGAGGTCGCCGATGGTGTCGGTCACCGAGGGTGTCGAGGGTGCAGGCGTCTGCCGCGGTTCGGTGGGCGTCGTCGCGGTCGCGGGTCCGGTCTCGCCTCGATCGGCGGGGCGAACCAGCAGCACACCTGCGGCGACGAGCAGTCCGATGATGATGGCCCAGAAGAATCGCACGACGAGGAGCAGGTCCGGGAGGAGGCGAGTCCGCATGCTACCGCTGGCAGCAGGCGTGGTTCCGAAGGGATGACGCTCAGTCGAGCGGGCGAAGATGGTCGGCGACCGGCGTGCGGTACGCCCGGATCGCGGGGGCGAGTCCGGCCAGTCCGGCGAGCACCACCGTCGCGGCCGCGACGATCACGGCCATGCGAGCGTCGAGGGCGGGATCGATGACGACGCCGGTCCGGGTGGCCAGAAGTTCCGCGGCGAGGTCGCCGCCGAGCACCGCGATCGCGACGCCCGCCGCCGCACCGAGCAGTCCGATGACCGCGCTCTCGGTGAGGACGAGCATGAGCACCCGCGGCCGCGTGCATCCGAGCACCCGCAGCACCGCGATCTGGCGACGCCGCAGTTCCATCGAGTTCCAGAGGGCGAGCATCACGCTGATCGCACCGCTCACGAGGATGCCCGCCCCGAGGGCGATGAACACCGCGTCGAGATCCGCGACGATGCCGAAGAGCGCATCGACCTGGCCGGACGGGGCGGCGACCGTGATGGTCGGATCGCGTCGCAGCCGATCGAACGCCTGCTGCACGACCGCCGCGCTTCCGCGACCCGCGCGGGTGGGCGTGCGGAGCAGCAGGCCGGTGACGAGTCGGTCGGCCTCCTCGAGATCCGCGACTCCGGTCGGTTCGGGACGGCCTTCAGCGGCGCGACGATCGAACGCGTGGACCAGCCAGCCGCCCTCGAGATCCGCGACCACGATGCGGTCGTGATGCGTGCCGCTTGGTTCGAGCACGCCGACGACCTCGAAGGTCACTTCGTCGTGCACATGGTCGCCGTCCTCGCAGTGGACGTGGTCGTGGTCGTGGTCCGCGTGGTCGTCTTCGCCTGCGGGGGCGTTCGCGACGCCGTCGCTCGACACGCCCTCGCGGCTTCCGCCGCTTCCGTGCGTGAGGTGGATGCGGTCGCCGAGTCCGAGGCCGGTCTCGCGGGCGACGCGGCTGCCGAGCACGATCTCGAACGGGCCCTCGAAGTTGCGGCCGGTGGCGAAACGCCACGGCTCGCCCGGGGCGGGCTCGAAGTCGGTGAGGAACGCGGGCGTCGTCGCGACCACCGGGAACCCGAAGAACGAGTCGCCGAGCTGCGTCGGCACCGCCATCGCCCAGGGGAAGCCGCCGACGATCTCGGAGACCTTCGCCTGCGTGAGCGGGGCTCGCGGTGGATTCGCGTAGAACAGTCCGTTGAGCACCGCGACCAGCGGACTCGAATCGGCGCTCACGATGAGATGCGCGTTGCCGACGCCGCGGGTGAAACTTCGGCGACCCGCTTCCCGCAGACTCGACATCGAGAGCAGCAGCGCCACCGCGATCGCGATGAGCGCCGCGGTGACGAGCGTCGAGGTCGGACGCGCGAGCAGCGAGCGAAGCACGAGGCGTCCGTCGGTCATGCCATGGCCTCCGAAGACGCCGTCAGTTCGTCGAACCGTTCGATGCGCTGGAAGCGCTCGAAGAGTGACGGGTCGTGGCTGGTGACCAGCAGTGCGGCGCCGCGTCGGCCGCAGGCGTTCTGCAGGAGTTCGATCGCGATCGCGGCGTTGTCCGGATCGAGCGACGCGGTCGGTTCGTCGGCGAGGACGAGTTCGGGATCACCCGCGAGCGCCCGGGCGATCGCGACCCGCTGCTGCTGCCCGACGCTGAGTCGATCGACCCGGGCATCGGGGCGGGCGATGTCGAGCGCGGTGAGGAGCTGATCGGCCCGGTCGTGGTGTTCGCGCGGCGGGACACCGGCGAAGAGCAGGGCGGCGGCGACGTTCTCGCGGGCGGTGAAGCCGCTCAGAAGGTGGTGCGTCTGGAAGACCATGCCGATCCGGCTCGCGCGGATCGCATCGCGGGCGGCGCCGCGGGCGTCGGCGATCTCCTCACCCCCGATCGTGATCGAGCCGGCCTCGCAGTCGAGAAGGCCGGCGGCGAGCAGGAGCAGGGTGCTCTTGCCGCAACCGGATGGCCCCGCCAGAAGGCACTGCTCGCCGCGTTCAAGGCGGAAGTGAGGGATGCGGAGCGTGAAGCCATCCCGCCGGGCGAAGCGGAGGTCGCGGATCTCGAGAGCAGGGGCGGGGTCGACGGCGGTCATGGACCCGCATGGTACGGGCCCGAGCGTGGAGCCGGGACGACGCTTCCGCCGATGAAGACGGCATGAAACCGCCTGCGATCCCCGATTCGCCAGCGCCCGCTCGTCCGAGACCGGCAGGGCTGTTCCGGTTGTACTTCGGCGGTCGCTACATCTGGCTGATGACGGCGCTGCTGATGCTGCTCATCGTCGGGCCGCTGGTCGGTCGGGTCGAGGTGCTCGCGCAGAGTCTGTACCTCGGCGACTTCGTGCTGGTCCTGCTGCTGCTCGCCTCGGTGCGGACCTTCTTCGACTCGCGGCGTCACTTCATCTCGTGTCTGGGGCTCGCCTTCCTCGCGCTGGTCTTCGGCATCCTGACCCGTGTGGTGGCGGCCGATCTGCGGGATGGCTTCACGGTGGCGGGGCACGCGACCGAGGTCGTGCTGCTCGTGTACCTCATCCTGCTGATCGCGGGCGACATCTTCACTCGCGACGAGGTGGACACCGACACCATCTGCGGCTCGATCACGGTCTACCTGCTCATGGCGGGCGTGTTCTCGGTGGCGTACACGATCATCCTGAGGCTCGACCCGACCTCGTTCCGGATTCCTGCGGACATCGCGGATCCCGATGGCTCGCTCGGGCCGGACCGACTGATGGCGTACTTCTCGCTGGTCACGATCACCACGCTCGGCTACGGCGACATCACCCCGAAGGGCGAGATGGCGAGGTCGCTCGCGAATCTCGAAGCCCTGATCGGCCAGCTCTACCT
>CAYZSH010000163.1:0-1894 GCA_964481025.1 uncultured Isosphaeraceae bacterium
CGCAGCAGCACTGCGAGTTCCTGCACTTCGAGGTCTACCGCATGCGGGTGCTCGAAGGCATGCAGGGCAAGCAGGTCGCGGAACAGATGGGCATCAGCGAGCCGACCGTGTCGCGGCATCTTCAGAAGGTCCGCACGCTGCTTCGCGATCGGCTCGCGGAGATCGTCGGCACCTACAGCTTCACCAGTGACGAACTGGCCGAGGCCGAGACGGCCGGACTCGGTGGAGACGACATGCTCTTCGACGAGGCACTGAGCGAGTTGTATCGACGTCACGTCGAGCTGCTCGAGATCGACGACTCGCGTCAACCGACTCTGTGACCGCGAACGCGGCCGCCGTGCCGCCCGCACCTGGAATCCACGACGATGGCACCAACCCTCTTCTCGATCTTCGGCATTCTCCTCGCCATGGCGGGCGGCGTGGTCGTCCTCGTCCTGGGAACGATCCTCGTCGTGAAGCTCGGCGCCGGGATCTTCGCCGCGATCGGGGCGGTGTTCGGTCGGATCGTCGAGTTCATCGGGGGCGTCATCGGTGATGCCATCCGACTGGTCGGCGCGACGGTGACCGCCGTGGTCTTCATTCCGCTCGTGCTCCTCAACGTGATGATCGGTCGGTGGTCCGCGGCCAACCACTTCGCGAACGCCTTCCGCAGCGAGCTCGGCATCATCGGCCATCGTGCCTGGTCGCTGGTGGTGCGGCGACCGCTGCGGCTGGTGTTTCTTGAAGGTCTCATCGAGGGCGTCGAGCAGCGGGCCGTGGACGCGGTGCGTCAGGCGCCCGGTCCCGATCGACCGAAGCGTGGATCGGAGTTCTCCGGCTTCGAGATCACCGGTTCGTTGCCCGCGGGCGGCTCCGGGGCCCGGCTGTTCATCGCCCGACCCGACGATGCCACGAAGCGCCGCCTTGCCGGCGAGCCCGACGAGGTCGTCATCAAGAGCTTCGCGCTGGCGGAGGGCAGTTCGCTGCCGCAGATCGTCCGTGAGAGCCGTTCGCTCGACGCCGCCCGGCGGCTCGGGCTCGTGCTCGCCCATGAGCTCGACGACACGCGGTTCTGGTACGCGATGCCGTACCACCCCGGCGACAACCTGACCGCGGTCGTCCGTCAGGCGCACGCCTTCGCGACCGACGACGGACTCGGTTCCGATGATCTTCAAAGGCTCGTCGGATACGCCATCGACCTCGTCGCCACCCTGGAGCGCTACCACGCGGGCGGGATGTGGCACAAGGACGTCAAGCCCGACAACATCATCGTGCACGACGCCGCGGCGCATCTCGTCGACTTCGGACTCGTGTCGTCGCTCAAGTCCGCGATGACGCTCACGACGCACGGCACCGAGTACTTCCGCGATCCCGAGATGGTCCGGCTCGCCATGAAGGGTGTGAAGGTCCACGAGGTGAACGGGGCGAAGTTCGACGTCTACGGCGCGGGCGCGGTGCTCTACTTCATGCTCGAGAACACGTTCCCGGCCCACGGTGGACTGAGCCGGTTCGAGGGACGTTCGCCCGAGGCACTGCGGATGATCGTGCGCCGCGCCATGGCCGACTACGCGCATCGCTACGACGGTGCGGCCGACATGCTCGCCGACCTCCGGGCGGTGGCGGCGGCCGCCGATCCATGGGCGGTCAAGCCGGGAATGCTGCCCTCGATGTCCGGTGCGGTCGTCGAGTCGCCGGGAGATCACGCGGAGGTCGTCGGCGTCGCTCGGGCCGGCACCTCGCGCCGCCCGGCACCGCCGCCGATGACGACGCCGCCGGTCGCCGGTCGACCCGTGATCCCGGTGACCAACTGGTGGACGGGGTCGTACGCGCCGAGTTCGGATCGCCCGCGGGCCCGCGAGCAGGTCCGTGCCGCCCGAGGCCGGGCCGAGGCGCGTCGTCGCGCGGTCGCGGCTCC
>CAYZSH010000163.1:1994-6410 GCA_964481025.1 uncultured Isosphaeraceae bacterium
GGCGACCGGGAGGTCCCGAACACGCTGGATTCCGCGCTCCAGTTCTTCGGCGACGACTGGTTGCCGGGTGACGACGGGACGGCCCGTACCATCGTGATCGACGATCAGATCCTGCCCGCCATCGGTTCCACCCAGTCCGTCGCCGAGTCGCTGACCGCCACGCTGCGGGACCGAGGGTGGACCGTGCTCGACGATCCCGATGACGAAGCCCACGCCCGAGTCGAGTGGTCGGCCCGCCGCGGCGACGTCGATCGCATGCTCGCCGTCCTTGATGTCGACGCGATCCACACGATTCGCCCCGCCGAGGAGGGCGACCTCCGACGCGTTCGAATCGAGCGGGTCGATCGGCACGGCAGCGTGGTCATGGTCGTGGACCTCGCTGCCGACGCCGCGTCGGTCTCGCCCGTCTCCGACGACATCGCGGAGTCGGACTCGGCGTCCGGTGCTCGCGGGTCGATCGAGGACGCCATTGAACGAGCGATCGAGACCCGGATCGAGACCCGGTTCGAGACGGCCATCGAGACGGCGATCGACCGGTCGCCGCTCGATGGCGTGGTCGATCGACTCGAACGCCTCGCCGATCGGCTCACGGCACGGTTCGAGTCCGGAACCGGAAACGTCCGCATCCGCTGGACACCGACGCCCGATGCCGCCATCGTGATGCCGAATGTCGTCACCGAGTTCGTCAATTGATCCGGCCGACGAGCATGAGCTGCTCGTCCACTACCTCGCGAACCGTTCGACACCGTGCCCGCGGTGTCGTTTCGACTTGCGGGACGTCCGCGAGCCGCGGTGCCCCGAATGCGGGGAGCCGATCCGACTGCAGGTCGGTGCGGCGCGACCGCTGATCTGGTGGTTCATCGTGGCGATCGCCCCGGGCATCTTCAGCGGCATCGCCGCGTCGATTCTGGCGATTCCGATGACGGTCTCGCTGGTGCTCGGGCTTCCCGGCAACATTCCGCCCGAGATCTGGTTCGCCGAGTCGGTCGGGGTCGTCAGCGTGCTGTTGCTGGCGGCGTTGCTGCGGTGGCGGTGGTGGTTCATCGCGCGATCGCCGCGGCGACAGATCTCCATCGCGGTCTCGATCTGGGGCGTGCATGCCCTGGCGACGGCGTTCCTGATCTTCGTGCTGTAGCGGGTCGCTCCCGATGCGCCGGTACCATGGTGACTCTCAGGAGATCTCGCCATGAGTCACCCCGGCGCCCGGCTTCGGGCCCTCGTCGAACAGGACGTCGTCTGCATTCCCGGGGCGTTCAACGCCCTCGTCGCCCGGGCGGTCCGTGACGCGGGCTTCACCGCGACCTACGTCTCGGGCGGTGCGACCGCGAACGTCGCAGGCTTCCCGGACGTCGGCCTGCTGACCATGACCGAGGTCTGCCGCACGATCCGCGAGATCGCCGACGCCTCGGGGCTGCCGGTCGTCGCCGACGCCGACACCGGCTACGGCGAGGTCGAGTGCGCGGTCCGCACGACCGTCGAATACGAACGGGCGGGGGCGGCGGCGTTGCACGTCGAGGATCAGGTCTTCCCGAAGCGATGCGGACATCTCGACGGCAAGGAGCTCGTGCCTGCGGAGGAGTTCGCGGAGAAGGTCGCGGCGATGGCCGCGGCCCGGGCGTCCAGCGATTTCATGATCATCGCCCGCACCGACGCCCGGCACGTCAGCGGGATGGACGACGCGATCGCGCGGGCCAACCGTTATCGCGAGGCGGGCGCCGACGCGATCTTCCCTGAAGGCCTCCAGTCCGAGGACGAATTCGCGGCTTTCGCCGCGGGATCGCCAGGGCTGCTGCTCGCGAACATGACCGAGTTCGGGAAGACGCCGATCATTCCGGTCGCGCGATTCGGCGAACTGGGCTACCGCATGGTGATCCATCCGCTCAGCATGATGCGGCTCGCGATGGGCGAAGTCGCCCGCGGACTCGCGGTGCTTCGCGCGACGGGATCGGTCGAGTCGCTGCTTGATCGCATGCAGACGCGAAAGGAGCTCTACGGTCTGCTCGGCTACGAGCCGGGCCGCGAGTGGCACTTTCCTGACGGGCGGTGATCCGCGATCACCCTTCGCCCGCGAGTCACTTGCGACGAAACTCGTAGGCGCCCGCTTCCGAGCCCCAGACCTGTGCGCCGGCCGAATCGAAGCCGCGGTCCCAGCTCGAGATCGAGGTCGCATCGATGACGACCTCGCTCGTCGCGTATGACGCACCGGCGAGCGAGCTCTCGCAACCCTCGCCCTCGGTGCCACCCTCGAACCGATCGTCGGACCAGGTCAGGTGCACGGCGCAACCCTCGCGGGGCAGAAGCAGGTCGGGCACGATCTGGTCGAGGCTCGAGGGGTCCCGCCACGATCCCGCGGCCGGTCGCATGCCCTCGGGAAACGCGAAGACCTCGGAGACGAGTCGGCCGTCGGCGTCGAATCGGACGCGGTACATCCGCTGACGATACGGACGGTCGAGGGTGTCGCTCCGGGCCTGTTCGAGATAGACCCAGCGGCCGTCGGTGCGACTCGGCCAGACCCGGCAGGCGTTCAGGCTGATGTCGAGGAACGCCGGATCCCGCAAGGCTTGCGCCGACGAGTCGAAGGAGCCGGACAGCCAATCCGCGAGGCGATCGACCTCGGGCGAGATGGTGGCGGGGGGCGCTGCGACATCGACTTCGACGCCGCAGCCGGCGTGGAACAGGGCGGCGACGGACATCCCGAGGGCGGCGACGACGATTCGGATCTGGTTCATGGCCGGGATGCTACCGGTCCGGGCGAATCGGGCCGGAGTGGGGCCGCGGGGCCTGCTAGGATCCGCGGTTCGATTCGACCCGCACGACCCGTTCGAAAGGACTCCCGTGAGCACCACCGCCTCCGCGGACACCCGCGGCCTCGCCGGTCAGACCGTCGGCGACACGCAGATCTGCTCGGTCAACCAGACCCAGCTCATCTATCGCGGCTACGAGATCGCCGATCTCGCCGCGAACGCCACGTTCGAGGAGGTCTCACACCTGCTGCTGGTGGGGCACAAGCCTTCGGCCGAGGAACTGGCCGCGTTCAAGGCGACGCTCGTCGGCATGCGGGCGATTCCGGCCTCGGTCACCGAAGCGATCGTGCGAATCGCGAAGGAGTCACCCGACGCGCACCCGATGAGCGTGGTCCGCACCGCGATCAGCCTGCTCGGGCACCTTGATCCCGACTGCGAGGACAACTCCCGCGAGGCCGAACTCCGCAAGTCGATGCGGCTGCTCGCGTCGATCCCGACCTGCATCGGCGTGCATCAGCGCACGCTCGAAGGCAAGGACCCGGTCGATCCCGACCCGTCGCTCGATCACGCGGCGAACCTGCTCTGGTGCATGACCGGCGAGAAGCCGGGCGAGATGGCCGCCAAGGTCATGGATGTCTCGCTCATCCTCTACGCCGAGCACGACTTCAACGCCTCGACCTTCACCTGTCGCACGATCGCGTCGACCAACAGCGATCTGCACTCCGCGGTCTGCGGCGGCGTCGGCGCCCTCAAGGGCAATCTCCACGGCGGTGCGAACGAGGCCGCGATGGACATGCTCGCCGACATCATGAAGGACACCGAAGGCGGTGCCATGACCGTCGAGGCGTGGATGGAGCGGGCGTTCGTCGAGAAGCGGAAGCTCATGGGCTTCGGTCACCGGGTGTACAAGAACGGCGATCACCGCGCGGGCATCCTCCGCGAGTGGGGCCTCAAGTACGCGGGCGGCGAGAACCCCGCGGCCCAGAAGTGGTTCGACCTCGGCGACGAGGTGCAGGGCATCATGCTCCGCGAGAAGAACATCCACCCCAACGTGGACTTCCCCTGCGGCATGACGTACTTCGCGATGGGCATCCCGGTGCCGCAGTACACGCCGATCTTCGTCGCGAGCCGCATCACCGGCTGGTGCGCCCACATCATGGAGCAGCACGAGAACAACCGGATCATCCGGCCGCTCGCGAACTACACCGGCCCCGAACTCACGAACTGGAACGGCTGATCGCCGAGTCGGACTCCCGACACGCATGAGGCATCCGCGGGGGTCTCCCGAACGAACCCGGGAGACCCCCGTTCCCTTCCCCGAGAATCACCAAGTCGCCCGTCGCGACGAATTCGGAGACGCATCCGACATGTCCCACGAGGTCAACAGCATCGCGGTCATCGGCGCCGGCACCATGGGCTCCGGCATCTCGCTCGTCGCCGCCACCAGCGGCATCGACGCCTTCCAGGTCGATGTCTCCACGGAGCAGCTCGATCGGGCCCGCAAGTACCACGACAAGGTGCTTTCCCGGAACGTCGAGAAGGGTCGCATGACCGAGGACGAGAAGTCGGCGGCGCTCGCCCGCATCACGTACTGCGCCGACATGGCCGATGCGAAGTCCGCCGACTGGGCGGTCGAGGCGGCCACCGAGAACCCGGAGATCAAGGCGAGGAT
>CAYZSH010000164.1:0-4951 GCA_964481025.1 uncultured Isosphaeraceae bacterium
CCCTTGCGGGTCGCGGTATTGAGGATGAGCGAGACCTCGCCGTCGGCGATCAGGTCGAGGATGTTGGGCCGGAGCCCCTCGGAGATCTTGGGCAGCGACTCGACGTGGATGCCGAACTCGCGAAGGTGCTCGTGAGTGCCGCCGGTCGAGAGGACCCGGAAGCCCATCGACCGCAGTGATCGGGCGATCTCGACCGCGGCGTTCTTGTCCTCGTCCCGCACCGAGAGGAAGACCGCGCCCTCGGTCGGCAGTTGCACGCCAGCGCCCATGCACGCCTTGGCGAAGGCGAGCGGCAGCGACCGGTCGGCGCCCATGACCTCGCCGGTCGAGCGCATCTCCGGCCCGAGCACGACATCCACGCCGGGGAACTTGCTGAAGGGGAAGACCGACTCCTTCACCGCGTAGAACCCGGCGTCCGGGACCTCGGCGGCACCCAGCTCGGCGAGCGAGGCACCCATCATCACCTTCGCCGCGATCCTCGGCCACGGCACGCCCTTCGCCTTCGAGACGAACGGGGCCGTGCGACTCGCCCGCGGGTTCACTTCGAGGATGAAGATCTCGCCGTTCTTGACCGCGAGCTGCAGGTTCATGAGGCCACGCACCCGCAGTCGCTCGGCGAGTCGACGAGCCTGATCCTTGATCCGCTCGACGATCTGCGGCGACAGCGAGTACGGCGGAATCGTGCAGGCCGAGTCGCCCGAGTGCACGCCCGCCTCCTCGATGTGCTCCATGACCCCGCAGACCAGCGCCTGCGGCGCATCGGTGCTGAGCTCCAGCATCGCCGCCCGCGATCCTTCGTGCGGCTCGAAGTCGGCGACGACGTCGACGTCCACCTCGACGGCATCGCCGAGGAACCGATCGATGAGCACCGGAGCGTCGTTGAGATCGCTCGCCCCGACCGCCGCCACCATGTACCGCTTGAGCGCCGCCTCGTCGTAGCACGTCTCCATGCCGCGACCGCCGAGGACGTAGCTCGGACGCACGAGCACCGGGTAGCCGATGCCCGAGGCGATCTCGATGGCGGACTCGATGGAGTGCGCGATGCCGTTGGCGGGCTGCACCAGACCCAGTTCGTCGAGCACCGCCTTGAAGCGGTCGCGATCCTCGGCGAGGTCGATCGAGTCGAGGCCGGTGCCGATGAGCGGCACGCCCGCGGCCACGAGTCCGTGCGCGAGATTCAGCGGTGTCTGCCCGCCGTACTGCACCACGCAACCGACGACGCCGCCCGAGCGATCCGGCACGTCGATGCCGCCGCCGTTCAGTCGCTCGACGATGTTCAGAACGTCCTCGAGCGTGAGCGGCTCGAAGAAGAGCTGGTCGCTCGTGTCGTAGTCGGTCGAGACCGTCTCGGGATTCGAGTTGATCATCACCGACTCGAAGCCCATCTCCTCCGCCGCGAAACTCGCCTGGCAGCAGCAGTAGTCGAACTCGATGCCCTGGCCGACCCGGTTCGGTCCACCACCGAGGATGACGATCTTCGGGCGATCCGAGATGCGCACCTCGTCGTCGCGGACCTGGATCGCGGCGCCGCCCGCATCGACGCGTCGGAACGGTCGCTCGTACGTGCTGTAGAAGTACGGGGTGACCGCCTCGAACTCGGCGGCGCAGGTGTCGACCAGCTTGTAGACCGGCTCGATGCCCATGGCCTTGCGGCGACGGCGAGCCTCGAGAATCGTGTCGGTCGAGATGCGGCCGAGCCAGAGATTCGCCAACTGCGGATCGGAGTACCCGAGCCGCTTCGCCTCGAAGAGAAGATCCGCGGGCACCGTGTCGAACGACTCGTGCTCGATGAGTCGGTCCTCGAAGGCGACGAGCTCGCGGATCTGATCGAGGAACCACGGGTCGATGCCGGTGAGTTCACGAACGCGCTCGAGCGACCAGCCCGCCTTGAACGCATACCGCACGTAGTAGAGGCGCCCCTGACTGGGCACCGAGAGCTTGCGGACGAGAGTCTCCTCGGCGATCGGCCACGCCGCGGGACTGCCGTCGGCGACCGAACCGCCGTCGTGCCGCCGGGCCTCGAGCCACTTGTCGTTGGCGTCGAGTCCGAGTCCGAACCGCTTGACCTCCATCGAACGGATCGCCTTCTGCAGCGACTCCTTGAAGGTTCGGCCGATCGACATGCCTTCGCCGACCGACTTCATCTGCGTGGTGAGCGTCTCGTCGGCCTCGGGGAACTTCTCGAACGTCCATCGCGGCATCTTCACGACGACGTAGTCGATCGACGGTTCGAAGCACGCCGAGGTGGTGCCGGTGATGTCGTTGCGGAGTTCGTCGAGCGTGTAGCCCACCGCGAGCTTCGCGGCGATCCGCGCGATCGGAAAGCCGGTCGCCTTCGACGCGAGGGCCGAACTTCGCGAGACCCGCGGATTCATCTCGACGACCACCACGTCGCCGTTCTCGGGGTTGATCGCGAACTGGACGTTCGAGCCACCGGTGTCGACGCCGACCGCCCGCATGATCGCGAACGCGCCGTCGCGAAGCCGCTGATACTCCTTGTCCGAGAGCGTCATGATCGGGGCGACGGTGATCGAGTCGCCGGTGTGCACGCCCATCGCGTCGATGTTCTCGATGCCGCAGACCACGACGCAGTTGTCGTTGCGGTCACGGACGACCTCGAGTTCGTACTCCTTCCAGCCCAGCAGCGACTTGTCGATCTGGACCTGGCCGATCATCGACGCCTTGATGCCGCTGCGGACGATCTCCTCGAACTCCTCGCGGTTCCACGCCACGCCGCCACCGGTGCCGCCGAGCGTGAATGCGGGGCGGATGATCGCGGGGAGACCGATCTTGTCGAGGAACTCCAGGGCCTCGGGGACCGAGGTGACCGTGGTGCACTCGGGGTTCGAGAGGCCGACCGAGTCGACGACCTGCCGGAACGCCTCGCGGTCCTCGGCGCGGCGGATGACCTCGCGGTCGGCACCGATCATCTCGACGCCGTGCTCCTGCAGGATGCCCTGATCCCAGAGGGCGCAGGCGCAGTTGAGTCCGGTCTGGCCGCCGAGGGTCGGGAGGATCGCGTCGATCGGCGTGCCGAGGGCGGCCTCCTTCTCGATGACCCGCTTCACCGCCTCGGGCGTGATCGGCTCGATGTAGGTGCGGTCGCTGAACGCCGGATCGGTCATGATCGTGGCGGGATTCGAGTTGACCAGCACCACGCGGTACCCCTCCTCGCGCAACGCCTTGCAGGCCTGCGTGCCCGAGTAGTCGAACTCGCAGCCCTGACCGATGACGATCGGACCGGAACCGAGGAGGAGGATCGTGCTGATGTCTTCCCGCTTGGGCATCGAGGGGCGTCCGTGAAGGTGGGGATCGGGCGGCGAGGCGAACGACGGCGAGGGGACGGAGACCGATCTGGAGCGGGTCCCGGACCGGCGAGCCGAGTCCGGTGCGCGCAAATTTTCGAGAGGATACCGTCACGACGTTCCGGCGTCACCACGTCGACAGTTCTTCCACGGTCTCCAGCCCCCCGCTCCGAGGACGCCCCTCGACGATGACCCTCGACTCGCCCTGGCTCCTCGTCCCGATCGCCGTCGTGCTCTGGGTGGTCGCGTGGATGTGGGTGATCCCATCGGCGGTCGCCGCGGTTCGGAACCGGCTGAAGGCGCGGATCGGCGACGGCTGGCAGGCGGGCCTGCTTGATCTCGTGAGTGGCCGGTACTGCCGGTGGATCCATGGCCTGCGGTTCGTCGGCTTCGACGACCTCCCCGCCCCGTTCCGGCATGGAGAAACCGGCCCGGGCATCGTGGTCGCCAACCATGCCTCGGGCACCGATCCACTCTTCGTGCAGGCCGGCGTCCGGCGGTTCATCCGCTGGATGATGTGGGCGGACATGATGGAACCCCGACTCGGACCGGTCTGGGAGATCGCACAGATCCTGCCGGTCCGCTACGGCGTCGAGGATGCCACGACCGTCCGCAAGGCGGTCCGCTGGGTGAAGGACGGCAACCTCCTCGGGGTCTTCGCGGAGGGCGGCATCGCCCGCCCCCCCGGCGAGATCCGTCCGTTCCAGCCCGGGGTCGGCCTCATCGCCCGACTCACCAAGGCCCCGGTGCTGCTCCTGCACATCGACGGGGCGCCGTTCACCGATTCGGCCTTCGGCGCCTTGCTGAAACCGTCACGCACGACGGTCTCCGTGGTGGGCGTCTTCGACCTGTCCGCCGAGAAGGATCCCGCGGTCGCCGTGCGACGACTCCGGGACGCCATGATCGCCCACACCGGATGGCCCGCCAACGACGAGAGCATCGTCACCCGCTGGCTCGACGAGCAGCAGTCGACCTGAATCCGACCTCCCATTCCTTCCTCTCGATTCCCCAAGCCACCCCATGCTCGAACGACTCCGAGGCCAACTCCGCTCCGTCGGCGACCACGACGCCATCGTCACCGTCGGCCCGCTCGACTACGAGGTGCTCGTCCCATCGGGCGACGCCGCGCGGCTGCGACTGGCGGTCGGCGAGGAGATCGAGTTCGTCCTGCTCCACTATCTGGAGAGCCAGGCGAACGGTGCGATCTTCCGCCCGCGCCTGATCGGCTTCACCGGCGAGACCGACCGGACGTTCTTCGAACTGCTGACCTCGGTGAAGGGCATCGGCTATCGCAAGGCGCTCCGCGCCCTCGCGATGCCGATCTCGACCATCGCCCGCGCAGTCGCCGAGAAGGACGTCGACACGCTGCGGGCCCTCCCCGAGATCGGCAAGAAGACCGCCGAGACGATCGTGCTCGACCTGCACGAGAAGGTCGCGGATCTCCTGCCCGGACTCGCCGGCGGCATCCGCGACCTCGATGCCCGCGGCGGGGGAACGACCCCGGACACCACCACCTCCGACGCCGCCCGCGACGCGATCCTCGTCCTCGTCCAGCTCGGCGAGAGCCGGGTCGTCGCCGCGGATCTCGTCGAACGCGCCCGCCGCGCCGATCCCTCGATCACCGAAAGCGACGCCCTCGTCGCCGC
>CAYZSH010000164.1:5051-6351 GCA_964481025.1 uncultured Isosphaeraceae bacterium
TGCTTCCACGCGACGCGATTCGTCGAGAAGCCCGACGTCGAGACCGCCGAGGCGTACCTCGCGGCCGGCACCTTCGGCTGGAACAGCGGGATGTTCGTGTACCACGCGGCGACCGTGCTCGACACGATCGGCCGCTACGAACCCGCGACCCGCACCGGACTCGACCGCATCGCGAATGCCTGGAACACACCGGAACGTGACGCGACCCTCGCGGCGATCTACCCCGAGCTCAAGAAGATCAGCGTCGACTACGGGCTCATGGAACCCGCGTCCCGCGACGAGGCGGTGTCGATCGCGGTCGTGCCCATGGATCTCTCGTGGATCGACGTCGGCAGCTGGCCGAGCCTCGGCGAGACCGTCGCGGCGGACGACCGCGGAAATCGCATCACGGCTGGCACCGCCCACACCGATCTCGACTCCCGCAACCTCGTCGTCTTCAGCGACGATCCCGACCACCGCATCTGCACGATCGGCTGCGAAGACCTCGTCATCGTGCATACCAAGGACGCGACGCTCATCTGTCGTGCCGATCAGGCGCAGAAGGTGAAGGACATGGCGGGCATCGTCCCGGAGTCACTGCGGTGACGGTGGCCCCTTCATATGAATTGACCACGGAGTTCACGGAGGCGCACGGAGGGCCACGGAGAGGACACATGGTTGCAGGCTTGAACACGACGGTTGAACCAGATCGATCCAGCGACAATCGGAAAGCTGTGTCCTGATCCAGCGTCGTGTTCGAGCGTGCACTCGATCCAAGACCTCCGTGGCCCTCCGTGAATCTCCGTGCACTCCGTGGTGAACCCATGAGATACCTCTGCATCGATCTCGGCGACGTGCGCACCGGCCTGGCCGCCGGTGACGACATCACGCGGATCGTGCAGCCGCTGGTGGTGATCGAGGAACGCGACGAGGGGCGACGACTCGCCAAGGTCGCCGCCGCGGTCGCGGAGCATGGCCCCGATCGCCTCGTGGTCGGGCTGCCGCTCAACATGGATGACAGCGAAGGCCCGCGATCACTTGCGGCCCGCGCGTTCGGGGCCGCGATCGAGGACCGCACCGGCGTGCCGGTGGACTTCCACGATGAACGACTCTCGAGTTTCGAGGCCGACGAATCGCTCAAGGGATCAGGGCTGACACGAAAGGCGAAGAAGCGCGTCCAGGACGCCATCGCCGCGGCGACGATCCTCGAGGATTACCTCGCCCTGGGCGAGAGCAGGTGATCAGGAGTGAGATTCGAGATTGGAGAGTCGATTCCCCTCCCCCGCGTGCGGGGGAGGTGCCCGCGCAGCGGGCGGAGGGG
>CAYZSH010000165.1:0-6341 GCA_964481025.1 uncultured Isosphaeraceae bacterium
GCACCGGCGGCGGCCCATGCCAGGGCACTCGATCCTCGTCCGATCGTCATGTCGTGCTCGCTCTCGTCGCGCGGATGGCGCTGGGGGAATTCGTCCGGAACGCGCGGTGCGTCCTGTTCCCCCGGAGACGTCGATCAGTGGAAGGTACGAGTGCGGAGGTCGTGACACAAGCGGAAACCCCGGCATCGTCCGGGAACCCGCGTGGTCGGCCGCGTCTCAGCCCGTCGGCTCGCCCGCCGGGGTCCCGGCCCGCTCGATCCACCAGCGGGCGGGGTGCTGTTCGAGGCGGGGGTGACGAGTCAGGCCTCGGACCCGTCCGGGCTCGTACATGTAGATCGTGCGATAGGTCGTGATGGGAAGCACGGGCAGGTCCTGCTCGACGACGATCCGTTCCGCCTCGCGGAGCAGCGCGAAGCGGGCGGCGGGATCCGGCTCGGTCGCCGCGCGTTGCATGAGGTCGTCGAACGCGGGGTTCGAGTAGCCGCGATGGTTGTTGGTGTCGCCGGTGCGGTGCATGTCGAGGAAGGTGGTCGGGTCGCCGTAGTCACCGAACCAGCTTCCCCGCGAGATGGTGAAGTCGCCGCTGCGGATCCGTTGGCTGCAGTCCTTGCCGGGAAGACCGCGGACTTCGATCGGCAGGCCGAGTTCGCGCCGCCACATGTCGCGGAGCGCGAGCGAGTTTCCGCGGAAGCGGGGGCTGCCGGTCGAGTAGAGGATCTCGATGGTCGGGAACGCCTCACCCGCGGCGTTGCGTCGGACGCCGCCTTCGCCGAGCACCCAGCCCGCGGCGTCGAGTTCCGCGCGGGCGCGGTCGGGATCGTGATCGAGTCCGTCCGCAGGTTCGTACCCCGGAACATGACCCCGAGGCACCAGCGACCCCGAGGGACGTTCGCCGATGCGGGTGACCCGTTCGGAGATCGCGTCCTTGTCGATCGCCAGCGCGAACGCGCGGCGAACCGCCGGATCTGCCATGGGATTCGGTCGATCGTCGCCAAGGGTCGGGCGCGTGTTGATCTGGAAGTAGTCGGTCCCGAACGCTTCCAGTCCGTGGACGTCGCGGCGCTCCGTCGAGGTCGGCGCGGGGAGGCTCGCGAGCACGTCGTCGATGTCGCGACCGGCGGCGAGTCCCGCGGCGATCGCATCCGCATGATGCGACTCGTACGCCGCCCGCTGTTCGAGCAGATCCGATCGCTGTTCGGCGGTCACGTCGGGAATCCAATCGACCTCGCCCGCGCGGAACGCCATGATCGCGGTGTTCGGATCCTCGATGACGACCGCCTCGAGGCTGTCGAGCGGCACATTGGCGGCGTTCCAGTAGTGCTCGTTGCGTTCGAGACGGCAGTCCCGCTGGTACCGCCACCGCGCGAGTCGGAACGGACCGTTTCCGACGAGTCGCCCGGCCTTGGTCCACGACGGATCGACCTTCAGGCGACCGGTCGCGGGATCGATGCTGGTCGCGGCGTCGACGGTGGGGCGATGCACCGGGCTCCACGTGCTGAACGCGACGTAGTCGAGGAAGTACGGCAGCGGGCGCTCGAGTTCGATGACGATCGTCCGATCGTCGGGCGTCGAGAGGCCGAGGGTCTCGTCCATCCGACGCTCGGTGCGGGCGAACGTCTCCGCGGCGGTCTCCGCAAGGATCGCGTCCGCTTCGGCGGGATCGAGCCGACCGTCGCCCTTCGCGAGGATGCGCGACTTCGACGACGGATCGGCCCGCAACTCGAGCACGTCCGCCCGCCAGTCGGTCACCGCCCGGCCGCCGCGGATCGCCCAGAAGAAGCTCGTGTACGGTCCTGCGAGGTCGGGAAGCAGACCGCGCCGCCACGCGGCCGCGAAGTCGGCGCTGGTCACCGGATCACCGTTCGAGAAGCGGAGTCCGTCGCGGAGTCGGAACGTCCACACGAGTCCGTCGTCGGAGACCGACCACGACTCGGCGGCCGCGGGTTCGATGCGGCCGTCCGGCCCGACCGTCGCCAGCGGCTCGAAGAGTCCTTTGGCCAGCCGAAGGTCGTGCTGGTAGCTCATCCGCTGCGGATCGAGCGTGTAGAGGTCGGAGCCGTGGACCATCACGAAGTCCGCTCGCGGACGGGTGTCGTCGAGCGCGACCACACCGGCGATGAGGACGGCGAGCAGGACCAGCGGCAGGACGATCTTCGACATCGTTCCCCCTAGGGTACGACAGGACGGGGCCGTGCCGGTGGCACGACCCCGTCGCTGGGTGTTCGATTCGCCGAGCCGCCGGATCCCGGCGGTCACGACTACTTGATCGAGTCGAGGATGTTCTTGAGCGGGGTGACGCCCTGCTTGATCGTCGACTCGGCGTCGGCGATGTCCTTCTCGACGCGACGGCGATCGCGGTCGCCCGCGGCCATGTCGTCGAGCCGCAGCTGCAGACCCGGAAGCGACTCGACCGCTTCGAGGTATGCGTTCATCGGATCGTCGAGCCGGCTGAGCTGCGAGCCCTGGCTCGAACTGTCGAAGACGTCGTAGACCTGCGATCCCGCGGTGAGGGTGATCGCGTACGCCCGGAAGGTCGGAAGGTCTTCCGTGAGGGCGTCCCAGTGCGTCACGGCGGCGCGGGCGACGTGCAGGAGCATCTCGCGAAGGGCGGCGGTGACGCGGCTGGCGTCGAAGTCGTTGCGGTTGCCGCCTTGGGCGACCTGCACCCGAAGATCGGAGATCGCGCGGTAGACCGCGTTGATCAGCGGGCTCGGGGTCTTGCTCGACTCGATCCGCGATCCGAGCTCGGAGAACGCGTCGAAGAGGATCTCCCGCGCGGCCTTCTGGCTCTGGTCGCTCATGTCCGGATGGCGGACGATCCCCTGCATGGCCCGCAGTTCCTCGAGGACGACGAGCCAGTCGGACTCGCGGGCGACGTTCGCCGCGATCGACCGCGCCATCGAGACGAGGGTGGTGGCGGGGATGGCCGACTGGGCGTCGGCACGACAGGCCACCGAGAGCAGGCCGGCCGCGACGAGTCGGACGCCGGCGTCATCGACCGACTTGGGGTCGCTCGCGCTGATGAGCAATTCGGCGGATTCGGGCGTCTTGAGGAACGCCGCGACGCGGAGCGCGTTCTCGGCACGCATCGAGTCGTCGCCCGAGACCAGCGGCGAGATCGAGGGCAGGAGGACCTCGGCGTACGCCCGGAGGAAGACCGGGGTGGGGCGGGCCTTGATCGGATCGATGAGCGCGTCGCGGGCCTCGACGACTTCCTCGGGGCTGCCGGAGGTCAGGTCCTCGATCCGTCGCGACGCGAAACTCTCCACGGCCTCCACCTGCTGGGCGGAGAGCGAGGACGAGGCGTTGAGGATCTCTTCCGGGATCCCGCCGGGAGCTCGCCGCTGCGCGACGGCATCCGACGCCGGGACGCAGGCGCCGCCGAGGGCGGCCAGAAGGACACAGGCACTGGCGAGGCGAGACGACCTCATGGTCATTCCGATATCCATTGTGCACCCTGATGCCGGGTGGACCGAAGTAATGATGACGCACCGAGGCGTCGGACGGACGTGAAGGCGAACACCCCAGGGGAGTTCCCGCGCCCTGCCGAGAATCCTCAACGGTACCGCGGTCTCCGGGCGAGCGTCAACGACCGGGGAATCGTCCAGATATAGACTCCGAGGCCCATGTCACCGATGTCCGCACCCCAAGTCTCCGTCCTCGTTCGCTTCGGGCGGCGATTCCGTGCCGTCGGTCTGGCGGCCGTCCGGTCGGTCGCCCTGTCCGGGACCGTGCTGGCGGCCACCCTGTCGTCCGGCTCCGCCGTGGCTCAGGGAGTGGCGGTAGAGGCTCAGGACCTCGAGGCCTGGTCCTCCGAACGGCTCGGTTCGACGCTGTCGTCGATCGCGGCCGACATCACCGGCGGACAGGCGATCCTCCCGCAGCAGCTCGAGATCGCCTTCGGGCTGGCGGAGATCGCCACCGAGATCGCCCCCGACTCGACGGCCGCGTGGCGGCGTCTGCTCGACATCGCCACGATCCTCGAACGCGAGTTTCCCGAGGCGGAGGCGGCGGCCCGGCGTGCGGCCGAGGCCCTGGTTCGTCTCCAGCCCGACGACGCGGTGATGCGGATGCGGGTCCTGCTTGATCGGGTGAACGATCGGGCGACCGCCCAGGAGCGGGTCGAGGCCTACGAGACGCTCCTCCAGCCCGAGAATGTGAAGAAGCTGGGCGATGCCGTGGCGGCGCGGCTGGCCTACGACCTCGCGGTCCTCCAGCTTCGCATCGGCGACCTCGACGCGGCGGCCAGGCGTCTGGTGGACGCGGTCAACTTCGATCCCGCCTTTCCGCAGGCCGCCGACATGCTCGCCGGGATGCTGCGGTCGGCGTCAAGCACGCCGGTCGAGGAGGCCGAACTCCTCGCGATCGCCTTCACCGCCAGCCCGCTCGATGGCGTCTTCGCACGACGGCTCGGGCAATTGGCGCTGGCGGAAGGGGCGTACGCCACGGCCGCGGACATCCTCGATCTCGCACTCATTCTGACCACCGCGGACGCGCCGTTCCTCGATGAGCTCGTGGGAGATCGGGCGATGGCTCTCTGGGGCGACGATCAGCCCGAGGCGGCCCTCGAACTGCTCGACAAGGCACACCGGGTCAGGCAGAACGCCATTCGCCGCCAGATGATCATCGCGGGTGGCGATCCGGAGGTGGTGAAGAGCCAGATGATCCCACCCGTGCCTTCGCTGGCCCTCGTGCGGGCGGCCATCATGGGGCCGGCGGCGACGGAGTCGGACCGGGCGGGTCGGATCGAGGAGCTCTTCGAGGCGTTCCGCTTCGAGATCACGCTCAACGCGCGGCTCATCGAAAGGATCGAGGGAGACGCCCAGCTCTCCGAGGAGCAGCGTGAGGCGAGGATCGCACAGGTCCGTCGCCGCAATCTCGAACTCACGGTGGATCAGATCTGGGCCCGGGTCTGGTTCGGTTGGACGCCCCCGATCGTCGATGGCGAGCCGGTGGCGGCTTCGCTGTCCGATCTCGTCGATCGCGCGGTCGCCGGCGGCGTGTTGCCCGAGGCTCAGCGACTCGTGGTGGACGGCTGGTGGGCGATCCATCAGGACGACTTCGATCAGGCCCGAACCCTGCTCGCGCCCGCCGCGGAGAGTTCTCCCTACGCCGCGGCCGGACTCGCCCTCCTGGAGGAGCTGGAAGGATCCACGAAGGATGCGGCGCGGCAGTACCTCGCGACCTACCGCCTCGCGCCCGGCGAGCTCGTCGGTCTGTGGTGTCGCAGTCGCGTGGCCGCCATGATCGGGCGAAGCATTCCGCCGCCGGAACGAGCGGCCGAGATGTCTCGGATCATCGCCGACACGCTCCCTGATGCGGTGGGCCGCGCCCTGCGGGATCCCCGGCACGGTGTGTTGTCGGTGCAGGTCGAGCCGGACTCGCTTCGCAACCCGGCCTTCGAGGCGATTCCGGTCACGGTCACGATCACCAACGTCTCGGGTCTCGATCTGGCGATCGGCTCGGACGGTCCCGTGCTTCCCACCTTCGTCCTCATCGCCGACGGCTTCGATCTGCCGGTTGCCCAAGCGGATCTCATCCAAGGCGTTCGTTCCCTCAAGCCCGTGCCGGTGGTGCTGCCGCTCGATCGTCGATTCCATCTCGACTCGCAGGAGTCCATCACGATCCGCGTGGATCTCGATGCGACCCGGCTCGGGCGTCTGCTCGATCTGCAGAGCTACTTCAGCGGGTCGCTTCGCCTGCGGGCGGTCGTGAACTACGCGGCGGCGCCCGCCGGCGCCATCGATGCCGGACTCTTCGGACGCGAGGGGCGATCGTCGGTGTTCCGGATCGACGGACTTCGTCCGCTCGACTCCACCCGGGCGGCGTCGATGCTCGAGAGCATCCGTGACCCGCGGAACGTGACGGCGGCGAAGGACATCGCCGCCGTTCTGGGCATCACCATGACCGGGCCCAGTGCCTTCCCGGGCTCGGCGCCCGAGGCGCAGGCACTCGCCACCGACGCGTTCCTCGGGCTCCCGCCCCGGGCCCGGGCGTGGGTCATGAGCGTGATTCCGGGTGGCGGCGCGGCACCGACGCGACTCGTGAACGCGCTCGTCGACGACGACGAGATCGGTCTCCCGCTCGCGATCGCCCGGTTCTCGACCACGCCGACGTCGTCCGCGATCGTCCGCGGCCTGGAGTCCGACGACCCGCGGATCCGTCGCATGGCGGAAGCGGCCCGCGATCTCGCCATCAGCATCGAAGAGGCCGCGGCTCGGGAGTTCACACTGGATGCCGAGTCGAAGTGAGTCCCGGCCTCCGGGGGGAGCGGCTCAGGCGTCGACCCGCTGCTTCATGTTGTCCAGCACGTTCATGAAGTTGATGTACGCGTCGTACGG
>CAYZSH010000166.1:0-6331 GCA_964481025.1 uncultured Isosphaeraceae bacterium
TCTACGCAGGCATCTACGAGGACGACGCGATCGAGCGTGGTCTCGACTACATGTCCCAGCGGGCGATGCCCGGTCGCGGCATGGTCGGTCCGGGGACGGCGCACTACTACTACGGTCAGTACTACTCGGTGCAGGCGATGTATCTCGCAGGTGGCGAGTGGTGGTCGCAGTGGTGGCCGTCGGTCCGGGAGGAGATGCTCGCCCGGCAGTCGAGCGACGGAGGCTGGGTCGATCATCAGATCGGTGACGCCTACGCGACCGCGATGTCCCTCATCGTGCTTCAGATGCCCAAGCGGTATCTCCCGATCTTCCAGAAGTGATGCACCACGACCATCGACATCCCGGACGTCGTGTGATCCGTCGTTCCTCGATCGCTGCAGTCATCGCCTTGACGATGCCGGCCGGTCTTCCCTCGGCATCGGCACAGGTGTCCAACGGGATCGTTCATCGCATCATCCACGAGTCGTTGACGACCACCAGCGGTGATCCGCTGGAGATGGACGACGACCGGGCGATGGTCTTCGACCATCCCGGAGGGGTTCCCCGGGTGGTGCCGTTCGCGGAGGTGCTGGCGATCGTGGTGGGACCCGTCGCCGAACGCGACCAGCCACCCACCCTTCGCACCGCCGCGCGTCGCGCGGGCGACGATGCCGCGATCGTCTCACCGTTCCTCGAGTTCATCGACGGTCAGCGCCTTCCCGGTTCCCTTCATCTGGGCAACGACGGTCGGCCGGTCTGGCGAAGCGCCTGGGTCCGGGACGTCGCCTTCGACCTTGATCGAATCCGCTCCGTGCGTTTCGAGGAGGGGAAGCCCGTGGTGCGTTCCGAGGAAAGCGACGTCGTGGTGCTTTCCAACGGTGACGAACTGCGCGGGCTCGTGGACGACATCGGACTCGATGTGGTGGTCGAGGTCGATGCGAACGACGGGTCGGATCCGCGTCGCGTCTCGGTGCCGATCCATCGGGTCGCGTCCATCTCGCTGATCAACCCGCTCGAGTCGGCGCACGGCGCGATGACGTGGCTCCGAGGCGGCCATCGGATCGGTTCCTCGGGGGTCCGGGTGGACGCGGACGGCTATGTACGCCTCGAGCGACCGACACTCGGCGGTGATCTTGCGGAGATTCCGTCGGAGTTCCTGCTCGCGACGACCCCGCACGCCGAACGGATCTCTCCGCTCTCCGCCGCTCCCGTGAGCATCGACGGTGGACGCGCGGAGGGAGTTCGTCCCTGGATTCCGCCGATCGAGAAGACGAACGGCCATCACGCCTTCGACGCCGCACCGATCCGGATCGATGGTCCGATGCGGGCGACGTTCACGCTCCCCGAAGGTCCCGTTCGGGTCGCCATGACCGTGGAACGACCGAGCGAATGCGGTCTCGGTCGGCTTGAAGTGGTCGTTTCCGATGGAGTGCGGGAGATCGAACGCCGGACGCTCGATGCCGCCGATTCCGTGCACTCGATGGTGATTCCGATCACCACCGGCCGTCTCGAGGTCGAGGTCGAGGACGGGGGCGACGGACCGTTCCGCGACACGCTGATCCTTCGGGAAGCGATCGTGGTCCGGCCGGGGAACTGACCATCGATGCCGACGATCCGAGACGAGGCGATCTGTGTCCGGCACTGGGACTTCAGCGAGACGAGTCAGACGGTGTCGCTGTTCCTGCGTGAGCACGGACTGCTGCGCGGGCTCGCGAAGGGCGCCCGCCGCGAGCGTGGCGCCTTCAGCGGCGGCTTCGATCTCTTCACCCGCGGCGAGATCGTCGCGATCGTGAAGCCGGGCCGCGAGCTCGCCACCCTCACCGAGTGGACCTTGCTCGAAACGTTCCCGGTGCTTCGGAAGTCCGCGCCCGCCAATCGCATGGCGTGGTATCTCGCGGACCTGATCGGACGGTTCCTGCACCAGCCCGAGCCGCATCCGACGACCTGGCACGCCGCGCTCGCGGCGTGGCGATCGGTCGAGTCGGGCGAGGATGTCGAACGGGCGACGCTCTCTTTCCAGTGGCGGATGCTCTGCGACCTCGGCTATCGACCACGACTCGAACTCGACGGGATCGAGGGTGACACCGTGGCGTTCAGCGCGGGAAGCGGCGGCGTGGTCGAGGACACCGGTGCCGGCGACCGCTGGCGGGTGCGACGAGCCACCGTCGAGCTGCTGATCGCGATCGACGAGGCGGACGGGGCGATTCCCGAGGATGCGGATGACGCGGGCGTGGCCCGGGCCAATCGACTCCTCGCGGCCTGGATCCGCGAACTGCTCGGGTTCGAGAGCGTGTCGATGCGACTCCTGTTCGGCTCGTGACGGACGACTCCGCGGTTCTGGGACCACCCCGGCCATCCATCCGGCGCGATCACTTCATCCATGCGGAGGGACGGTCGATGCCGAACGGACCGCTCTCGGCAGGGACGCCGAGGCTGCATGCAGGATCCAGGGACGTTCCGGGGACTCGGGAGGAGATCGGACCATGAACGACGCGGCACTCGCGCGGATCATGAACAGCCCGCAGATGCCGACGCTGCCCGCGGTCGCGGTGCAGGTGCTCGAGCTGACGAGCCGGCGAGACGTCGAACTCGCGGAGATCGCCCGGGTCGTCGAGCACGATCCCGCGATCGCCACCCGCGTCCTCAAGACCGTCAACTCGTCGTTCTACGGACTCACCCGTCGGGTGGGCAGCATCCGGCAGGCGCTCGCGTATCTCGGCATGGAGACCGTGAAGGGTCTCGTGCTCGGATTCAGTCTGGCCCGCACGTTCAAGGGCGACGACGACGTCGTCTTCGACTTCAACGACTACTGGCGTCGCAGCATTCTCGCCGCGAGCGCCGCGCGGGCCATCGCGGGAATCGTCCGCAAGGGTGATCCGGACGAGGCCTTCGTCGCCGCGCTGGTGCGAGACATCGGCATGATCGCGCTCTGGCGGTACTTCGACGATCGGTATCTGCAGCTGCTCGATCTCGCCGAGGGAGATCACTCGAAGCTTCCCGGTCTCGAACGGCGGCACTTCGAGGTCGATCATGCGGAGATCGGCGCGGCCATGGTCGAAGGTTGGAAGTTCCCCTCCGAGATCGTGGATGTCGTGCTCCTGCATCACCACGGCACGGAGGTCGCCGCGCAGGACGAGGACATGCGTCGCATCGTCCTGCTCGCGGGCGAAGTCGCGGAGAGTCTCGCCGGTGATCCGCGGCGATCGCAGGCGGCGCTGCGTCGGTACGAGGATCGTGCCGCCGAATGGTTCGATCTTCGTCGCGGCACCGCGATGGCGGCGCTCAAGTCGATCACCGAGCACGCGAATGAACTTGGACGGCTCTTCGAACTGGAGACCGGCACGTCCCCCGACGTCGATGCGCTGCTCGAGGAGGCGGATCGCCTCCGTCGGTCCATTCGAGTCACGATGCCTGAGGGCGAGGAGGCGCCCGATCGCGATCCGGTGACCGGTCTTCCTGATCGGTCGGTGTTCCAGCAGGATCTGCTGTCGAGCTTCGAGACCGGTGGATCGCTGGCGGTGCTGCTGGTCGGCGTCGACGGGATGCGGGAGTTGAATCGCGAAGGTGGACCGGGATCCGGCGATGCGGCGCTGTCGCGGGCGTCGGAGGCCGTGGTGCGGGCGACCCGCGAAGCGTGCGGCGAGCAGGCGCGGGTGCACCGGTTCGTCGGCGCAGAACTGGCGGTGCTCGTCCGCGGAGATGCGGTCGCTCGTGCCGAGTCGCTCGCGGAACGACTCCGGGCCGCGGTGCGACTGTCACCCTTCACCGACGAATCGCTCGGACTGCGAAGCCTCGGCGTCTCCGTCGGGGTGGCGACCCGCACCGACGACATTGGCCCCGCCAGCCCCGACGAACTGCTCCGCGCCGCGATGATGGCCCTCAGCGAAGCCCGCCGTACCGGGGGCGACGCCATCGTCGCGTGGCAGGACGGTGAGCCGGTGTCGATCGCGGCTTGAGTGGGGTGACCACGGAGGGCACGGAGGATCACGGAGGGCCACGGAGAGAAAGCATGGGTTCATGCTTGAACACGACGGTGGATGTTGATCAATCCAGTGTCGTGTTCAAGCGTGCATCCCCAAGAAATCCTCCGTGGCCCTCCTTGTCCCCTCCGTGTCCTCCGTGGTGAACAAACCGCATCACCCCCCGCCGCGAACCGCGAGGAGGTCGGTCATCGTTTTTGCTTCGAGGAACGAGCGGACGTCGTCCAGACCGACCGCGGCGATCTTCGCGATCTCCTCGTCGAGGGTCGCGTAGGGAAGCCCGTAGGTCCAGCGGCTTCCGAGTCTGGTCATGCGACCCATCGGGCGTTCACTGGCGAGCATCGCGGCGGTCTCGATCTTCGCGCGACTGCGGAGCAACGCGTCCTCGTTCACCGTCTCGACGACGCGAGCCATTTCGCGGCGGGCGATCGCCTCGACCTCTTCGGCCTTCTCCGGCGGGCAGACCAGCGTCGCGATGATCTCGCCGCAGCCGTCGCGGGTGTCCAGATGCATCGACGCCTCTTCCGCGAGCCCGGTCTCGACGAGTTCCCAGAAGAACGTCGATCCTTCATGGTCGCCGAGCACACGGAGCGCCTGCGCGCCGGCGTACTTCATCGGATCCGCGATGCCGACGCCGGGCGTCATGAGCATGATGTACCGCTGGTGCGTCTCGGGAAGTTCGACCTCGAGCTCTCCCGGCGTGAACGACATCGACCCGTGCACGCGACCCGGCTCGCCGGTCGGCCAGTGTCCGCAGAGCGCAGCCGCCTTCTCGACCAGCGCGTCGAAGTCGAGGCGACCGCTCGCGACGAGCACCGCGTTGTCGGCGGAGTATCGACGATCGAAGTACGTCCGCATCTGTTCGGTGGTGAGCGCCGACACGGTGTCGCGGGTGCCGAGCACGCGATGAGCCAGCGGATGCGATCCGTAGTACCGCTCGAGTCCCTTCTCGTAGAGGACCCAGAACGGCTGGTCGTCGTACATCGCGATCTCCTCGAGGATCACCTGCTTCTCCTCGTCGAAGTCCGCGGGGCGGAGCGAGGGGCGCAGGATGTCGGCGAGGATCTCGAGCGCGGGGTCGAGGGCGTCGAAGGGGACGTGGGCGTAGTACGCGGTCTGCTCGGCGCTCGTGAACGCGTTGTGGTTCGCCCCCAGATCGTCGAACTCGCGATTCACGTCCTCGGCGGTCCGGGTCTCGGTGCCCTTGAACATCATGTGCTCGAGGAAGTGGCTCACCCCCATGACCGCGGGGTCCTCGTCGCGGGCGCCGGTGCGGAAGAAGAAGCCCGCGGCGGCGGTGAGCGCACCCGGCACGACCTCGGCCTGGATGGTGAGCCCGTTGGGGAGGACTTCCTGACGGAATTCGACGGCGGTGGAGGTGGTCATGGGGTTCCGAGATCAGGAGAGCGGGTGATCAGGAGATCAGGAGAGGAGGACGTCCGGAGATCGGTGGAGGGTATTCGGGTGGTCGATTCGACGGGGTGGGATCGCTAGACTGGGCGATCCGCCATGGCCATCGAACCGACCAGCACCGACGCCCTAACCTCCGGCCCGACCGCCAGCTCGACCGGCGACGCGACACCCGCGAGCCAGTCCGCCATCGGTCGCACCGTGGCCCGGCATCCGCGGGCGCTCGGCGGCGACACCGCGCGGGCGACCCTCGGCACCGCCAGTCTCTCGCTGACCGGCATGGTGCTCGACAACCAGCCCTCGGCGCACCAGATGCGGGTCGGTCGCAAGCCCGACTGGCTGCGGGCCAAGGTTCCCGGCGGCGAGGGGTACCTCAAGCTCAAGTCGCTGATCGACGAGCACCGGCTCCACACCGTCTGCCAGGAGGCGAGCTGCCCGAACATGGGCGAGTGCTGGGCCCGTGGCACCGCGACGATCATGATCCTCGGCGACACCTGCACCCGAAGTTGCGGCTTCTGCAACGTGAAGACCGGCAAGCCGATGCCGGTCGACGACGACGAGCCACGTCGCGTCGCCGAGGTGCTCGCACAGATCAACCTGAAGCACGTCGTCATCACCAGCGTCGATCGCGACGACCTTCCCGACGGCGGCGCCCGCATCTGGGCCGAGACGATCCAGGCCGTGCACGAGGCGTGCCCGGAGACGAGCGTCGAGGTGCTGGTCGGCGACTTCAAGGGCGTCGAGCGCGACGTGCAGCTCGTCTGTGACGCGCGGCCCGAGATCATCAGCCACAACATGGAGACCGTGAACCGGATGCACCCCGCGGTGCGTCCGCAGGCCCGCTACGAGCGGAGCCTCAAGGTGCTCCAGATGTTCAAGGCGAACGGCCTCGTCACCAAGACCGGCATCATGGTCGGGATCGGCGAGCACGAGCACGAGGTGCTCGAGCTCATGGACGACGT
>CAYZSH010000167.1:0-6324 GCA_964481025.1 uncultured Isosphaeraceae bacterium
AGCAGCGGATCACCACTCGCCCATCGACGACACTCGCGGGCGAGCGCATCGACCGATTCATAACGCTCGTCGCGATCGCGGGCCGTCGCACGATCGACGATCCAATCGAACTCGCGACGCCGCCGACCTCGCTCGGGCACGACCGCGCCGACCAGCATCTCCAACAGCTTTCCAAGCGCCCAGATGTCGACGCGAATGTCGAGATCCGCTCGACGCTCACGCTGTTCCGGCGCCATCCAACCCGGCGTTCCGCCCTCCACGCGATGCTCCGAACTGTCACCGACGTCCCGCCATCGAGCGAGTCCGAAGTCGATGACGGTCGGCCGCGGTATCCCGTCGTCGTCGGGACCGAGCAGCACGTTGCGGGGGCTGAGATCGAGATGGATCACGCCGCGCCGGTGCGCCGACGCCACGGCCTCGCAGAGTTCGAGGAACACACGGATGCGGGATGTTTCGTCGAGCCCGAGCGAGCCCGCAGCCTCGAGAATCGGACGTCCATCGACGAGATCCATGGCGAACCAGGGCGTGCCGTCGTCCTGCGTGCCGGCATCGATGATCCGCGCGATGCGGGGATGCCGCAGCGTCGCGAGCACCTGACGCTCCGCGTGGAACCTCGCCGACATGCCCTTCACGCCCGAGACGTGCAGGAGTTTGATCGCCACCGTCCGGTGGATCGGATCCGCCTGCGTCGCGGTCCAGACCTCCCCGAAACCACCGGCCCCCAGACGGGACTCCAGTCGATAGACGCCGACCTCGTCTCCGGACGATCGCACGGCGACGACGGCCTTCGCGCTGCGCCCCGGACTCGGTCCATGCGGCGGATCCGTCCCGAGCTCGGGGCGATCATGGCGAAGCAGTGACTCGACCTCGGCTCGAAGCACGACGTCTCCGCCGCAAGCACGGTCGAGACGATTGACACGACTCACCTCGTCGAGATCGACGACCTCCAGAAAGATCCGGCGCACCGCCTCACGATCGATCGTCATCACTCCCCCTCGTCGTCACGCGCGAGCTCGCGACGCAACCATGCGGACGCGATCCTCCAGTCCTCCGCCACCGTCCGGGGCGAGACGCCGATCGACTCGGCGACGACCTCGACGGTCTGCCCCAGCGCGAACCGCCGCCAGACCACCTCATGCTGACGAGGATCGATGGCGGCCAACCGATCAAGGGCGTCGACCAATCGTCCTCCGTCATCCTCCAGATGATCCAGAGTGACGAGCTCGCCGGCGGCGACCTCCAACGTCATCCGGCGCCACCCACCACCCCTCTTGACCGCCCGCCGCGCGCGAGCGTGATCGATGAGGAGTTGCCGCATGACTCTCCAGGCGTACCCGAAGAAATGGCCTCGGTCCTGCCACCGCGGCACGTCATCGGTGTCGTTCATGCGGATGAACGCCTCGTTGACCACGATGGTCGGCTGGAGGTCGGCGGACGGCCGCTCGTCCATGACGAGGGCCGCCGCGAGCCGTCTGAGCTCGGCATTGGCGGCGTCCCAGAGCTGGATCGCAGCAGCCTCGTCACCCTCTGCCGCTCGATCGAGAAGCCGACTGACCTCACCGATCTCAGGATTCACCGGGGGTTGCATGGGTCCTCCGTCACTCCGCCTGCCCGACCGACGGAATCCGTGAAAAATCCCGGATCGGCTGCAGGGTGCTCGCGAGGCTACCGCACGCATCGGGGCCGGGCCACCGGCCGGCATCCATCGCTCCCGGAGAACCAGCCATGCCCCCGTTCGACACCGCACCCGACCGCACACCCCGTCTCATGGGGACCCTCGACGACGTCCTGACCCATCGTCCGCACGAGGCGGATCCGCCGGTCCGACTCAGGCGATGGTTGACCCTCGTCCTGATGCTCGGTGCGATCGTCGGTCTGGGCATCGGCCTTCATGCGCCGCTCCGTCGAGCGTTGGAGGGCGACGCGGCGGGCATGGCGTGGCTTCAGCCTCTCGCGTCCGCGGCGAAGGTCCCGGCGCTCTTCCTGCTGACGGTCGCGGTGACGCTGCCGGCGTTGTACGTCTTCAACGCGCTGCTCGGCCCCAGACTCCGTCCGAGCGAACTCGCCGGGTACATCCTGAAGGCCATCGTCGTGACGCTGGCGGTTCTGGCATCGCTCGTTCCGATCGTGGTGTTCTTCACGGTGGGCACGTCGAGCTATCCGTTCATCAAGGTGCTCGTCGCGGTGTTCACGATGCTGGCCGGACTCCTCGGCGTGCGTCGATTGCTCTCCGGACTCCGCACCCGGCTCGATGCCCGGCCGATCATCGCTGCCGCGTCCACGGCTGCTTCGGTCGACGTCCCCGACCCGCACGATGCGATGGTCGACACCACTGCGTCGCCCGCTGCGACCGGCTCCGGTCTCCTCCTCTTCTGGATCTGGATCGCGCTCTTCGGACTGGTCGGATCCCAGATGGCCTGGATCCTGCGTCCGTTCATCGGCAGCCCGGACGCACCGTTCCGTCTCTTCCGCGCTCCGGGCGGCAATCTCTTTCTCGACCTCGGACGAACGATCGCCGAGCTGGTCGGAGGCTGACCCGTGCGAGACCTGCTCGACCTGCTCGATCGCGTCAGCCGGGCTGATCCGTCATTGCTTGATGGATCGACTCGCCTGCGCATCGGATCGGCCTTGCTCGCCGGAACGCTGCTCTCGCTGTTCGCAGGCGCCGTGGTCGGTGGCTCCGACCTGCAGCGGCCGTGGCAGATCCCGATCGCGGCGGTGAAACTCCCGATTCTGCTGCTCGCGACCGGAATGCTCACGCTGCCCTTTCTGGCCGCGGTGCATGCCGCGAACGGCTGCCTCGACGCCATGCCACGAACGTTGCGTGCGGTGCTCGTCGCGGAACTTGGAATGACGACCTGCCTCGCTTCCCTCGCGCCGCTGCTGATCATCCCGCCGGTGTCCGGCGCGTCGTACGACGTCATCCGACTCTTCGACCTCGCCGCCTTCGGCATCGCGGCCGGATTCGCGGCCATCGTGCTGCGTCGCATGATCGAACCGCTGGCGCGGCGGATGCCTGCGTGGCGATGGTGCGTCGGATCGTGGCTCCTGGTCCAGACGTTCACCGGTATCCAGCTGGCATGGATCCTCCGGCCATTCGTCGGGAACCCGTCGATGCCGGTCGGCTTCCTTCGCGCGGACCCGTTCACCAACGCCTACGTCGAACTCGGCCGCATGGTCGCCCGCAGCCTCGGATTCTGATCGCCTTCATGATGACGGCCGCCATCGTCGAAGCAACCACTCCGACACGAGCGTCGCGACGATGGAGAGCCCGATCGCGACCGCCACGAGCAGCATCACCTGCGACTCGCGTCCCGGCGTCCGGGACTCGGTCCAGATCGCGAGCGCGAGCGTGCGGGTCTCGCCGGGCAGATTGCCGGCGACCACGATCGTCGCCCCGAACTCGCCGAGACATCGGGCGAAGGCCAGCGCCGCGCCCGCGATCACACCGGGGGCCGCCAGTGGAAGCGTCACGCGTCGGAACGTCCGCCACCGCCCGGCGCCGGCGTTCGCGGCGGCGCGTTCGAGATCCCGATCGACCGATTCGATGCCGATCCGCGCCGACCGCACCAGCAGCGGCAGTCCCATGACGGCGCTGGCGATCGCGGCCGCCCACCAGGTGAAGGCGATGTCGACGCCGAGGTGATCGTGCACCCATCCGCCGACGGCGCCGCGACGACCGAGCAGGCTCAGCAGGAGATACCCGACCACGACCGGCGGCAGCACCAGCGGCAACGCCACGATCGACTCGACGACGATCGTCCATCGCGACCGCGACCGGGCAAGCCACCACGCGATGCCCACCCCGACCGGCAGCATCCCGAGAACCGCGACCGTCGCCACGCGGATCGACGTTCGAACCGGCGTCCAGAGGTCGACCCCCGCGTCGTCGGAAGGCGATGCGCTCGTCCGCGGCCCCGACTCATCCGGCGACGGCGCGGCGTGGAATCCTCGCGAGATCAGGGCATCGATGCACTCCGACGACGCGAGCGTCTCCACCACCGATCGTGCTTCGGGCGAATCGCGCAGCAGGATCGCCTCCACGACCAACGGATCGTGAAGACCTGGTTCGATCTCGCGCAGGATTCGAATGTCCTCTCGGCCGATCGCATCGCTTCGATACACGATCGCGGCATCGACCTCCCGCGTCTCGACGAGCAGGAGTGTGGCGCGGGCGTCGTCTCCGACGAGCACGCGGCCGGCAAGCGACGTCTCCCAATCGAGACTCGTGATCGCCTGCCGAGTGGCCCGCCCCAGTGGCGTCAGGACCGGATCCGCGACGGCGAGCCGGCCTGCGGGCGGTTCATTCCCGGCGATCTCCGTCAGCCCTTCGGCAGGAACGACCATCACCAGTTCATTGCTCACGAGACGCCTTCGCCCGTCGAGAACAGCCATCCCTGCATTTTCCAGGGTCTCAGTCCACGTCTCGTCCGCGAGCACGACGAGATCGAACGGGGCCCCCGCCAGCACCTGACCGGTCAGGACCGCGGAGGCGGCGACCGACATCTCGATCGGCGGATCACCCGGCATCTCCGTCAGACACCGCCGCACGACGTCCGCGACGCTCGCGGCGCAGCCGATGCGGACCGGCCCTCGGTCATCAGCCGAGGCATCGGCCGTGGAGAGGACGGCGGACACGGCGAACACGAGCCAGAACCTGAGGAGTCTTCCCACCATCGTCGGGTGCATGGCCGGATGATCGCAGATCCGTGGTCATCAGGATCCGCAGGCGGTTAGTCTCTCCAGTCGCTCGCGGCCGACATGCCGACGCCCATCCCTTCTCCTCCCGGAGCCGATCGAACCATGTTCCGAAAGACCGTCCTTGCCCTCGCCGGCGCCCTCGGCCTCGCCGCCTCGGCGTCCGCCGCCGATCAGCCGAACATCCTCGTCCTCTGGGGCGACGACATCGGCATGACCAACATCAGCGCCAACAGCCACGGCATGATGGGCTACCGCACGCCGAACATCGATCGAGTGGCCCGCGAAGGCATGCGGTTCACCGACTACTACGCCGAGCAGTCGTGCACCGCGGGTCGCGCATCGTTCATCCTCGGGCAGAGCGTCTTCCGCAGCGGACTCAGCAAGGTCGGTCTTCCCGGCGCCGAGCTCGGCTCGAGCCCCGAGGATCCGACCATGGCCCGCCTTCTCAAGGATCAGGGGTACGCGACCGGACAGTTCGGCAAGAACCACCTTGGCGATCAGGACAAGCACCTGCCGACCGCCCACGGCTTCGACGAGTTCTTCGGCAACCTCTACCACCTGAACGCCGAGGAGGAACCCGAGAACGAGGACTACCCCACCGACCTCGTCCTCGCCGACGGCACCACGTTCAAGGACAAGTGGGGTCCCCGCGGCGTCATCCACTCCTGGATGCTTCCCGACGGCACCCACAAGATCGAGGACACCGGCCCGCTCACCAAGAAGCGCATGGAGACCGTCGACGACGAGACGTCCGAGGCCGCCATGGCGTGGATCCGCAAGGAGACTGCCGCGGGTCGACCGTGGTTCTGCTGGTGGAACGGCACCCGCATGCACTTCCGGACCCACGTGAAGGATGAACTGCGCGGCATCAGCGGGCAGGACGAGTACTCCGACGGGATGGTCGAGCACGACATGCACATCGGGAAGTTCCTCGAACTCCTCGACGAACTCGGCATCGCCGACAACACCATCGTCATGTACTCGACCGACAACGGACCGCACATGAACACCTGGCCGGATGCGGGCATGACCCCATTCCGCGGCGAGAAGAACACCAACTGGGAAGGTGGCTGGCGGGTGCCCTGCTTCGTCCGCTGGCCCGACGTCATCGAGCCCGGTTCCTGCACCAACGAGATCGTCCATCACATGGACTGGCTCCCGACCTTCGTCGCGGCCGCGGGCGACGACGACATCAAGGCCGAACTGCTCGAGGGCTACGAATCGAAGAGCGCCGATCGCGAATACCGCGTGCACCTCGACGGCTACAACATCCTGCCCCTGCTCTCGGGAGACACCGACCAGAGCCCCCGCAAGGAGATCTTCTACTTCTCGGATGACGGCGATCTCACCGCGCTGCGGTACGCCGACTGGAAGGCGATCTTCATGGAGCAGCGGGCGGAGGCGACCTTCCAGTCGTGGCGGGAACCGTTCATCGAGCTCCGCGTGCCGCTGCTGGTGAACCTGCGTCGTGACCCCTTCGAGCGCGGCATGGTGACCTCGAACACCTACGACGACTGGTTCCTCGACCGCCCGTACCTGCTGATTCCGGCGCAGGCGTACGTGGCTCGATTCCTCGAGACGTTCAAGGACTACCCGCCGCGCATGAAGGCGGCCAGCTTCGGC
>CAYZSH010000168.1:0-6298 GCA_964481025.1 uncultured Isosphaeraceae bacterium
CGGCGCGCCGCCGACCGTCGATCCCACGACGCCGGTGACGCCGCCGTCGGCACCCAATGCTCCCTCGGACTTGCCGTCCTCGTCGCTGCTGCTGCCGGTGGCGATGTCGGACTCGCTTCTCGAGACGGCGGGACCGTCGAGGTTCGTCGCCGAGAGCGCGGCCGCGACGATGGTGCAGCTTGGCGCCGCTCCGGTCCGCATGATCTATCAGAGCGTCGACCCGCATGCATCGGAGGAAGGCACGATCGATGTGGCGAAGGTCATCGACTACGTGCGCCTTCACTGGGGCGAGAGTCCCTCGGGCTGGTTCATGCTCGACTTCGAGTTCCCGCACATGGAGCATCTGCTGCTCGGGCGAACCGACCCGCAGCATCCCGACTACATCCGGACCCGCGACGCGTTCGTGAACGCGTTGCAGGTCCTGAAGGCCACGTTCCCCGCCACCAGGTGGAGCGTCTACTCGGTGCCCGTGCTTCCGCACTGGTTCCCCGAGGGCGACACCGGATACACGTGGTGGAACGTGCCCGCGGATCGCGTCGCCACGGAGATCGCGCAGCGTCGCGCGGCCTTCGCTCCCGTCGTTGCGGAGTGCGACTGGATCTCGCCTTCGATCTACGACCGTCACGACACGCGTCAGTATCCGACGCAGCTGGTTCGCGATCGGCAGGTCGAGGTCTACCGCCTGCGCAACTCGGCGATGGTCGAGCTGTCCAAGGCCATGATCGCCGAGTCGGCCCGACCCGATCGACCGGTCGTGCCGATGGTCAACCTCTACTACGCCCCGGGCGGGAACACCGTGGAGACCCGCAAGATTCCCCGGGAACAGATCGTCGAGAAGCAGCTCCGGCCGGCCATCGAAGCGGGAGCCGACTCGATCGCGATCTGGACCGGAGCCGGTCACTACGCGCACATCGCGACCTCGCCGCCGAATCCGTCCTTCCGCCTCCAAAGCCAGGTTCGGGACTCCGTCCGACTGGCCTACCTGGGCGGCGAGACGCCCGACACCTGGGTGAGCGAGGCGGTTCGAGCGGAGATCATCGATCACTTTGGGAACACGATCAGGCAAGCGGTCGAGGACGTGGTCGCGATTCGAGCAGGTGCACTCGCGCCGATGAACGCCGCCACCGGTCCGTGAGAAGCATCGACGCCGGGCCGTACCGAATAGGATCGTCGCCCCCGAAGCCATGATCGCCCTCGCCTTCGTCACGCTCCTGTTCCTGCTCGCGCTCTGGAAGCCGAGCTGGACGATCGCCGTGGTGCTGGCGATGTTCCCGCTCGAGATCATGCTGCAGTCGGGCGTGCCGCTCTTCCGCGATCGCCCGATGGTCTTCAACTTCGCGGTCGCCGGCCTGGCGGCGGTGGCGATCGTTCGCGGCGTCCTCGCCGGCGAGTCGCCCTTCCGCAACCTCGCCAATCCCGCGATGTTCGCGGCGGTGGGCTTCTACGCGTGGGGCTACCTCTCGTCGCTGTGGTCTCCCGATCCCGAGATCGGGATGTCCCTCACCGTCGGCGGGCTCCCCTACTGGATCCTGTTTCTGCTGCTGGCGCCGATGCTCGTGCCGAGGGCGGAGATCCTCGGCCCGATGTGCACATCGATCCTCGTCGTGGGCGCCGCGACGACCGCGGTGATCATGGTCGATCCGAACTTCGGCTTCTATGCGGGCCGGTTCGGCGTGCAGATCAGCCTGTCGGAGCGGACCAATCCGCTCGCCCTCGGGACGCTTGGCGGAACGATGATGGTGATCGCGGGGCTGACGCTCTTCGCCGAGAAGACGTGGTTCGGCAAGGCATGGCGATCGGCGGCCTTCACGATGGGCGCCGGCCTGTGCCTGCTTTCGGGTTCGCGCGGGCAGATGATCTTCGCGATCCTCGTGGTGCTGTGCTTCTTCCCGATCGCGTATCGGATGCGCAACGCCAAGGGAATCGCGCTCGCCGGCCTCGCGGGCGTCCTCGTCGCCGGCGGCCTCTACTTCGCGGCTTCGAAGTTCATCTCCTCCGACAACGAGGATCGATGGACCGCCGAAAGCCTCACGACCGGCGGCGCGGGCCGACTCGACAACGCGATCGAACTGCTCGCGGCGTGGGGATCGAGTCCAGGGTCATGGGTGCAGGGACTCGGCGTCTCGGCCTTCCAGTCGCTGAACAGCCGGTCCGGCGACAAGTACTCGCACGTCCTGATCGCCGACGCGCTCGGCGAGGTCGGATTGATCGGGTTCACGCTGCTGATGACCGTGCTCGGCCTCACGTGGGGCAACGTCAGGCATCTGCTCCGAATGCTCGACGCCGACTCCGCGATGCGGATCGGCGTGATCCTCGCCGCATCGCTGGCGGCGTACCAGTTCATGCTGGCAAACAAGCAGGGCTCCCTGCTCGGATCGCCGATCCTCTTCACGCTCGCGATCATGCTCGGCCGCGTCCGCAAGGAACTCGATGTCCGCATCGCCGCGGAGGAGCCCTTCGAGGAGCACGAGGAGGTCCATGAAGAGATGCCGGCCTCCGAACTCGGTTGGAGGGCTTGATGCACGAGCGTCTCGCCGCATGAGCGCGGGCGCCCAGGCGTCGCCGTCGTTGGGTCGCGCGAGCGTCCGAGGCGCCGCCTGGATCGCCGCCGCCGGCGTCGTCTCGAAGTTCGTCTCGATCGCCGTGCAGTTCGCGCTGGGGTGGCTTCTTGGCGAGGGGGACTTCGCCGTCTACGGCACCGCGATCTCGCTCACCGTCTTCACCTCCGCGCTCACCGATGGCGGCGTGCAGAAGCTGCTTCGCCAGCAGTCCGGGCGCTACGCGGAACTGGTCGGGCCGGCGGTCGCGGTCGCGGCCGCGTCGTCGGTGCTCGGCGCGCTGATCCTGACGGCGTTCGCCATCGTCTCGCCGGAGCTCTACGAGACCGACGCGATCCGTCCGCTGGTGCTGGTGCTGGCGGCCAACGTGCCGGTCACGGCTGCGGCGGCCTTCATGCGGACACGCCTGCACATCGACCTGCGTTTCCGGGCGATCGCGATTCGAGACGCGTCCACGGTCTTCGCGCAGGGCGGGCTCACGGTGCTGCTGGCATGGCTCGGTTTCGGTGCGATGTCCTTCGTGCTTCCGCTGCTGGCGGTGACCGCCGTCGAGGCGATCGTGCTGGCGGCGATCGGCGGCGCAAGGGAGTTCAATGTGCGAGGCGTCTCGTTCGCGTCCGTGCGGGCGATCGTGCGGTCGAGCGGCTGGATCATGCTCGCCACCTGGTGCGGTGTGCTCGTCCTGCGCGGCGACTACCTCGCGATGGGCTTCGTGGCGGAGTCGATGCTGGGCTACTACTTCTTCGGGTTCCAGCTCGCCGCCTCGACGATGACGCTGCTCACCTCGGGCGCGTACGGCGTGCTGCTGCCCACGCTGTCGCGGGTGGCCTCGCATCCGGAGCGGTTCCGCGGCGCGCTCGAGCGGTCGATCCGCCTCGCGGCGTTCCTGATCGCGCCGGGCGGGGTCTTCATCGCGATCGCCGGGCCTGCGGCGGTGCATCTGCTCTGGGAGGGGCGTTGGGACGAGTCGATTCCCGTCGTGCAGGCGATCGCGCTCTCGGCCTCGATGCGTGGGCTCGCGGTGGTCAGCGGCGCCGGCGTCGAGGCGGCGGGCCGATGGCGATGGCGCGCTGCGCTCGAGGCGATCGACGGGCTTTCGCTGATCGGAACGATCCTCGCGTCGGTGTGGCTCGGCGGCTCGCTGGCGCAGATCGCGGTCGCGGTGGGAGTGCAGCGCGTGCTGGCGGGCGCGATGCATCTGTCCGCCGCCAGCATCGCCGGAGGTTGCGGAGCCCTCGCGGCGATGCGTTGGTACGGACCGTTCGTGTTCTCGGCGTTCGCGGCGTTCGCGATCGCCGAGACGATCGGCGCGACGATCGGGCTGTCCGCCGAGTCGCTGCACGGAGCGCTGGTTCGCCTGGGCGTCTTTGCGGTCGCCTGGCTGCCCGTGATCGCGGTGTACGGCCGTCGCGAGCTCGCCGAGCTGCGGGCGCTTCGCCGCGGCGGCTGATCACGGTCATCGCGCGACGATGCGGCGGTACGCCTGCTCGAATCTCGACGCGACGAGATCAGGATGCATGTGCGCTTCCGACCACTGTCGGGCGGACTCGCCGAGCCGGCCCCGTTCGGCCGAATCGTGAACAAGTCGCTCGATCGCGTGCGCGAAGCACTCGGCGTTTCGATCGACGAGGCATGTTCCGCCGCTTGCCGCCAGCTCGGCTTCGGCATCGAGCCCGCGGGTCGCGACCACCGGCACACCGGCGGCGAGCGATTCGAAGAGGGCGTTGCCGAAGTTCTCCTTCTCCGTCGGCGAGGCGAGCATCCATGCCCGCGACAAGAGCGTCGTGCGTGTCGCGTCGTCGGCATGGCCATGCAGACAGACCGCGTCTTCGAGCCGATGCCGACGCACGAGAGCTCGGATGCTCTCGATGTAGGACGGCTCGCCTTCGCCGGCCACATCCACCGCGACGCGCAGGCCTTGCGCGGCGAGGATGGCGGCGGCCTCGATCAATATCGCCAGCCCCTTCGTCGGGTGGATCCGGCCGAGATAGAGGATCCGCGGGTTTGCGGACTCGCGGCGTTCAAGCGACAGCAGTGCGCGCAGGTCGAGCAGGTTTGGGATGACCACGGGTTCGCGATGAATCCAGCGTCGAGCCTGCGACGCCTCGCCCGATGCGGTGCAGTGGATCGCGGCGGCTTCACGGAGGGTTCGCCCGGCGACCGCGGCGAGGAAGAGCCGCTTGCGGATCGGGTGGTACGCCATCGCCGCGTCATCGAGCATGCCGCGCAGGCTTTGGATGTAGGGAACGCCGGCGGCAGATGCCCCGCGGGCGATCTGGTTCGTTGAACGCTCCCAGACACCGTGCAGGTGCACGCAGTCGACATGGCGGAGCAGTTCTCGGACGTGCATGCGTCCTTCGCGCGAAAGACGCCCGAGCGTTCCGCCGTGGATCGCAACCATGCGTGGTTCGGGCGATTCCAACCACGCCGGTGGCGCATCGCGGGGATCCGCGGTGGCGATCAGCACCTCGTGGCCGCGGCGGCGCATGGCGGCCGCAAGGTCGGTGACCGAACGCACGGGTCCGCCGACGTTCCGCCACCACAACTCGAGCCAGTGGAGGATCCGCATCGCGGGCTAGATCGGCCCGGGAACCGCTGCGTCGGGATCGAATCGCGTCGGTTCGCGTCGATGGCGGTTCTCCGGATCGGTCGGGAATCCACCCGAATAAGCGCATCGGTCGCAGTTCGGCGATGGCAAACGCGGCGACGACTGATAGCGTTCGGATCGACGTCCTCCGTTACGGAGGTCGTTCCGGTGGAGGCCGTAGGACGCGGTCTTGGATCTGGTCGGTCGAGAAGGCAGGGATTGAAGCCGCCCTCTTCCGTCCGAGACGAACTCGTCGCCTCGAAAATGGCGACCAAACGGAGCAGAGACATGCGAAGCAAGCAACAGGTCGGGTTGGCGATCGCCGCGGTTTCGGCAGCGGCGCTCGGATTCGCGGCTCAGGCAGCGACGCTTGGGGTGCCGGGCGACTACCCGACGATCCAGGCGGCAATCGATGCTGCGGCGGCGGGCGACGAAGTGCTCGTCGAGCCCGGGGTCTACTCGGAGACGATCGACTTCCTCGGCAAGGACATCGTGGTACGGAGCGCGATGGGTCCCGAGAAGACGATTCTGGACGGGACCGGCCTCGACTCGTCGCTGGTTCGGTGCGTGAGCGGCGAGCCGTCGACCGCGAAGCTCGCCGGGTTCACGCTTCGGAAGGGTTGGTCCGGCAGCCCGCTTCCGGCGAACGAGACGGTCATGATCGGCGGCGGCCTTGCGGTCTCGAACGCCAGTCCGACCATCGAGAACTGCCGCTTCATCAACAACCGCACCTACTACGGCGGCGGGGCCTACTTCTATCAGAGCGAGTCGAGCGTCATCGACTGCGTCTTCCATCAGAACCGCGCCTATGCCGACGGCGGCGGTGCGCAGGTGTTCGGTGGGAACGTGGTCTTCGACGGCTGCACCTTCACCTACAACCTCGCGGTCAATTCGCACGGCGGCGGCGCCCATGTGACGCAGGGAAGCGCGACCTTCGTCGACTGCTCCCTGTCGAATAACACCGCCAACATCGGCGGAGGCATCACCTTCTACGCCACGGGCGGCCTGGTGACGCTCGACGGCTGCGAGATCGACGGGAACATCGCGGCGATCGCCGGCGGCTTCTGGGTCCGCCCGGGCTTCAGCGACTTCCTGCTGATCGACACCGAGATCTGCGCGAACGCGCCGACGCCGTTCGTCGGCCGCTACACCG
>CAYZSH010000169.1:0-6298 GCA_964481025.1 uncultured Isosphaeraceae bacterium
GGGGCACTTCGGATCCCGACGCCGACATCAACGACGACGGTCAGGTCAACGGTGCGGACCTCGGTCTGCTGATCGGAGCCTGGGGCAGCTGCTGATCGCAGTCGGTCAGTCCACCTCGAATCCACGCAGGGGCCGCGACCTTCGGGTCGCGGCCCCTGTCTTTCTCGGGCCGGAGGCCACGGCAGGGCGTATCCTGACGGTCATGACCTCGACTCCTCGATTCGTCGGGCCGCGTCTGGCGGCGTCACTGCTTGCGATCATCACCGCCGGCGCCGCGACGGGCCTCGCAGCCCCTGAGCCGAGCCTGGTCGACGCCGTGAAGTCGGCCGCGAACGAACCCGTCTTCGGCGAGACGATCCGTCTGTTCGACGGGAATTCGCTCGACGGCTGGCGGGCGTTCTACAGCGATGGATCCAGCGATGCATCGAAGGCCTGGAGCGTGCAGGACGGGGTCCTGAGCTGCGCCGGCCGGCCGATCGGGTACCTCCAGACCGAGCGGCTCTACGAGAACTACGAGTTGATCGTCGAGTGGCGGTTCGATCCGGCGAAGGGCGCGGGCAACAGCGGCGTGCTGCTTCGCGTGATCGGCGAGGACACCGTCTGGCCGAACTCGATCGAGGCGCAGCTGCACTCCCGCAACGCGGGCGACATCTGGAACATCGGCGAGTTCCCGATGACCGCGGCCGCCGATCGCACCCAGGGCCGCCGCACGGTCAAGGCGCATGAGACCAACGAGAAGCCGCTCGGCGAGTGGAACCGCTACCGCATCCGCATGGACCGCGGCAACCTCACGCTGGAGGTGAACGGCCTCGTGCAGAACGAGGCGACGGGCTGCCGCGAGGTGCCTGGTCGCATCGCGCTGCAGAGCGAAGGTGCGGCGATCGAGTTCCGAACCGTCGAACTCCGCCCGATCGTCGCATGGCAGCCCGTCGACTCGAAGTAGCCGCCCCGACTGCTACTGCGGCGCCGGCCGTCCGGACAGCACGTCGATCCGCCCGAGTCGCACCGCCGCGAACTCCAGGATCTGACGCGCCACGTTGATGCCGGTCGCGGGCTCGAAACCTTCGAATCCGGGGGCGGAGTTCGCCTCGCAGATGCGGAAGTGGTCGCCGTCGAAGAGCAGGTCGATGCCCGCGATGTCGAGGCCGACCACACGGGCCGCCTCGGTCGCGAGCCATTCGATCTCGGGCGTGAGCGGATACGGCTCGCCGACGCCGCCTCGCGAGATGTTCGCCTTGAACGATCCGTCGGTCGACTGTCGGAGCATGGCTCCGATCGCACGGCCGCCCACGGTGATGACGCGGAGATCGCGGCCACGGCTCGAGGCGATGTACTCCTGCAGGATCAGGTTCGTGTTGCCGGTCGAACCGACGAGTCCCATGATGTCGTCGAGTCGCTGGGCGTCCTCGCAGAGGAACACGCCACGCCCGTGCGAGCCGGAGAGCGCCTTCACGACGAGCGGATAACCGAGATACTTCGCGGCGAGTTCGACGTCGAACGGCTGCTTCACGAGGATCGTCTTCGCGATCGGCAGATGACTCTCCGCGAGCACCTGGATCGACCAGAGCTTGTCCTTCACGATCTCGATCGAATGCGACGAGTTGAGCGGCTGCACGCCGAGACGCTCGAGGTGTCGCATGACCGCCAGTGCGAAGTAGGTCGTGCCGCTGCCCATTCGGGGCAGCAGGAAGTCCGGAAGCGGACGCACCTCGCCCTGGATTCGGACGCTGTTGCGGTCGTCGCGAGTGACGACGAGGTCGAACTGCTCGGGAGCGTGCACCGAGAGATCGATGCCGAGATGCTGCGCCTCCTCCTGGAGACGATGGATCTCGAAGGCCTCGCTCGGGAGGTCTGCCGCTGCCTTCTTGTAGAGGATGCAACCGCGCATCGGTGGTGTCCTTCCCGATTCGGGGGGTGGGTGTGAATGAACGCCGGAGACCGACTCAGTCGGTGTTCCAGTCGAAGGTCTCGAGGTGTCGTCGCAGGTGCGACGCGGAGGGGAACTTCTTCGTCACGAGGTCGCGGCGTCCGCCGCAGACGATGTTCCGGATCGCGGCGCTGCGGCGGGCGTAGGCGGCGGTGCCGCCGGTCATGTCGCGGAGGAGCCGGGCGACCTCGACGAGGTCGTCCTGCCGGTGACGGCTTCCGCCGCGGCCGCGATCGTGAAAGTCGACGAGCTTCAACTCGAATCGAACGCCGCGTCGTCGTACGAGGATGTTCGCGGAATGGAGATCGCCGTGGTACTCGCCGAGGGCATGCAGCTCCTCGAGTCCGCAGACGAGTTCATGCAGGATGCACAACGCCTCGAACTCGGGAAGTCGTCCGCCCTTCGCTTCCGCGACCAGTCGGTCGAGTCGTCGTCCCTCGACGTATTCACTGACCAGCGCCGTCACCTCGTCGTTCCGCACCTTCATGCGTTCGACATGGTGGTATTGGATGACCATGCGGCAGTCGCGGAGTCGCTCGAGCTTGCGGGCGTAGAAGAGGACGGCGCGATCCCGCGGGTTGCGTTCGGGCAGGAAGAGCTTGGCGGCCCGGATGGCCCCGGTCGCCCGCTCGACCACGCGATAGACCTCGCCCTCCCAGCCGTGGCCGATGTGGGCGATCACCTCGTACTTGCCGCCGATGACTCGGCCGGCCTGCAGATCGAAGCGGCGGGCGCCGCTGGAGGTCCGGGACATGCGCGGGCATCATCCCGACGAAGGGCGGATCCGGCCAGCGGATTCAGGCTCTTTTCTCCGTCTTCCCACGATTCGCCCTGCCCGCCCACTGTCGATCGAGCAGGGTGAAGATCAGCGCAAAGACGACCGCGCCTCCGGCGTAGGCCGCGAGGTCGCTCCACAGAAAGCCCCGGCCGATCAGGAGGCCGCCGATCGGGTGCTCGCGGATCGCGTTCAGCCAGTCGGCCCGCACCAGCTGCGAGCACTCCACCGCGACGGAGGCGAGGTATCCCAGAACGGTCGCACGCAGGATCGACATCGACGGGGCGAGCGTTCGGAACCCGGCGCAGGCGGCCATCGTCCACGCGGCATCGCCACCGTACGGACCGATCACCGGGAGCTCTTGTGCCCAGGGCAGTCGCGAGCCGAGCCCGAGACCGGCCGCGGCGAGCATGCCGATCACGCCGGCCGTTCGAGACCCAGGAGGAGACGTCATGGTGTGAGGGAGCATCGTCCGGAATGGTCGCGGCCGTCCAGGCACGACGAAGAACGACCCCCGGTCGCCCGAACGGGGCGGCCGGGGGTCGATGTTCGATCCGGGCTTCGCGGGTCAGCCGCGACGTCGGCCTCGGCTGACGAGACCGGCGATGCCGAGCAGGGCGACGGCGCCTGGTGCGGGCACCTGGCCCACGAAGTCCTGATATGCCGGGTTGGAGTACCGCACCAGGTTCGAGCTGTCGGCGGCGACGCCGAGGTTGTAGATCATCTCGTTGGCGATCGCGCCGGCTTCGATCGAGTAGTCGCCGAACTGCACGGCACCAAGATCGAGGGAGATCTGCGAGAGGATGTCCTGGGCCCCGCCGCTGAACTGCTCGGTCATGATCTCCCAGGTGACCATGGCGAACGCCGCGGCCATGCTGCTGCTGGGGGTCGCCACCACGGTGTCGTAGTAGTTCGTGAAGAGCGTCGAGAGCACGCGGGTCCGATTGTCGAGATCGACGTTCGAGGAGTCGAACGGTCCGACTTCATAGGTGACCGCGTCGTGCGTGACCGTCTGCTGCAGCTCGATGCAGAAGAGCTTGTGGTCGCCTCCGTTGAACCCGAGAAGACCGGCGAACGCGAATCGATTGCGCTCGCGGGCCTCGGCGTCCCAGGAGACCGATGTGTCAAGGCTGTAGTGGATCGCTTCGTGGGCGATCATGCCGTCCCAGGCGAGGTCGTACTCCGCCGACGCAACACCGGACAAACACGCGACCGCAGTCGCGCAAGCGAACGTCCAATTCTTCATCTTCAGGAACCCTTTCCCGAGGCCGTAGGGATCGGCCTCAACCAGACACGGCGTTCCACGGCCGTGGCTGACCTTTTCCGCTTCCAGATCCGCCGGGCACGGCGGGGCGTCCCAAGGCGGGGATCGGAAGCAGATCCGCGCCGACGAAGGGCAGAGACACCGTCGGAAAGGTGTCACCGGATTCTGGTCGGTCGAGCGGGATCCGTCGGTTCAGACCGAATATCCGGACTCTTCGGTGCACCTCTGGCGGATGAGGGCGGGCGCCTTTGCGTTACCGGACCTTGTCAGGTCGCGAGGTCCACGATCCGCTCGAAATGGGCCTCGGAGACTGGCTGGACGGAGAGCCGCTGGCCCTTCTGAAGCAGGGCCATGCCGGCCAGATGGGGGTCGTCCCTGAGGGTCGCCAGTGGCAGAATCCGGCGGAAGGTCCGCTTGTGCCTCAGTTCGACCTGCATCCAGCGAGGCGCATCGGGGTCCGACTTCGGGTCGAAGTGGTCGTCATCCGGATCGAATGCGGTGGGATCGGGATGGCCTTCCCGGCTGACCGTGGCCAGTCCGACGATTCCCGGCGGCTCGCAGTTGGAGTGGTAGACGAGGACGAGGTCGCCCTTCCGCATGTCGTCCCGCATGAAGTTGCGAGCCTGATAGTTTCGAACGCCATCCCAACCGGTGACCCGGTCCCGCTTGAGATCGTCGATCGAATAGACGTCGGGCTCGGTCTTGACCAGCCAGAATCGGGGGGCGTGAGACTTCGCGGTGCGGGCGGCCATGGGCGGGACTCCGGAGACGGATGGCGAACGCCCCCAGCCTACGACGAGCGTGGGCCGGGGGCGTTCGATGTTTCGCGGTCGCGAGCTCGCGGATGCGGTCATCCGCGCCGTCGGGTCACGGGCACGCTCCCCAGTTGGTGAACAGCACGCCCAGATCGAAGCCTCGGACCTGGCCGTCACCATCGAAGTCGGCGACGCACGGTGCCGGGCACGGTCCCCACATCGTGAACAGGAGTCCGAGATCGGGACCCTTGACGATGCCGTCACCGTCGAAGTCGCCTGGACACGGGGCGTCGTCACAGATGTCGTTGTCGCCGCCGTCCTCGTACGAGCCGTCGATCTGATCGGGCTCGTTCTCGCAGATGGTGGTTCCGGAGAGGACCGCGTTCACATCGCCGGTCGAGGCGAGACCGCCGCCGGCGACGGTCGCGGTGTTCGTGCTGATGACGCAGCCGGTCAGCGCGAGCCCCGTCGAACCATCCGCCGCATCCCAGGCCACGCCGCCGCCACGATCTCCCGACGTGTTGTCCGCGATCGTGGTGTTGCGAATCACGCTCGAGCCGGCGATGACATGCACGCCGCCGCCGACGCCGGTCGCGGCGTTGCCGGTGATCGTGGAGTCCTCGATGACCGCGTCGTCGCAGTGATCGAGCATGACGCCGGCACCGTGCATCGCGTCGTTGCCGGTGATCATGCAGCGGCGAACGGAGATTCCCGAGTTGACCGCCGCGATCGCGCCGCCGCTGCCGGAGCCGTTGGCGTCGAAGACGCAGTCCTCGATCAGCGGTGACGATCCGATCGCGAGCAGGCCGCCGCCGCCGAACGCGGGCTCGGGGTCGTCCGAAAGCGGCTCTCCGATGAGGCCACCCCGCACCGTGAAGCCACGGAGGATGGATCCGGCGCCCTCGCCGTTCACGGCACGAACCACGGCCCCGGGAAGTCCAGTGCCTTCAAGGACCACCTGGGACGGATCGGCGACGTCACCTTCGATCACGATCGCCTTGCCTGCGAAGTCCACGGTCTCGTTGTAGATGCCGGCCGACACGAAGATGGTGAAGCCGTCCTCGGCCGCCGCGATCGCGTCGGCGATCGTCGGCTGATCCTGCGGCACGCGGATGTCCACGTCCTCGCAGTCCGGCGTGCCGTCACTGTCGCTGTCGTCATCCGCGACACCGCAGCCGCAGACGCCGGGATCGATCTTGTTCGGATCCTCGGGGCAGCCGTCGATGCAGTCGGCCGTGCCGTCCTCGTCGGTGTCGGTCTCGGCGACGCCGCAACCGCAGTCGCCGGGCTCGATCTTTTCCGGGTCGTCGGGGCAGCCGTCAAGGCAGTCCGGCGTGCCGTCGAAGTCGGTGTCGTCGTCGGCGACGCCGCAACCGCAGTCGCCGGGCTCGCTCTTGTCGGGATCCTCGGGGCATCCGTCGATGCAGTCCGGCGTGCCGTCCGCATCGGTGTCGGTTTCTTCCACGCCGCAACCACACGCACCGGGATCGACCTTGTTCGGATCGCTCGGGCAACCGTCCACGCAGTCGGGGGTGCCGTCGGAGTCGCTGTCGTCGTCGGAGACGCCGCAACCACAC
>CAYZSH010000170.1:0-6267 GCA_964481025.1 uncultured Isosphaeraceae bacterium
CCACCGACTGTGCGATCACCGAGATCAAGGAGAAGAAGGAGAAGGCCGGCGCCGGAGCCGGCATGGACGACATGGACTATTGATCCAGCGTCCGACCTTCCGATCTTCTGATCCGGTCCGTTGATGGAATCACGACGCCCGGGCGGGTCTCCCGCCCGGGCGTCCTTCATGGAGTCTTCTCATGCCTCTCGGTGGTGCGGCCCCCGGTGGACTCGGCGCGCTCGGCATGCTGCTCATGCCGGCGGGCATCGTGGTGATGATGCTCAAGCAGCCGCCCGGGCCCGTGGCGAAGCTCATCGCGGCGGGTGCCGTCTCGCCCGAGACCGCACGTCGCGCTGAAGGCCTCGGCATTCCGCGGGCATTCGTCCTCGATCCGGCGATCCGTCGCGGCGTCGTGCATCGCACGACCGACGGCCGCTACTGGGTGGACGTCGAGCGGGCGCGTCGAGTGCGGCGTCGCACCGCGATCGGTGCGGGTCTTGTGACGGCGACGGTGATCGCGGTCGGTTGGTGGCTGGTGGCGCCGATGCTGGCGGGTGGGGGTACGCCGTGATGACGCTCGCAGCGACTCCTGCGGCGTCAGGCTGGCCCGTCTGGATCGGGGCGTGGATCGTCCTCGCGAGCGTGGCCGGCTTCGTCATGCACGGTCTCGACAAGCGGGCGGCGATTCATGGACGGCGACGCGTGCCCGAGGCGCGACTGCATCTGCTCGAACTCGTCGGCGGCTGGCCGGGGGCGTTGGTCGGCATGTGGATCTTCCATCACAAGGTCCGCAAGCCGTCGTATCTCCTGGTGACCGCGTCGATCGTCGCGGCATGGGTGGCGGCCGCGATCTGGCTGATCCTCGACCGCTGATCACGAGGCGTGTTCAGGTGTGCATCCCGGCCGACGCCGCGCCATCAGCAGCTGGTCCATGCGAACACGGCCCGGACCAGAGGTCCGGGCCGTGTGCATGTCGATCGTGACGGGTCAGCGTCGCCGGATCACTGGGCTGAGGAGAGGAAGTCCCGGCCGGCGATGCCGTCGGTGGTCAGGATGTGGTAGCTGGTGTTGACCAGCGTGTCGTAGGACGTGTCGCCGTAATAGCCGTTGGCGCCGTACTGCGTGTCGCGGTTCCAGAGTCCGTACTGGCAGTCGCCCTGAGGCTGACATCCGGTGCAGATCGAGGACTGCTGGTTGAGATTCCGGGCACGGGCGTCGGCGTCCATCGCCTCTCGCACGCCCTTGGTCGCGACGTGTCCATCGAAGAACATCGTGACCGGCGCGGAGTTGTAGCCCTGATTGAACATCCAGGACGGATCCTCGCCGTCGAACATCGGGTTGCGGTCACTCTCGTTGTGCTGCAGCCAGTGGTGCTCGAGCATGCGGGTCTTGATGTCGGGGAAACGACACTGTCCGACTGCGGGCGAGCGGTAGGCCGCGGGGAACGTCTTGGGATTCCTCCAGCCGCAGTGCGAGTGCACCTCGGGGTGGAACATCGCGGAGGGACTCCAGACATAGCTGGACCAGACGATGCGGCCGACCTCGTCGGCGTTCTCCGGGACGCGGAACTCCTCCGGATGCTCGAAGAACGGTTCGGCCAGTCGAAGCGGGATCACGTCCTTCGGCGCCCAGAAGATCGGGTCGTAGAAGCGGTTGCCGACGTAGCTGTTGAAGGACTTGTTGTTCGGGGTCCGGAAGCCGCCGAAGATGAGCGGCGGATTCGGAACGTTGTATGACAGCGGCTGATAGAGCAGGTGGAACGTGAGGCTCCACGTGAGGCTGTCACCCGCGATGTCCGAGGGGCACATGCCGCCGCCGCACCACGCGCCGAAGAGCGAGCCGTACTGGTCGTAGCCGGCGAGCAACTGACCCATGCAGCCGACTTCGGCGTTGTAGCGAAGCGGGTCGCCGCCGACGAGGCCGAGGTCGTCGGGGCAGCCGGTGAACTGGCGGTCCTGCCAGTCGGCGGCGTACGTGTCGTTCGCCACCGCGAGGTTGCGGAGATTGCCGGCGGACTGCGTCTGCCGGGCGGCGTTCCTGGCCTTGCCGATGGCGGGCAGGAGGATGGCGATCAGAAGGGCGATGATCGAGACGACGACCAGCAGCTCGACGATCGTGAATCCTTGATGACGTCGCGTCATGGAAATGCGCTCCAACCCCGGAAACGGTGGGCGACTACGGAAGTCACGCCACGATACAGGCATGTGGCGGGGAAACCAGTATGAAACTTCCGTCTCCGGGGACACCTCGGCCGAAGCTCGGTCGATCCGGGTGCCGTCGATTGAGAAGGGGTCGGTCCCGGAGGACCGACCCCTTGATCAACCGTTCGGAGACGGCCGTTGCCGGCCGCGATCAGTTGCTGCTGTTCGGGAAGTCCTTGCCCCGAATGCCGTCGGTGGTGAAGAAGTGGAAGCCGGTGCTCACGATCGTGTCGTAGGCGTACTGGGCACCGTACCCGCCGGCGTTGCCGAAGCTCGACGCCATGGCGCGGTTCCAGAGGCCCGACTCGCAGTTGCCGCCGGGGCACTCGTTCTGGCAGACGTTGTTGTTCTCGAAGAGCGTGCGGTTCCGGGCGTCGCCGTCCATCGCCTCACGAACACCCTTGACCGAGACGTGACCGTCGAAGAAGAGGCAGACCGGGGCGGAGTTGTAACCCTGAGTGGCAAGCCACGACGGATCGCTGCCCGCGAAGGAGGGGTTGGCTTCGCTCTCGTTGTGCTGCAGCCAGTGGTGCTCGATCATGCGGGTCTTGACGTCGGGGAACTTGCACTGACCGACCGCCGGGCTCTTGAAGGCCGCCGGGAAGGTGTTGCCGCCGAAGGGGCTGCGGAAACCGCAGTGGCTCGAGACTTCGGGGTGCCACATCGCCGAGGGGCCCCACACGTAGCTCGGGTAGGCGATGATCTGCGAGGACTCGTTGCCCGGATCGTACGGGTAGAACTCGCCGGGATAGTCGAAGAACTTCTCGGCGATCCGCATCGGGATCACGTCCTTGGGTGCCCAGAGGACCGGGTCGTACCAGCGGTCACCGAGGTACGAGTTGAACGCCTTCATGCAGGGGAGACGGAACGCACCGAAGTAGGCGTTTCCGTTGCCCTGAGGGACGAAGCAGTAGTTCCAGCACCCGTTCCAGTAGTCCGCGCCACCCGGATATCCCGGGCACATGCCGCCACCGCACCACCAGCCCCAGAGGCGACCGAGGTGGTCGTAGCCGGCGCTCATCTGACCCATGCAGCCGACGGTCTGGTTGTACTGGGTACCACTGCCGTTGGTGAGTCCGGCGTCGTCGGGACACGCGGTGAACTGGCGATCGGCCCAGTCCGCGGCATAGGTGTCGTTGGCGACCGCGAGGTTTCGCATGTTGCCCTGCGACTGCGTGGTGCGGGCGGCATCACGCGCCTTGCCGATGGCCGGGAGGAGGATCGCGATGAGCAGCGCGATGATCGAGACGACCACCAGCAGCTCGACGATGGTGAAGCCGTCGCGACGGCCCTTCTTCAACGGATGTGACATCTTGAGGAGACTCCGTGATGGAAACGGTCCGCACCGGCCTCCGGTGGGTTGGACCGTGACTTGAGATGACTGGGCGAATCGACCGGCCGGAGATATGCCTTGGGTGGCCGGCGAAGATGCCCGAATCGCCTGAGGCGAGGCTGTGGAACTGTACCCGACCATCGACTGGATGGAATGGTTCCGATTCGAGATTCGGAATCTTGTGGATGACGGATCCCCTCCGCGGCTCAAAAGTCCTCACTCTTTGGAGATCGTGCCCCGACCGGCGGGTGGGTGTCACCCCCTTGGAGTCCTCCCGTGGAGGTCCACCCGCGACTGCTATCCTCCGCTCCATGCCGCTTCCCGCGATCGATGGCCCGCGCATTCTCGGAACCTGGTCGTTCTCGATCCCCGCCCTCGAGGCCGCCTGGCCGCATCTTGCATCGGCCGCCGGCGAGGGACCGATCCTCGACGCCATGGAGGCCGCCTGCGCCTGTGCTGACCTCGATCCGAATGTGGATAGCGTGGGGTTTGGCGGGTTACCGGACGCATCGGGGCGGATGTCGCTCGACGGCGCCGTCATGCTGAGCCCTGCCCGATTCGGCGGGGTCTGCGGACTTCGGCGTCATCTTCACCCGGCGGCGGTCGCGCGGCTGGTGATGGAGCGGACCGAGCACCGGCTTCTCTGTGGCGAGGACGCGGACGATTTCGCGGATCGACACGGTCTGACCGGCGCCGATCTCCTCTCCGACGACGCCCGAGCGGCGTGGGCAGGATGGCAGCGTCGGCGCGAGGCCGGGGACGACTCCGTCGTCGATCAATCGCGGGACGCCGGATTGCTGGGGCTGCGGCCGATCGATCCCGGGCCGGGGTCATCGACCGGGGGCCGGCTCTTCCGACCCGGTGGCGATGCCGTGGAAGGCGCCGCCCCCTTCGGACACGACACGATCGGCGTCCTCGCCCGCGACCGGGACGGTCTGCTCGGCGCGGCCTGCTCGACGAGCGGGCTTCCGTTCAAGGTGCCGGGTCGCGTGGGTGACTCGCCGATCGCCGGGCACGGATTGTTCGTGGAACCCGGCGTCGGGGCCGCGACCGCGACCGGCACCGGCGAACTCATCTCGGGCATCTGCGCGAGCGTGGTCGCGATCGAGACGCTGCGTCGCGGCGGATCGCCGCTCGACGCGATCGCCGAGGTGATGCGGCGGGTCGAATCGGTCGGTGATCTGCGTCCGCATCATCAGGTCGCGCTGATCGTGATGGATGCCGACGGCGCGGTCGCCACCGGCGGGTTCCGCCCCGGGTTTCTCGCGGTCGTTCGGGACCAGGAGGGCTCTCGCATTCTCCAGCCCGATCTCGTGCATCGTCCCGACGACGACGCGCTCCCGGAATCCGCGACCGACGGATTCGCGAAGTCCGTTCCTCCGCCGACGGCCTGATCCTCGGCACTCGATCCGATCCTCCAGTCTGGAACCACATGAAGCTCTACACCCGATCCGGCGATGATGGACGCACCGGCCTCTTCTCGGGCGATCGCGTCGGCAAGGACCATCCCCGGATCGAGGCGTACGGCACCGTCGATGAGCTCAACGCGTGTCTCGGACTCGCGGTGGCTGCGATCGAGGCCGGCTCGGTGTTCGGCGACACGCTGCGGGCCGACCTGCTCGAACTGCAGTCGCGATGCTTCGATCTCGGCGCCGACCTCGCGACACCGGAAGGTGCCCGAAACGCCGAACGCATCGGTCGTTTCACCGACGAGGACGTCGACGGCATGGAGTCGATGATCGACCGCTATTCGGATGCTGCGCCGGAGATCCGATGCTTCGTGCTGCCCGGCGGGACCGAACTCGCGGCCCGACTGCACCTCTGCCGCACCGTCTGTCGTCGGGCCGAACGCCTCATGGTGCACCTCGGACACGGCGAACCCGTCACGCCGCAGGCGATCCGCTGGATCAACCGGCTGAGCGACCTGCTCTTCGCGATGAGTCGGGCCGCAAACCACGTGGCGGGCGTGCCGGATGTGCCGTGGCAGGCGAAGTAGGGGTTGGGGGCGAGGGAGAAATGGAGAATGGAAGATCGAGAATGGGGGCAGGTCAAGGCCGCGCCTTGCATGACTGCTCCCCCCTTTGGGGGGAGCTCCGGCGAAGCCGGTGAGGGGGCCACGTCGCCGACTCGGCCACCACGCGCCCCCGGATCTCCTGCTCACCTCACTCCTGCTCTCCTGCTCTTGCCGAAGACGCCGAAGACGCCCCGCGGGTCGGGGCGATGGCGCTGCTGCCGCCGCTTGACTCGCCTTTTCTCAGCATGCCGATCTCGGTGATCCGCTGCCAGGCGCTCTCCGCGTTGCCCGCGCCGAACTCCGTGGTGATCGATCGGCGATTCCACGCCCGCGCGACCGTCGAGGTCGTGCCGCTGCCGCAGAACGGATCGAGCACCAGTCCGCCCTCGTTCGAGCACGAGAGGATCACCCGCTCCAGATAGACCTCGGGGATCTGGTTGTGGTGACGATGTCGCCGCTCCTTGTTGTTGCCCTGGATGCGGCCCCAGTACTTCCCGTACCAGACGTCCATCGGCACCCGCATCCCCGCGTGCGTCGACTTCGCCTGCGTGCGCGGGTCGTTGTAGATCGCGGCACGATCCGACTGCTCGAGCACCGCGTCGGGGTTCCAGATGCGGTTCGCGGGGTCCTTCGCGAAGTACAGCGCGTGCACCTTGCTCATGATGAACGAACTGTCGCGGTGCTGGCCGAACCGGAAGTGCCAGACGCACCAGTTGATCATCGTGAGTCCGCGACGC
>CAYZSH010000171.1:0-6233 GCA_964481025.1 uncultured Isosphaeraceae bacterium
GGTTGTGGATACGGACGCTCAACTCGTCATATGCGGTCGCATGACCGCAACTGGTGAGACGCGCCAGTTCCTCCGATCCTGGCGGCGACGGGCGTGAGCGGCGGAGCCCCGTTCGATCCCCGCTATCCATCCTCTATTGCCGAGCCGGTTCCAAAGTGGACCGGCCCACCAGTTCAGACGAAACGCCGCCGAGACAATCGGCGGCGTTCTCGCGTTCTGGCGAGGGTTTCGCGGGGTGGCCAACCGGGCGGCGAGTCTCTGATTGCGGCGTGGTCATCACCAGCCGGGCAGGGACAGAGCGCCTCGGTCCCCCGATTCGGCCCGAAGTCTCTCTGTCTCTCCCCGAGACCCGCGCACGGGTTATGACGGGGTTGGTCTCCCTATAGGTCGAGCAACCGGGGAGGTTGGGAGCGGACAGCGCGGGCAACGCTGTTCGAGAACGCGCGCCGGTGGTGATCGCGCCGGTGCCCGATCGAGGATGAGCCGCCGCCTGCCGCAGCCGCGATGACTCGCATCACGCTGCCTCACTGTCAGGGCAGCGCGATGACGGTTCTGGCATCTGGCGGCGTCGCTGAACCGAGCGACGACAGGTCGGATGCATCGATCCAGATCCCTCGATGGCGCACGAAGCTGCCATCGTCGGAGAACCCGATGGCGTCGTTCATGTCATGGATCGGGGAATGGGCGAGCAGCGTGTAGAGCAGCAGCGCGCGGTCTCGGTCGTTTCCCGTGTTGAAAAGCAGCGTCTCGTCGGGCATCGCGATGCGATCACGACTCCCGAAGATCGATTCGTGACCGGTGATGCTCTTGACGATGGCGAGCGCTCCGGCAAGGTCCGTCACGCCTTGCCCCAACTCACGCGTTCGCGCCTCGCGCATCGCGGCGAGGATATAGGCCTGCGGGTGCGCCACGCGCAGACTTCGGAATGCGTACATGGCGTAGTCGTAGATGGAGCCGGGTCGTTCCGCCGCCAGCGCCGCGACCGCGGCTTGATAGCTCGACGCCGACGTGTGTTCGGCGGGGTCGGGGATGCCGTCGGCCGGGTCGATGACGCGGGTGCAGCATGTCTCGGGGCGCTTGAGCGGATTGGAGACGAAGCCGCCAATACGGTCGAAGACCCGCGAGATTCGTTCGAACGGCACCTGCGAGGCGCCCGTCGAACAGTGGCACATACCCACTACCGGGTTATAGAAGAACGTCGTCTCGGTGCCCGAAGCGACGGCCCTGACGAACTCCGAGAGATCGGACTGGTTGTTGATCCGCGTCGAGCTGAACCACTTCGTGTTGTTGAGCAGGTGGCCGTCGCCCTCGTCCAGAAAGACGAACATGTGCGCGCGGTTGCCGGTGATGTAGATGCGGTCGAGCGGGAACCGGCCCCACACGGCAAGCCCCGCCGCCCATAGCATGCCCAGCCCGATGCACTTCCCCGACGGCTTGTGCTGCGGGTTGATCCGGGCCATCGCGTTCATCACCTCGACCGACTCGTTCTTGAGGCGAGGGAACAGGCCGCGCTGGTAGTACGGCTCGTTGATGATCTGCCCGAACTGTGATTCGGGCGTGTCCACCAGCAACTTCCTGAACGTCGCGTCATACTCGGCTCGGATGGCGCGGACAAAGCCCGGTGGGAAGCGTCGCTCCTCTTCGGCGAAGTCCATCAGCCCCCACACGTCGCCCCCGGGCAGCCCGGGCATGATGGTGAACGTGTAGCGGTGGAAGAATCGCTGCAACGCGTCCAAACGGCTCTTGGCGCTCAGGAGCGAGCCATCGGGGGCGTGCGCCCGCTTCTGGTCACGCCACGCCCAGACCACGGGGGACATCAGGTCCGCCAGCAGAAATGCGGGCACGAGATGCTGAGCGTCGGCGTCGATCTCCAGCACGGACAAGCTGACGGCCCGGCTCAGGGACTCTGCCGAATCGTCCCGATCACGCCGAACGCCGGCGGATGGCGGGTTCAGCGGGATGTCTGTCTTGCGGTCGGTGCTCACAACCCGAATCGTATCGCGAGGAGTCGGGCGGGTCGCGACGGGGCTGCGCGAACAACGCTGTTCGAGAACGCGCGCCGGTGGTGATCGCGCCGCGCATCGCGCATGCGCACGGCATAGGGCAACCGTAGTGGCGAAGCGATTCCCGCGTCGCCCATGGAGCCACCCTGATGCCCGCGGACTTCACGCGCGATCCCGAGAGCATGACCGAGGCCGAACGCCGAGATGAGGTCGCCAGCATCTTGGCGCGCGGCCTCGTTCGCAGCATCGTCGCCAACCGCGCTCGCACATCGCGGACCAGCGGCGAACTCGCAGATTACGGCCGGACATGCCTTGAACTTCCGGGCGACTTGCCCCTCAGTGTGGCTCCGCGGCCCCGCGGTTAGGGCCGTGCGGAACGGAGACCCATGCAACGGAGCCACACATGCCAAAGACCCCCGAAACCATCGAACGGCAGATCAACGAGCTGGAGCGCATGACCACGACGGAGCTCGTCGAGCGCTTCGCGGAGGTCCACGGCTACCCATGCCGGACGCGGCACCGCGCCTACCTCATCCGGAAGATCGCCTGGCGCATCCAGGCCAACGCCGAAGGCGACCTGAGCGAGCGGGCCAGACGCCGCGCCGCCGAACTGGCCGACGACGCCGAGGTGCGGGTCATGGCTCCGAAGTCGATGATCGCTCCGCCCCAGCCGGGTCCGAGCACCACCGTCCATCGTCGAGCACGCGGCGAAGACCACGACGACCCGCGCGTCCCGCCCGTGGGGTCGGCGATCGTCCGCGAGTACAAGGGCCGGACGATCCGGGTGGTGGTCCTCCCGCGCGGTGAGGGCTTCGAGTTCGAGGGCGAACGCTTCCGCACCCTGACCGCGGTGGCCAAGCGGATCACCGGCAGCCACATGAACGGATTCCGGTTCTTCCGGCTGCCGTCCGCTGAGGCCACGCGATGAGCGGCCGTCGTCGGAACCAGCCTGCCGGGACCGCGGAGCCGAAGGCCAGCATCCGCTGCGCCATCTACACCCGCAAGTCGAGCGACGAGGGCCTCGATCAGGAGTTCAACTCGCTCGACGCCCAGCGCGAGAGCGCCGAGGCGTTCATCGCCAGCCAGAAGGCCGAGGGCTGGACATGTGTACCGGATCGCTACGACGATGGCGGCTTCTCCGGCGGGAGCATGGAGCGGCCCGCCCTCGATCGCCTGCTGCGCGACATCGAGGCCGGGAAGGTCGACTGTGTGGTGGTCTACAAGGTCGATCGGTTGAGCCGGTCGCTCATGGATTTCGCTCGGATCATGGAGGCGTTCGACCGCAAGGGCGTGTCGTTCGTCTCGGTCACCCAGCAGTTCAACACGACGAGCTCGATGGGACGGCTGACGCTGAACATCCTGCTCTCCTTCGCCCAGTTCGAGCGCGAGATCATCGGCGAGCGCATCCGCGACAAGATCGCGGCGCAGAAGCGCAAGGGAAAGTGGGCTGGCGGTGTACCCGTTCTCGGCTACGACGTGGACCGCTCTGGCCCGAGCCCGCGGCTGGTGGTCAACGAGGCCGAGGCAGCTCGCGTCCGGCAGGTGTTCCAGATGTACCTGGACAAGGGCTCGCTGCTTCCCGTTGTCAGCGAACTCTCCAAGCGTGAGTGGCGGAACAAGAGCCGCGTCATCCAGACGGGGAGGCGCAAAGGCGAGCCGCTCGGCGGGAAGCCCTTCGACAAGTGCTCGATCTACCAGCTGCTCACCAACCCGGTCTACGTCGGGAAGATCGCCCACAAGGGAGCGGTCTACGACGGCGAGCACGACCCGATCGTCGAGGCGGCCCTCTTCGACCAAGTGCAGACGCTCCTCAAGGCCAACGGTCGCACCGGGGGCGCAGATGTCCGCAACAAGTACGGCGCGCTCCTTCGCGGGCTGCTCCGCTGCAAGAGCTGCGGGCACTCGATGACCCACACCTTCGCTGGAGGCCGAAACAGCCGAGCGTACCGCTACTACCGCTGCATCAAGGCCATCAAGAGCGGGGCCGCATGCTGCCCGACGGGAACGCTTCCCGCCGCCGAGATCGAGCGCGTCGTGGTGGACGAGCTCCGGACGCTCGCCACCGACCGCCCGCTCCTGAGCCAAGTGCTGGCCGAGGCGCAGGCGTCGATCGCCGCTGAGCGGGAGTCCGCGACCACGGAACGTGATGCCCTGAAGCGTCAACTCGAACGCGACCATCGCCTGCTGCGCGACCTCGCCCTCGGAACCGCGACGTCCGACTCCGCCGCCCAGATCGCCCACCTGCACGAGCGGATCGTCGATGCCGAGCGTCGCCTTGCGGTGGTCGAGACCCGCAGCGCGGAACTCGACGCCGACACGATCACCCGCGAGGAAGCCGCCGCAGCGTTCGCCGACTTCGACTCGCTCTGGCAGAACCTGATCCCGCGCGAGCAGGCGCGGCTGCTCCGGCTGCTGATTTCGACCGTCGAATACGACGCGACGGCGGGCACCGTGGCCGTCACGTTCCGCCCGACGAGCATCCGGGCCCTCCTCGCCCGGCGACTGGAGGAAGCCGCATGACGACCGTGACCCGCTCCATCCGGTTCACCATCAAGGACCGCCGCAAGCGGGCCGTCGTGGCCACGTCCCGCGACGCGAACACGCTCCCGCCCGAGACCCCCGGCAGCAAGTCGGCCGCACCCGACGCCAACGAGGGCCGCGTCCCCCGCGTTGCTCGCCTGATGGCACTCGCGATCCGGTTCGACCAGCTCCTCCTGGACGGCGTCGTGGCCAACCAGATGGAGCTTGCGCGGCTCGCCCGCGTGACCCAGCCGCGGATGACGCAGATCATGAATCTGCTGCACCTGGCGCCGGACATTCAGGAGGCGGTGCTCATGTTGCCGCCGACACGCAGTGGGCGCAACGCGGTCAGTGAGCGAGACCTCCGCCCGATCGCTGGCCTGTCCCTATGGCGGGAGCAGCGACGCGGTTGGCGGGCGCTCGTGAAGAGTTCCGGCATCCCGAAGATTGGCGATGCCAACGAGCGCCGCTAACGCTCTGCTCCCACCAGTTCACGCAACTCGGCGATCGCCTTGGCGACCTCTGCGCCCTTCGACTCGATTACATCGAGCAGTTCCGACGGCGTCCGCGTGTCCACCTCCGCCTTGCGGTTCGGGTTCACGGCCTTCAGGTCGTACACGGCATTCTCGATCGAGTCCGCCTTTGCGGATGCCTCCCGCGACTGCTTCACCAGCGCGGAGATCGCGGCCTCCGCCTCCGCGATGGCGGCCTCGTCGCGCGGCCTGGCCTTCTTCAGGCCCGCCAGTCGTTCGCGTGCTGCCTCGGCATCCGCGGCCTTCTCGCGGGCGAGATCCTTGAACGGCTGAGCGTCGGCCGAGGCCTTCGCCTTCCGGGCCGTCAGGTCCACGGTCCAGGATCGCTCCGAGTCCCCGCGCGTGGCAAGCATCGCCGCGAAGTCTTCGAAGTGCTTGAGCGTCAGCGGCGTCTTCTTGCCGACCTTCACATCCGACAGGTCGTAGTACCAGATCTTCTCCGTCGGCTTGCCCTTGGTGAAGAAGAGCAGGTTCGTCTTCACGCCTGCGCCCGCAGCGCTGAACACCCCGCCCGGCAGCGAGAGCACGCACCAGAGGTCGCACTCGTCGGTGAGCTTCCGCTTGGTCTTGACGAACGCATCCTCGTTCGTGCGGAACAGCACGCCCTCATCGATCACGACGCCACACCGTCCACCGTCACGCAGCGAGCGGATGAAGTGCTGCATGAACAGCACCTGCGTCGCGCTGGTGCGGTAGTCGAAGTTCGTCTGGGCGGCCTTGTTCTCCTTCCCGCCGAAGGGCGGGTTGGTGAGGATGACATCGAACTGTGTGGGCGCGCCTTGGAACAGGCCGCCGTAGACCTCGTCCCCCGTGAGCGCGTTTCCGTGCCAGATGTTCGGCCGGTCGATGCCATGCAGGATCAGGTTCGCCAGCCCGATCGGGTAGATCAGGTTCTCCTTCTCGCGGCCCCAGAACGTCTCGTGCTTCAGGCGTTGGATCGCATCGGCGCTCACCCGCTGGCCCGGCTTCGGCTTCATGTACTCCGCGGCCTGCGCGAGGAACCCGCCAGTCCCGCAGCAGGGGTCGTAGACCGTCTCTCCGAGCTTCGGGTCAATCGTTCGCACCATCGCGCGGATCACTTCGCGGGGCGTGAAGAACTGGCCCGCGTCCGAGCCCTTCTCTCCCATCTTCAGCAGGAGTCCTTCGTAGACCTGGCTGAGTGTGAATACATGCTGGT
>CAYZSH010000172.1:0-6181 GCA_964481025.1 uncultured Isosphaeraceae bacterium
CGAACACGAGCGCCGCGACCAGCGCCCAGCCCGCCAGCACGATCCAGCCGGTCGGGACGAGGAAGGTCGAGAGCAGGTCCCGACGCGCGATCGCGAGCACACCTCTCATGACGCGACCTCCGCCGCCGCCTCGCGATCGAGCAAGTCAAGGAAGACCGACTCGAGTCCCGCCTGTTCGTGATGCAGTTCGAGCACCGCGAGTCCGGCCTTGGCGAAGGCGCGGCCGAGCATCTCGGTGCGGTCCGGTCCGTCGACACGGAAGCACGCGTGTCCGCGGTCGTCGAGCGTCGCGGCCGGCGCCGAGAGCGCGAGCCCTGCGAAGACCTCGGCGATTCGAGCGATGCCGCCCGAGCCGACCTCGACGCGGCCGTGCGTCCGCCCGCCCGCGCGATCGCGGAACGCGGCGACGGTGTCGTCGGCCAACTTGCGACCGCGGTGCATCAGGACGACCCGGTCCGCGACCGCCTCGATCTCCTGCATGATGTGGCTCGAGAGAAGGACCGTCCGCTCCTCGGCGAGTCGCCGGACCAGCGTGCGGAAGTCGCGGAGCTGCCGCGGGTCGAGGCCGACGGTCGGTTCGTCGAGGACGAGGAGCGCCGGGTCGCCCAGCAGCGCCGCCGCGAGGCCGACCCGCTGGCGGTAGCCCTTGCTCAACTGCCCGACGAGTCGCCGCTCGACATCGCGGAGATCGCACGCGTCCAGTGCCGAGCCGATGCCCCGCTCGATCGCTGATCGGTCGAGTCCGAGCAGCCGGCCGCGGAACCGCAGGTACTCCCCCACCCGCATCTCGGGGTGCGACGGCGCAGACTCGGGCAGGTATCCGATCCGGGCGAGGGCGGCCCGCCGCTCCTCGGGCATCCGGCGACCGACGACCCGGAGCTCTCCGGCGTCGGGCGGCAGCATGCCGGTGATCATCCGGATGGTGGTGGTCTTGCCCGCCCCGTTGGGGCCGAGCAGCCCGCACACGACCCGCTCCGGAACGTCGAGGTCGAGGTTCCGGACCGCGGTGAACCGGCCGTATCGTCTGGTGATGCCGCGAGCCTGGATCATCGTGGGTGGTGGATCCGCGAACCCCTCGTGCACGCAAGCCGGGGTGTCGCCCCCGGACGTCCGCTCCGTCGGGCCCCGCTCGCCGCGGATCCCGAACCGTCGAAACCTCATGCTATCGCGACGCGAAGTCGACGTCCGGAGCCGCCACCGCGATAGGGTTCCGATACCGGCTCCAGCCGACACCTCGGCCGAGCCGATCTCGACCTGTCTCCCCATGCCCCGAAACGCCCCCGCCTCCCCGAACTCGGAGTCCACCAGATGACCGGACCCGACTCGAACGACCGCGCCCGCCTGATTCTTCCCGCCGGAACGGCGCCCGAGGATTTCCTCGCGGGACTGCCCGACGTCGTGAGCGACGTGCTGCGCGGCACCTGCGACGTCATCCCGGGTGACGCGACCGGCGGCGATCCGCGGGTCGCCGCGGCGCTCGACGGGCTCGGCGAGGGTGTCGCGGTGGTCGTCGAACGCGGCGAGATCGTCTGGATGAACGACCGCCTCGCCGATCACTCGCCGGAGATGCTGCGTCGCTTCGCCGACTGCTGCCACGAGGCGATCCGCGAGTTCATGACCCACCCCGAGGTCCTCGACGGCGAGAGCATCCGCACCGACTTCCGACACAACGAGCGGTCGTACGAAGTGATCTGCTCGCCGATGCCCGACGACCCGACGCGGCACGCGGTGGCGGCGCTGGTCTCGGACGTCACCGAACTCAAGCGCACCGAATCGCTCATCGAGGAGATCGACCGCGCGGGCGGCGACCTTCTCGACCTCGATCCGGACACCGTGAATCCGCTCGACGTCGCGGCGCGGCTGCGACTCATCGAGGACAAGGTCGTCCGCACCATGCGGTCGGTGGTCGGCTTCGAGCACTTCGAAGTGCGGATCGTCGATCGCCGCACCGGGCAGCTGGAACTCGTCATGGGCGCGGGCATGGATCCGCTCTCGATCGGCGAACGGCTCTACGCCCGCCCCGAGGAGAACGGCATCTCCGGCTGGGTGGCCGCGACCGGCAAGGCGTATCTCTGCCGCGACGCCATCAAGGATCCGCTCTACCGACTCGGCATCCCGAGCTGCGGCAGCAGTCTCACCGTCCCGCTGCGACTCCGCGACCGCGTGGTCGGCGTCCTCAACGTCGAGAGCGAGCATCCCGACGCGTTCGACGAACGCGACCAGCTGCTCGTCGAGCTCTACGGCCGCTACATCGCGATGGCGGTGAACATCCTCGACATGCTCGTCGTCGAGCGATACACGACCAACCGCGCGTTCTCGAGCACCGTGCTCGGGGAACTCCGCGATCCGCTCGACGCGATCACGCGACACGCCGCGGAACTGCGTTCGACCTACATCGGCGACGGCGCGATGCTCGGCCGACTCGACGCGATCCTCGCGTCGGTCGATCTCGTCCGCCAGCGGGTGCTCGCGTGTTCGAGCGGCCCGCAGACGATCCTCGGCGCGGGCGAAGGCAGCGGCGATCCCGTCGACGACGAGATCATCCGCGGCCGACGGATCATCGTCGCCGACGATGAACCCGCGATCCGCGACGCGATCAAGGACCTGCTCGAACAGCGCGGTGCGACCGTCGAGGCGTACGCCGACGGCGCCGGCGCCATCGAATCACTGGAAGCCCGAGGCGCCGACGTCGATCTCGTCATCTCCGACGTCCGCATGCCCGATCGCAACGGCTACGAGGTCTTCCGCTCCGCCCGCGTCCATGCCCCGCAGGCCTCGATCATCCTGATGACCGGCTTCGGCTACGACCCCAACCACTCGATCGTGCGATCGAGTCAGGAAGGCCTCGAGGCCTTCCTCTTCAAGCCGTTCCGGGTGTCGCAGTTGATCGAGGAAGTGCACAAGGCGCTGGGCAGCGGGACGGCGTCGTCGTAAGGCAGGCGGGATCGCCCTTCTCACGCCACGCCCGACACCACCCGCTCGCAGTCGTCCGCGTCCCGCCGCACCTGCACATCGCCGAAGCCGCCGTCCTCGAGCAGTCTCCGGACCGCGGCGGCCTGGTCGTACTGGATCTCGATCGCGATCGCACCGCCGGGTCGCAGCCAGCGCTTCGCCTGAGCGATGAGCGGGCGGACGACGTCGAGGCCGTCGGCGCCGCCGCGGAGGGCGGTCGCGGGCTCGTGGTCCTTCACGTTCGGCGGGCATTTCGCGAACTCGGCGTCGCTGACGTACGGCGGGTTCGAGAGGATGAGGTCGAAGGATCCCGCCTCGCGGTCGGCGAGCGGTTCGTAGAGCGATCCGACCCGGACCTCCGCCCGGTCGCCGAGACCGTGGGCGGTGATGTTCCGTGACGCAAGACTCGCCGCCGCGGGAACGAGTTCGGTCGCGACGACCGTCGCCTGTTCACCGGGCAGCACGGCGATCTCGGCGCCGTCGGTCCCGGGTGGCATCTCGGCGGGGTCGCCGCCTGCCGCCGCCACGAGCCGCGCAACATCGGCGCGGACCGCCTCGTCGGCTTCCCGCAGTCGTGACGCGGCGCGGTGCGGTCGGTCGAGCAGTCGAAGGAGCGCCACCGCGACGCAACCCGTGCCGGTGCAAGGCTCGAGGATGCGGACCGGCCGTTCCGGTCGTCCAAGCCGCGCGGCGCCGACCTCGACCAGCGTCTCGGTGGACGGCCGCGGAATGAGCGTGCTCGCGTCGACCTCGAAACGAAGTCCGTGGAACCACGCTTCTCCCACGAGATACTGCACGGGCTCGTGCGTGGAGGCCCGCCGCACCCAGTCGCGCAGAAGCAGCCGTTCCGCGTCGCTCGCGGGCCGATCCGGCTCCATGTAGAGCCGGAGTCGCTCGGCCCCGATCGCCGCGGACACGAGCATCTCCGCGCAGACGCGCGGACTGTCCACGCCCCGCTCGGCAAGGTGCCCGCGGATCCAGGCCAGCAGTCTTCGGGTGGTCCAGGCGTCGTCGTTCACGCGAGCATGGTACGGGCCCGGCGCCGCGTCGGCCCGGCGGGACCGGGTATGATCCCGGCCCTGCGAATTCAAGCCGGAACGGCCACGCGACGTCTCGCGGGGCCTGAACCGACGGAGCCACTGGTGACGACCGACCTGCAGTTCGATTCGATCGTGAACGACCTTCAACGATCCGGGCGATTCGCCTCGGTCGAGGCGACGGTCGACGCCGTGCGATGCCGCGCCCTCGATGTCGAAAGCGAAGCGTTCTACGTGCTCACGCGGTCCGAGCGTGGCGGCCTCGTGGTCCGGTTCGAGACGCCGGACCGCTGGCTCAGCGAATCGGTCGAGGCCGACCTCTATCACGCCAGCGATTCGCTCGACGAACTGCTGGAGGAGTCGCTCGACGAACTCGACTGGCCGGTCGACACCGCGCCGGTCGGCACGTTCCGTCACTATCGAAGCGACGACCTGAAGTACGTGTTCGAACACGACGTGCCCGATCACGGTGATCCGGCGCAGACCGCCTGCACGTGGATGCTGGCCTACGAAGCGACCTTCCACGAGCTCGGCGACGTCGCCGGCGGGGACGAGGAAGACTGATTTCACGCGCCGCCCTTCGGGTGTCGGTGGCGCGTCGAATGGATGGAGACCGATGCCCGTTCGCGTCCTCATGCTGGGTTGGGAGTTCCCGCCGTTCATCACCGGTGGCCTTGGTACGGCGTGCCATGGCCTCGTGAAGGCGATGGACCGCGCCGGCATGGAGGTGACGTTCGTCCTGCCGAAGTCCGTCTCCGACGGCGCCGTCGAGGGAACCCGCGGCGTCAACCTCCGCAGCCCCGCGAGCACGCTCGGCGACACCCTCCCCGAGAACCTCCCCGCGCCGCCGCCCGTGCCCGGCGCCGTCCCCGCCGCCCCGCGCACCGAGGACGCCGTCCAGCGTGCGGTGCAGGTGGTTCGCGAACTCCGCAGCCGATTCCAGCACGTCCGCTTCGTCGATCTCCCGCTCGAGGTCCAGTCGGTCTATCGCGAGCAGGAGAACGCGTGGAAGCGCGTCATCGAGGAACAGGACGTCGACGAGCGCCGCATCGAGACGCTCGTGCGTTCGGGCGCGTTCGGCGACCCCGGCCGCATCACCGAGACCGTCGCGCTGCAGGACGCGATGCCCGAGCGCGACCCCGCCGCCGCCCAGATCGCGGCCCGCGACGCGGCGTCCGCCGACTACGGCGGCGACATGCTCGCGCAGGCCCACGCCTACGCGGGCTTCTGCCTCGAAGTCGCCAAGCGCACGCGGTTCGACGTCATCCACGCCCACGACTGGCTGACCTACCCCGCGGGCCTCGCGGTCGCGCGTCTGACCGGCAAGCCGCTCGTCGTGCACATCCACTCGACCGAGTTCGACCGCTCGGGCGAGCACGTCAACCAGCAGATCTACAACATCGAACGTCGCGGCATGCACGGTGCGATGCGGGTCGTCGCGGTGAGCCAGCTCACCAAGAACATCTGCGTCGCCCGCTACGGCCTGCCGAGTTCGAAGATCGAGGTCGTCTACAACGGCGTCGAGTTCGACCCGATCCAGCGCGGCGTGCCGGTCATCGAGTCGCGCGACAAGATCGTCCTGTACTTCGGCCGCATCACGATGCAGAAGGGCCCGGAGTACTTCGTGCACGCGGCGAAGCGGGTGCTCGACGTCATGGACGACGTGAAGTTCGTGGTCGCGGGAAGCGGCGACCTCGCGTCGAGCATGATCGAGATGGCCGCGAACCTCGGCATCGGCCACAAGGTGCTCTTCACCGGCTTCCTCCGCGGCGACGACATCAAGCGGGTCTTCAACATCGCCGACCTCTACGTCATGCCGAGCGTGAGCGAGCCCTTCGGCATCGCCCCGCTCGAAGCGATGAGCCACGACGTCCCGGCCCTCATCTCGAAGTCGAGCGGCGTGAGCGAGGTCCTCGTCCACGCCCTGAAGGTCGACTTCTGGGATGTCGAGGAGATGGCGAACAAGATCGTCGCCGTCCTTCGTCACCCGCCCCTCCGGAAGGCCCTCAAGGACAACGGCCGCTTCGAGGTCCGCGCCCTCACCTGGGACGGTGCCGCCAGCCGCTGCGGTCGGATCTACGAGGACGTGCTGGAGCAGTTCGCCGCCGGGCTGTAGGAAGGCGTGAACGACACAGCGACGATTCCGCTCCCCCGTTTCCGGGGGAGCTGTCGCCGAAGGCGACTGAGGGGGC
>CAYZSH010000173.1:0-4107 GCA_964481025.1 uncultured Isosphaeraceae bacterium
CGCTGGGTGCCGATCGCGAGCGTGCCGGCATAGACGTTCAGTCGAACCTCGAACGGCGTCGGCGCGACGGGCGACGCGATGGTCGGGCGCTCGCCGATGAAGGTGAAGGTCGCGACTTCGAGATCCGGGGCCGAGAGTCCGTGGGCCTGCGCGGCGGCGTCGATGATCGCGTAGTGCGGGGTGCCGTTCAGGATCGACGCGTCGTCGTCGTCAAGGGTCAGCCAGTCGATGATCACGGCCTCGTCGATCGCGGTGCCGCCGTGCAACGGCATCGAGTTGATGAAGATCGTCTCGACCTCCGTGGTGCCGAGACCCGCCGCGAGGAATCCATCCCGCATGTCCCAGACCAGCCCGGAGAGCAGCTGACCGCAGGCGTGGATCGCGCTGCCGCAGCTCGAGCAGCCGCTCGCCGAGTACTGGCACGAGTTGTCGGCGTTGCGGATGCCGTTGTTGCAGTTGTTTGCGTAGAAGCCGACGCCGAGTCGCGGGTCGCCCGTGATCAGCATGCCCATGACGTCGCCCGCGCCCTCGCCGTAGGCCCCCTGCCCGGAACCCGCGACGTTGACGAGGTGATGCCCGTACTCGTGATGGACGACGGTGTCGAAGCTCGTGTTGTTGCAGCCGCCACCCGAGGTGTAGAAGTTGATCGACATCCCGTCGTAGTACGCGTTGCAGGTCGAGTTGCGATTGACGTTGCAGGGGAAGGACTCCTGCGTGCCGATCGTCGGGTACCCGGCACTGCGCTCGAGCGTGAACGACCGGACCTCCTCGGCGAAGAAGGTCGCGCTGACCTGCGCCTGCGTCTGCTCGGTCGAGCCGCTTGCGTTCACGGTCACGGTGCCGCTTCCGCCCGACGGAAGGGTGACGGTGCTGGTCACCACGCCCCCACCGGAGATGTCCGTCACGCTGAACCAGCGGGTCCGGGGCGTCGCCTCGATGAGGAGGTCGTTCGTCCCCGGATGGGGGATCGTGATCTGACCGCGATCGTCGGCGATGTAGGTGGTGTCGCCCACGGTCACCCGGGCGTTCGGGAGCGGGATCGCGTCGGTCGAGCTGCAGTTCGCCGCGCCGATTCCGGTCGGCACGGTGGCGAGCACGGTGAGATCGACGTCGGCGTGGAGAATGAGGTTCTCCTCGTGGATGATCTCGCCGGTCGCGGGATCCGCGACGAACCGCATCCGAGCGGGACCACCGTCACGATCGGCACCCGCGAGGATGAACTCGACCGCGAGGCGTGGCGGCTCGGAGCGTCCTTCGACGCCTGCGAAGACGACCGGGCGGACCCCGGAGATCTCGGCAGCGGGCGCGAATCGCTCGACCGCGACCGCGGCGAACGCCGCAGGGTCGAGATCGGTCGGCACCACTCCACCCGGCACGCGGAAGCCCGCGACCTCGGGAAGCTGCGCCGAGGCGAGCACGACCGGATGGCCCGGTTCATTGCGGACCAGCACCCGAAGCGCGGCGTCGAAGACCGGCACGCCATCGACATGCGGCGTCCACGCGACCAGCGTGAAGGCGGCCTCGCCGGTGATCGGGTCGGTCATCAGCGGCACGACGTGCGAGCCGTCGGCGAAGGGACCGATCGGAAGCATCTGGCCGGCGCTGATGCCCCAGATGTCGGCCACGCTGCGATTCATGAAGTCGGTCGCCGCCGAGATCGCGTCGGCACCGCCACCCATGGCGATGCCGTGGACCCGCTGCGCTCGATCGAACCGGTCGAGCCGTTGAACTCCGGGATGGGCGGCGGCGAACCGGGCCCATCCGGGCGCCGAGACCGCCGACGACGGCATCGCCGGACGGATCCCCGACGACGGCGGCGCCGCGGCGATGCCGAGAAGCGACGAGGAGGTCAGAACAGCCAGAACCAATGCTCGAGCGGAGGGCATGGGTGCGTATCCGGATCTGTGGACTTGGCGAACGCCGCTGCGGCAGTCGCGCGAAACGGGAGACGGCAACGACGAGTCCCAAGACGCGGGATCGAGGCCGAGGTTCCGTCAGTTGCCGCCGGAGCGGTATCCGGGGACCGTCGACGCCGACGGAACACCACCGCCCGCGACCGGAGTCGCGGGCGGTGGCTGCGTTCCAGGACGAGTTCCCGATCAGTCCTGGTCGGCGAGAGAACAAGGTTGGCGGCGGTGAGGCCGTTGGTCCCGTGAGTCCGGAACGACGGCGGGGAGACCGGAAAGAGATGCCGCCCGTCCGACGATTCGGGCCGAACGGCACCCTCTGGCTTTCCGACGAACGACATCGTGAGACGTCGACCGGGACTCCGGCGAGACACAGACCGCTGACTCTCCGACAGGTTCCGCAAATTTCTGCGTGGGATCTCGGACATCGAGCCCGGGACATGTCGGATCCGCCCATCTCGCCACCCCTCGGCCGCCTCATCCCTGTTCGGCGACCTCCAGCAACAGGGTGAGACGACGCCGCCAGGGTGCGTCAGGCGTGATCGTCGTCCGGTCTTCGGAGGCATCCGGTCCTTCAAAGGCTCGACGTCCGAACGGATTGGCCGCGAGCAGACCGTAGTTCCGAGCATGCCAGAACGTCGGCGCATCGGTCGCCGACGGACGATCGATCATCCGCACCCGCACCAGCCGTCCGGCGATGGGGCCCTCGGCAAGGACCCATTGGGACCGCTTGCCCCAGCAGTCCGCGTCTCGTCGTCCCTCCGCGTTCTCGAGTCGTCCTCGTGCGCGAGGACCTTCCACGCGCAGCGTCGGCGCGAGTCGGAGGGCGATCGTGCCTTCCTTGGTGTCTCCGAGGACACATGGGCCGACGGGGCGAAGTTCGAGATCAAGATCGATCCGGCGCTGCGCGCCATTGCTGGAAAATCGCATGCTCCGGGTTTCGGTCGCCACGAGCCCCGCGGGGGAGATCCAATCCGCGATGAAACGGATCGAATCCGACCCCTTCATCTCGTGCTCACGCACCTCGATGCGACAGTCGGGGTCGTGCCAGAAGTCGTGACCATCGACGTCGCCATGCGCGAACCACATCCCTCGATGATGCGGGTGATCGTCGGTCTCCCCCTCCACCCGCGCGAACGGAAACGAGCGGAGCACGAGTCGGCCGCCCGCCGCGTACAGCGGAAACATCGCCGGCGTCCGTTCGTCGGGGCCGAACCGGAGCGTCGCGAACGGCTCGTCGCCGACCTTCACGTCGTAGCCGATCGCGGCATCCCCGGCCCGCGGCGTGATGGCGATGGTCGCCGGGGCCAGATCGTCCGGTCCTCGACTCGGGCTCGACATCCGATCGAAGATCGTCCGTTGAGAACGGAACGCCTCGGCGCGTTCCGCGGGCGGCGGCGTGTGCGCCTCGAGCAGCACGGTCCCGCCGTATCCGTCCCTCGCCACCCGCCGCAGAAGATCCTCGAACGGGTAGTCGTCGGCCTCGAGCTCCCGCACGTGCATCGTGCCGCCGAAGAACGGCCGCAGCAGGTCGTAGTGCCGCTCGAACCCGAGTCCTCGGAGATCCTGTGCGTTCGAGTTCCAACAGACGCGGACCGCGGGGTGATCCGCCGCCCGCACGATGTCGCGGATGATCGAGGGATCGGCGCACTGACCGTGCACTTCGAGCCGGATCTCCTGGCCGAGATCGGCGGCGATCGGGCCGAGCTCGGCAAGCGACGCCGCGATCTGTGCGATCGTCGCCGAACGGTCGACGCCCTCGTGGAACGAGTCGGGCTTGACCTTGACGCCTGAACCACCGACGTCGGCCGAGAGTTTCAGGAACTCGATCGTTGCCGCCTTGGCGGCGGCGAGTCGTGCGGGATCCGGCGAGTCGAAGCGCTCGTCGCTTCCCAGACCGACGAGCGACACCGGCGAATCGGCGAACCGCGCCCGCACCTCCGCCCGACCCGCCGCATCGAGCGACGGCTCGACCCCGTGCGCATGCGTGGTTCGAAGTTCGACCCCGTCGAGCCCGCCCGCCGCACACGCGGCAAGAAGATCGGGAAGCGTCAGATCACGCCCCCACAGATAGGTCACGAGCCCGAATCGAGGCGCGGACACGCCGGCAGCCCGCGCGAACGACCGAACGGACGCCGCCCACGCCGAAGGCCCGGACACGAGCGCCATCGCCGAAGCGGCGAAGGAAGTACCGAGAAAG
>CAYZSH010000173.1:4207-6173 GCA_964481025.1 uncultured Isosphaeraceae bacterium
GAAACTCCGTGGCCCTCCGTGCCCCTCCGTGTCCTCCGTGGTGAAAACCCCCTGTAGCGAGCATCCAACCTCAGAACACGAACGGCGCCCGATCGACGCGCGTCAGCCTCGCGGTGGCGTCCGGATCGTCGCTGATGCGATCACCCGCGGACGAGACCCGCAACGGTCGCCCGAGCGTCACCGGAGTCGCGTCGAGATCGACGGCGTTCGCCACGAGGTGATCCCGCATGCGAGACCAGGCGTCGATCGAAAGCGGATCGCCCGACCAGGCGGTGGTCACGGCCGTCGGGGTGACGGTGTCTCCGAGTCGGTGCGACAGGATGCCGAGGTGACAGAACGCCGACGACAGATGCCCGTCCTCGATCGACGCGTTCAGCATCGCCGGGTCGTTCGCCCGGACCGCGGCGACGAAGTTCGCAAAGTGATCGCCCCCGCCCTTCCACTCCTGCTGCTTCACGCCGTCGCGGTCGATGAAGTCCGCCCAGGTGTACGAGTTGGAGATCCGCACCGTGCCGCGCTCGCCGTGCACGAGGTTGCCGATCGAGACCCCTTCATACTCGTCCATCTGCCACTTGTCGGCTTGTGCCGCCTTGTCACGCGGAAGACCGCGCACCTCGAAGATCAACGGCGTGCCCCCGCACTCGAAGATCGCGACCTGCGTGTTGGGCGAGTCGCCGTCATCGACGTAGCCAAGGCGACCGCCGACCGACCGGACGGTGTCTGGCATGCCGTCGGTGCCGAGCGCCCAACGGGCGATGTCCATCTGGTGGATGCCCTGATTGCCGAGATCGCCGTTGCCCGTGTGCAGGTCCCAGTGCCAGTCGTAGTGCAGGCTCCCGCGTCGCAGCGGTTCGTATGCGACCGGCCCGAGCCAGCGGTCGTAGTCGACGGTCGCGGGGACGAACTGCGGGCCGTCCACCCGACCGATCGGTCGGCGCGGCTTGTAGCAGAGACCACGAGAACAGTGGACCTTGCCGAGCCCGCCGCCGTGGATGAAGTCGATCGCGCCACGGACCGCGGCGGACGAGCGTCCCTGCGTGCCCGTCGCGCAGAGCCTGCCGCTCCGCTTCGCGGCCTCGACGATGCGGGCCCCTTCCTCGACGACGTGCGACACCGGCTTCTCGACGTAGACGTGCTTGCCCGCTTCAAGCGCCCAGCACGCGAGCATCGCGTGCGTATGGTTGGGCGTCGCGATCGAGATGACGTCGATGTCGTCCCGATCGAGGAGCGTGCGGATGTCGCCGGTCGTCTCGACCTCGAAGCCGGGTCGGTTCTTGTCGCCCTTCGCACATTGAGCGGCGCGGTCGGCGAGCACCTTCGAGTCGACGTCGCACAAGGCGACGACCCGGCAGCCGGGCTGCGACGCGAAACTCTGGACGTGGTTCCATCCGCGACCTCGAACGCCGACGACCGCGACCCTCAGGTCGGCCGTCGCAGCCTCGACGCCGGACGACTCCTCACCATCCTGCACGGCCGGCCTCGCGGCGTGCACGCGGGACGGCACCATCGACGCGGCGGCGGTACCGGCGGAAAGGGCGAGAAAGTCACGTCGGCTGGTGCGCGGATGTCTGCTCATGCCCCGACGGTACCGAATGCCGGACCCGTGACAAGACGTCGTCGTCGGATCCGGATCAATCGGCGTCCGCGGTCCGCCCGCCGAATCGCTCGCGAAGCGTCTCGACCACCACGAAGAAGACCGGCACGATGAGGAGGCTCAGCAGCGTCGAGGCGATCATCCCGCCGAGCACCGTGGTGCCGATCGAGTGTCGGGCGTTGGCACCGGGGCCGCCTGCCACCACCAGCGGCATCACGCCGAGGATGAATGCGAACGCGGTCATCAGGATCGGACGCAGTCGCAGTCGCGATGCTTCCATCGCGGCCTCGACGATGCCGGCGCCTTCGCTGCGAAGCCCCTTGGCGAATTCCACGATCAGGATCGCGTTCTTGGCCGCGAGCCCGACCAGCA
>CAYZSH010000174.1:0-6152 GCA_964481025.1 uncultured Isosphaeraceae bacterium
CCGCTCTGATCGGCGGTGATGAACGGCAGGTTGACCTGCGTCTCCATCTGCTGCGAGAGCTCGATCTTCGCCTTCTCCGCGGCTTCCTTGAGACGCTGGAGCGCCATCGAGTCCTTGCGGATGTCGATGCCTTCGGCCTTGCGGAACTCGTCCGCGACGTGGTCGATGATCCGCTGGTCGAAGTCGTCGCCGCCGAGGTGGCCGTCGCCGTTGCTGGCGAGCACCTCGAAGACACCGTCACCGACGTCGAGAATCGAGACGTCGAACGTGCCGCCGCCGAGGTCGAAGACCGCGATGCGGGCGTTCTTCTTCTTCTCGAGGCCGTACGCGAGGGCCGCAGCGGTCGGCTCGTTGATGATCCGCTCGACCTTGAGGCCCGCGATCTCGCCGGCGTCCTTGGTGGCCTGACGCTGGGCGTCGTTGAAGTACGCCGGCACGGTGATGACGGCACGCTCCACGGTCTCGCCGAGGTAGTCCTCCGCGGTCTTCTTGAGATCGCGAAGGATCATCGCGGAGACCTCCGGCGGGCTGTAGTCCTTGTCGCGGACCCGGACCTTCACGAGATCCTCGCCGCCGCCGATCACCTCGTAGGGGACGAGCTTCTCCTCGTTCTCCACCTCGTTGTGCCGACGTCCCATGAACCGCTTGATCGAGAAGATCGTGTTCTTGGGGTTGGTCACCTGCTGGTGACGGGCGGGCTGGCCGACGAGGCGGTCGCCCTTCTCGGTGAACCCGACGACCGACGGCGTGGTGCGGTTGCCGGTCGAGTTGATGATGACGGTGGGGCGATCCCCCTCCATGACCGCGACCACCGAGTTGGTGGTCCCGAGGTCGATTCCGATGATCTTGCCGGTGTTCGTTGCCATCTTGAAGTGCCTTTCCGACCACGGTCGATCTTGAGCGGCAGGGCCGAGTTGCCGAGCCGAGGTCTGTCCTGCTCCCGACGAACGCGTGCTTCGTCGCGAGCCTCTCCCTGACGCAACCGGGATGCCATATCCCGCAACCACCCTCCCCATCGTTCAGCGTCCCTTCGGACGAAGGAGCACTGCCGAATTGGCACCGGCCGACCAGAGGAACCGACGCGACGGCGCGACCGCGGCCTCCCTGGCGGGAGGTGTGTCGACGATCCTGCTGGTTCTTTCCTGGTGTCTGGTCTTGGGCTGGTGGCTCGCTCCGAGCGGGTCGCGACTCGCCGGTCGCCTCCAGCCGCTCGCCTGGATCCCCGACTGGGCCTGGCTGCTCGGGGTCGCCGGCCCCGCGAGCGTCGCCGCCATCGTGTCGTGCCGAGCCGCCACCCATCGCAGGCTTCGGTTGGCGCTGGCCGCCGCCGCCCTGATCGGTCCGGGGCTGGGCGTTCTCGGAAGGGAATACGGGGTTCGAGGTCCCCTCCCGGCCCCCTTCGTCCGGGTGCTCTTCCTGAATGCCCAGTCCTCACCGGCGACGCAGGCGGAGGGCGAGGTGGCGATGTTCGAGGCCCTCGACCCGGATCTCGTGATCGTCGCCAATCCAGGCTGGCTCGCGCCCACGTGGCGGAGGTCCGCGCAGGAGGCGGCGATCGACGGTCGACCGCGGTGGTTCATCCACTGGAGAAACCCGGTGCTCGCAGCCAGTCTGCACGGGGCCTGCGTGATCCGCACCGTCATGGCCGCCGACGACATTCGAGTGGTGTCCGTCGAGCCGCCACCGACCCTGGCTGCACGGCTCGGCATCGACCGGATTCTCGTGGTCGACCTTCCGTCGGACCCCGGGATCGATCGGGAGGCGGTGGTGGATCGACTCGAGGCAGGGCTTGCGAAGTCCGATGTCGCGACCCTCGACTCCGCGGGACTCGTGCTCGGGGACTTCAACATGACGCCCCGCACCCCCGCGCTGAGCCGGGCTCGAGGTCGCCTGCGTGATCTCGTCTCCGAGGGCGCTCGTGGATGGATGGGGACCTGGCCGCGGGAACGGCCGGTGCTTCGCATCGATCAGGTCTTCGGAGATGTCCGACGGAATGTGAGGATCGAGACCTTCGACCCGGGGTGGGGCGGTCATCGCGGATTCGTGATCGACATCGAAGAGGATGAGGGGGCGACTGACGGTCGCCCGGATCAGTCCTGAAGGCCGAGCTCGTTCCAGATCCGAACAACCCAGAGTTCGTCGGTGGGCGCGGACTGCTCGATCGCGAACTCGTCCGGCAGACGACTGGAGAATCTGGCCATGGTGTCGGCTTCCCAGACCGTCGAGCAGTCCGAGAAGAGGACGTTCATGCCGTCGGCATGATTGAAGTCCTCCCGACTCCGCAATGAGTCGGTCACCAGCAGCAGGCGGCCGGCCCGGTTCAGGTTGCGGTCGGGATGGTCGGTGGGCCGGCCGGCCTCGTCGAGAACCCGGGGACCGACGAAGTGGTAGTTGCAGTGGACTCGACGCTCGATGTCGCCGTCGATGGAGTCGTAGTAGGCGGCGTCCGAGTCGTACGTGTGTTCGTGACGATGGGCGGGGCAGTAGAGGCACTGCCCCGACTCGAGGTACCGATGCTCCCACAGGATGCCGAGGCCGTCGTAACTCGGCCGGTGCGAGGAGTACTCGATCTCGCCGGTGTTGATCGCGCTCATCTCCCCGAACCGCCCGAGTTCCTGCATGTGACTGTCGGGCAGGAAGCCGTTGTGGTCCTCGCCGCGGAGCATGAGTGCGGTCCCGATCTGTCGCATGTTCGTGGCGCACATGAGTCGGTACGCGCTTCGACGGGCCTTGGTGATGCCGGGCATCAGCAGGCCGGTCAGGACCATCACGATCGACAGCACGACCAGCAGTTCGACCATGCTGAACGCACGTGCACCGATCCCCCGTCGGCGGGCCGCGCCGGAGATGCCGGGGGATGTGCGGAATCGTCGATTCACGGAACGCTCGCGGGAGGCGAAGGAAAACGCCTCTGAAATGCTACCTTCAAGGTGGGAATGTTCGATGACTTTTTGACGGAATCGCAGGAACCCCGAGGGCAGGGGCGTCGAATCAAGTCTCTTGGCTCCGTCAGGCGGGATGCTGGCACGGGTGCTCAGGCGAACACCCCACGCCGTGCGTGCCTGCGAAGCCGCTTCCGCGATGCGGGAGGCTCACGGAGAGTGCCGCTGGTCATGACCGAGGTCAATCGCGAAGACTGGGAACTCATGCAGGCGGTCTCCGAAGGCGACGAGGCCGCGGCGGGGATTCTCTACGATCGCTTCGGCGCACTCGTCTTCCGATCCGCTCGCCAGGTCCTTCCCACACGTGCCGAAGCCGAGGACGCAGTTCAGGAGATCTTCGTCCGGCTCTGGAAGACGGCGATCCGCTACGACCCGGAGCGGGCGAAGCTCGTCACCTGGGTCATGGTGATCACCCGGCGACACCTCATAGACCGACTTCGTCGGAAGAGGGTCCGTCCCCTCGACCTCTCGCTGGAAGGCGAGCCGGCGGGCCGGGAGGCCTCCGCCAGCGAGGAGCCCGGACGGCTGGAGAAGACGGAGCGGAATCAGCTGCTGCTGTCGCGAATAGAAGAGCTCCCGGTCATGCAGCGTGAAGTCATCGAACGGGCGTACCTTCAGGGATTCACCCTGCGGGAGGTGGCGGAGCAGCTCGACGCCCCTCTGGGCACGGTGAAGAGTGCGTTGAGCCGAGGGCTGGCCCGACTCCGTGACCGGCTTGCGGACGATCCGCGAGTCCGGGAGGGGCTGGGCTGAGCGAGGGGCCATGCGTCCGGGAATCCCGAAGCCTCGGTTTTTTTCGGGATTCTGCAGCCAAGCCGGTCCGTCTGCGGATGAGACCTCGCCCTCGTTCACCGGGGGCTGGAGAGCAGCATCCCTGGTGGGAACCTGCCTCCACTGGACGCGAAGAACGTGGGATCCGGAACCGACCGAACGCATCCGGGTCCAACCCACGGTCGAGGGAGACGGAACTGAATCGGCAGGCCTGTCTGTCGGATTCGACAGTGTGTTTCTTTCCGGGCATCATCCCGAGCAGCCTTCCATCTGGCTCGGGTCTCTCAGGAGCACGCCGCTCATGGCGACGGACGACGATCGACGAATCGACGGTGACGACCTCGGCATCTCGGGGGGCAGCGATTCCATGGACGACGCTGCGATTCGCGATCTGGCGATGCGCGAGGTGCTCGGTCTGTTGGACGAGCCCGAGTCGGCCGATCTTGAGGAAGCGTTCGCGACCATGACCCCCGACGAGCAGGCGGCGATTCTCGATCTGCAGGCGGCGGTTGCACGAGAGCTCGCCGGTGCGGGCTCCGAGACGCCTGACCGATCCCTTCGCTATCAGGTGCTCGCCCGACTCACGCAGGAGATGGAGACCGATGTCGCCTCCGCCGGTCCCTTGGCGGTGATCGGCGCCAGGAGCGTCGATCGATCGTTCCGCGGGACGGGATCCCGGGGGACGATGGTCGGCCCGATCACCGAACTCCAGTTCGATCGAGTCAGCCGAAGCGCCGCCGTCTGGCGGGCCGCGGCGTTCGCGCTCGGTTCCGCGGTGCTGGCGCTGGCGGCGCTGACGTATCGCAGTCAGAACGTCACCCGGACGATCGTGGATCGTCTCGGAGATCAGGTGATCTCCCAGGAGATCATCGACCTCGTGGGTGAACAGGCCGAGATCGCCGCGTACTTCCGGTCCTCGACCGCGGTGTTCAGTCCACTCGCATCCGCCACGGACGACATCTCCATGTCGGGTCTTCTGTGCCGTGAGGCCCGCCCGACGCTGGGGGGGAAGTTCCCCGCGACACTGCTCGGGTTCAGCTTCCCGGCGAGCGTCGGCTCCATTCGGATCGTCGCGATCGAGACCGGTGGACGGCTCGTGGACCTCGGCACCTTCAACACCGCCGGGCGTACTCCATTCGCGGCATTCCCGGTGGAACTGGCATCCGTGGATCTCGCGGGCGCCGTCTTCGAGATCCGCGACGCGGAGACCGGCGGCGTCCTGCTGCGAACGGCCGCTGCCGTCTGACCGTGGACGGGGTCAAGCGTCCTCGGCGCGACACGACCACTCGAATTCCAGCGGCTCCAGTTCATCGGAGAGCCGTCGTCGTTCGGCATCAAGTTCCTTGGTGCGGCGACCGTCGGTGTAGATCGCGGGGTCCATCATCGACTCGTCGATCTCGCGGATGCGGGCCTCGTTGCGCTCGATCCGCTTCTCGAGATCCTTCATCGAAAGCTTCGAGAAGTCGGTGCCGGATCGACGCTTGCGATCCCGCTCGTCGCGGGCCGCACGGTCTGCCTCGGCCTTTGCCTTCGCGGCCTTCTCGCGGGCGGCCACCTTCTCGCGTTCGACGTTCGCCGCCGCATCGACGGCTTCTCGTTCGCGACGTTCGACCTCCATCCAGTCCGAGTACCGCCCGTTGAAGAGTCGGACGCCGCCTTCACCATCGAAGACGATGAGCGTGGTGCACGTCGCTTCCACCAGTGCGCGGTCGTGGCTGATGAGAATGAGCGCGCCGCCGCGACCGGCCTTCGCATCGCCGTAGTTCACGAGCGCCGACTCGAGCCGTTCCGCACTCGGAATGTCGAGGTGGTTGCTCGGCTCGTCGAGCACCAGCAGGTTCATCGGGCTCGCGACGAGTCCGGCCAGCACCATGCGGGCCCGTTCACCACCCGAAAGCAGTCGGATCTCCTTCTCCTGCTCGTTGCCGGTGAAGAGGAAGGCACCCGCGAGATTTCGGGAATCCTGCTCCCGCACCTGACCGTCGGGGTTCGAGTCGGCGAGCGTCTTCAGGAGGTACTGCCAGATCGTGAGATCGGGATCCAGGTGGTCCTGATTCTGACGGAACCACCCGACCTGAAGACGAGGACTGCGACGGAGGAGGCCGCGATCGGCCTCGAGGTCGCCGAGCATCGAGCGGATGAGCGTGGTCTTGCCCGCGCCGTTGGGGCCGATGACGCCGATGCGGTCGCCGGGGCGGACGCTGATCGAGAAGTCGTCGAAGAGCGTGTGATCACCGTACGCCTTGGTGAGATGCTCGGCCGCGACGAGCACGTCGCCCGAGCGGGGCGGCTTCGGCAGTTCGAGCTCCATCACATCGAGTTCGATCGGGCGTTCGGAGAGTTCGTCGCGCTTGAACCGCTCGAGTCGGAGTTCGCGGCCACGAGCCTGCTTCGCCCGCTGGCCCGCCTTGTACTTCTTGATGAACGCCTCTTCGGCGC
>CAYZSH010000175.1:0-6116 GCA_964481025.1 uncultured Isosphaeraceae bacterium
CCTACGGGCGGATGTTCTCGCTCACCAGGCAGGACCTGATCAACGACGACCTCGGCGCGCTGACGGCGGTGCCGTCCCGCATCGGACGCGGCGCGGCGCTCACGCTGAACAAGGTGTTCTGGAAGACGTTCCTCGACAACGGCACGTTCTTCACGACCGCCCGCAAGAACTACAAGGAGGGTGCCCCGACGGCGATGTCGCTCGACTCGCTCACCGAGGCGGAACTGCTCTTCCTGACGCAGACCGACCCGGACGGGAATCCGCTCGCCCTGACGCCGTCGATCCTTCTGGTGCCGCCGGCGCTGCTCGTGCCCGCGACGCTCCTGATGAACAGCACCGAGGTGCGGAACCCCTCGGCGAAGGACGTCATCTCGAATCCGCACGCGGGCAAGTTCCGCGTGGTCCAGTCGAGCTACCTCTCCAACGCCGCGATCCCGGGCTCGAGCGCGAAGGCGTGGTACGTGCTCGCGAATCCCGCCGAGCTCGCGACGGTCGAGGTGTGCTTCCTCAACGGCCAGCAGCGTCCGGTCGTCGAGCAGGCGGAAGCCGACTTCTCGGTGCTCGGCGTGCAGATGCGTGGCTACTTCGACTTCGGCGTCGGTCGTCAGGACTGGCGTGCGGGCGTCAAGTTCAAGGGCGAGGCCTGATCCGAGCCCTTCCGGAGATCCATTGAATGACACGGTTCATCCACAACGGCGACGCGATCGACCACACGCCGCAGGCCGACGTGCCTGCGGGCGCGGTCGTGGTGCAGGGCTCTCTCGTGGGCATCGCGATGCGGGAGATCCCCGCCAACACGCTCGGCGCGCTCCGCGTGACCGGCGTGCACGAGTTCGCGAAGGCCGCGGGCTCGGCGATCAACGTGGGCAGCCTCGTCTACTGGGACGCGGCGAACGCCCGCGCCACCGGCACGGCGACCGGCAACGCTCTGCTCGGCAAGGCGGTCAAGACCGCGGCCTCGGCGGACACGCTCGTCTGGGTCAGGCTCGACGCGTGATCGGATTGACCGATGACCGTCGACCTCCTCGCTTCCGGGGCGGCGTGGCTCTCCGAGCAGCGCCACCGCCACCTGACCCGGCCGATCACGTATCGCCGCGGCAGCCGCACGATCGAGATGCGGGCGACGGTGGGACGCACGAACTGGGAGGTCGACGACGGCCACGGCTACCTCGAGCGGTTCGAGAGCAGGGACTTCGTCGTCCGGTCGTCGGACCTCGTCCACGATGGACGCAGCTGGCGTCCGCTTGCGGGCGACCGCATCACGGAGGCAGGCTCCTCCGCGATCTACGAAGTGATGTCTCCGCCTCGCGAGCCTGTCTGGCGGAACGCAGACCCGGACGGGATCTCGATCCGGATCCACTCCAAGCGAGTCGACTCTTGACGAGCCGGGCCGCCGAGATCGCCGCGGACCTCGCCGACGCGCTCGAGCAGGCATCCCTGCCCCTCGTGTGCAGGGTGCGTCGTTCGTACCTGCCTCGATCGGACCGCGACGACCTCGACCGCGCGACGCTCACCGTGGCGCCGCTCTCGGCGACGCTCGCGCGTGTCGCGAGAGGCATGTGGAGCGAGTCGCACGAGATCGCCGTCGGCGTCCAGAAGGCGCTTCGCGCGTCGGAGCCGGACCGCGAGATCGATGAACTGGCCGGTCTCGTCGAAGCGATCGCTTCTCTGCTTCCGTCCATCGCCCTCGTGTCGGTACCCGATGCGGAGGTCTTCTCCGTCGAGATCTCGCCGCTCGTGTCGCAGGAACACCTCGACTCGCTGCGTCAGTTCACCGGCGTCGTCCGCGTCGTCTACCGCATCCATCGTCCGGAGAGCCCGTCATGGCAGTGAAGCTCGGAATGAAGGCCGTCCTCCGATACGGGGCGGCGGGATCGACCGCGCAGAGCGTGCTCGGCAACGTCCGGAACGTGACGCTGTCGCTCGAGACCGGCGAGGCCGACGTGACCACGCGGGCGAACCAGGGCTGGCGGGCGACCGCCGCGACTCTCAAGGACGGCTCGGTCGAGTTCGAGATGGTGTGGGACACCGACGATCCGGGCTTCACGGCGATCCGGAACGCGTGGTTCTCGTCGGAGCCGATCGCGCTTGCGATCCTCGACGGGCCGAACGGCCAGGGCCTCGATGCCGACTTCGTCGTGACGAGCTTCTCGCGAAGCGAGCCGCTCGAAGAGGCCATCACCGCTTCGGTCACCGCCAAGCCGACCTACTCGACCCGTGCGCCGGCGTGGATCGGCGGCACCGTGAACGCCTCGGGCAGCGGAGTCTGATGCGGATCTTCAAGGACAACGCGGGCAGGACGTGGACCGTCTCGGTCGACGTGGCCGCCGTGAAGCGGGCGCGTTCGCTCGCGGGCGTCGACATGCTCGACCTGAAGGGCACGATGTCCGGCATCGAGCGCGACCCCGTGCTCGTCTGCGACGCGCTCTGGGCGATCGTCAAGCCTCAGGCAGACCACGCGGGCATCGACGAGGAGTCGTTCCTCGCCTCGCTCGCGGGCGACTGCATCGAGGTTGCGGCGAGGGCGCTGCTCGCGGAACTCGTGGATTTCTCCCCGAACCACCGCGAACGCGCGGCCCTGCGGGTGGTGCTCGATCGGACGTGGGCCGCGACGGAGAAGCGCCTCGACCTGCTGGAGGCGAGTCTTCCGCGAGTGGTCGAGGAACTCGAGCGTGCGATCACGGAGCCGGAACCGACGAACTCTGGCGGCAGCTCTTCAGAGTCGCCGGCGTCGCCGGCGTCGATCCCGGCCCCTTCACCTTCCGGGAACTCTGCCTGATGGCCGAGGGCCGGCAGTCCTCCAACTGGGACGTCGCGTCGCTTCTGGCGGCGCTGCTCGTCAACTGCCACCGCGATCCGCGTCGAAGCGGACCGGTCGGCATCGAACGCTTCCACCCGTATCTGAGGCGACGCACCGAGGTCGTCGAGGCCGACGTCACGGTGCTTCGCGAGGTCTTCTGCAACTGAACCCTTCCGGAGGAACGCCATGCCAGTGAACCAGGTCAGCAACATGGACATCGCCGGTCTCTGCGACCGCGTGACGATGTTCGCCAACGAGCTCATCCACTCCCAGAGCGCCTTCAACGGCGGACTGTTCCTGCAGTCCGACCGCGCGCGACTGGCCTCGTACCTCGATCGTCTCGAGACGTTCGTGGCCGCGGTGTCGCAGGCGCCGCTGGACCTGCCCAAGATCCACAACGTGGGCTTCTCGCTCCTCAAGAGCTTCCCCAACGACCAGCAGATCGAGGGCGTCGAGAACCAGGACGTGAAGGACATCATCCGCAGACTCAAGGCACTGTGGATCGACATGAGCGAGAGCCAGTCGGCGGACCTGTCCTCGGGCGTCAACCGCTTCGACGTGTCCCGCTTCACGCAGGTGGTCGAGTCGTGCAGGGCGCTTCTGAACCTCGCCGGCGACGCGATCGACCTTCCCGAGAACCTCGGCAACACGCCGGTGCCCACCGCGGGCGCCGTGGCGTCGAACCGTTCGACGGTCGGGTACTGAGCGTGACGGGCGATCCCGTGGTCGGGACCGACCGCGAGGGACGGCCGGTCCACCAGTGCCGTTCGACCGGGCTCCTCTACGCGTGGGGCCCGCGTCCCAAGCACTACGTGTCGGTGTCGGGGGTCCGCCTCGGCCCGGCTTCGAGCAGGAAGGAGAACGCGCGTGGCAAGCGTCAAGTCAAGCGGAGTTGAGCCGCCCAAGCCCGGGTGGCGCACGACGGAGTTCTGGCTCTCGTTCGCGGCGGTCGCCGTGGGCACGGTCATCGCCTCGGGCGCTCTTCCCGCCGAGAGCGTGTGGGAACGCATCGCGGGACTCGCGGTCGCGGGCCTGTCGGCACTGGGCTACACCGGCGCGAGACTCGCGCTCAAGAAGCCCGGGGCGTGATCGGTGAGATCGTGCACGCGATCCTCCGCGCGATCGTGCCGCTCCTCGTCGCCGCGTGGTCGAGGCCTTCGACGCTTCGCGATGCGGTGGCTGATCCTCCCGGCGGCGATCGCTTCCGCGACCGCGTGCGGCGGGCCCCGGGTGGTCGTCGGCGAGCACTCGGGAATCGTTCGGATCGGGCCTGACGTCAGAGGACGCGTCTACGTGTGGGACGGGACGGACTGGGTGCTCTCGCGGAACAGCGTGCGGCTTCCCGAGGGCTGGTACTGCGGACCGGTCGATGGCGACGAGTAGGCGACACAACATCACGATCGAGCAGGGCGCGACGTGGCGTCTCGAGGTCGGCTGGGAGGACGAGTCGGGAAGCCCGATCGACCTGACCGGCTGGACCGCACGCATGCAGGTCCGCGAGGACCACGCCTCCGACGCGTCGCTCGTGTCGCTCTCGAGCCTCCCGGGCGAGGGTGTCGTCATCGACGGCCCCGCCGGCGTCGTCGCGATCGAGATTCCCGCATCGGCCACGGCGTCGCTGCCCGCCCCGCTCGAAGCGGTCTACGACCTCGAGGTCGAGGGACCGGGCGGTGAAGTCGAACGTCTGCTTCACGGCTGCGCGGACATCGAGCCGGAGGTGACGCGATGAGGACGCTCGTGGTCCGCCCGCTCGTGCGACGCGTGGTCGTGCGATCACCGGGCCCTCAAGGCGTGGCGGGACCGACCGGGCCCGCGGGACCGGCGGGTCCGCCCGGCACGGCGACCGACCAGTACATCGACGACCTGCTCGACGTGGCGGCGGCATCGCCCTCGCGCGGGCAGTTCCTCGCATTCGACGGCGGCACCTGGGTGCCCGCCGACGTCATCGACGGAGGCTCCTACTGATGGCGAACAAGATCAAGGTCAGGCGCGGCACCGACGTGCAGCGGGCGGGCGCGACCACGCTCGAGGACCACGAGATCCACTACTCGACCGCGAACGCCGGCGACGGCCGGCCCGAGCGGCTGTGGGTCGCGGACTCCTCGGCGGGCGCGCACGCCAACTCGGGCGACGTGCTCATCGGACCGTTCCGGTTCGAGGGCGGCGCCAGCGGTCGCATCCTCGTCAACGCCGACTACCAGACCGGGCAGGTCGTCATCGACTATCAGGACGCGGCGACGTACTCGCCGACGTCGAGCCTCACCGCAGTCGCGTCGACCTACTCGAACAACGCCTCCGTCGAGGCCGGCGACACGTTCACCGGCCCGCACACGATCTCGGTCGCGAAGGGCTCGGGCGGCAACGAGGTGCTCATCGACCGCGCGTCGGTGACCTACCTCGGCTCGACGACCAACTTCGCGAGTCCGCTGAACGCCGTCGACGGCGCCACCGCCGCGAGCGGATCGCTCTCGTGGTCGCAGTCGATCCCGACGCCGGCGAACTTCTCGATCGGCAACATCGCCGACCGCCGAGCCGCCGTCACGGTGACGATGGACCCCGCACAGGGGTCGGGCTTCTCCGCCGACGCGGAGGCCCGCTACTTCAACTTCGGCTGGCGGGTCCGCGGCTTCGTCGCGACGACGCAGTACTCCTCGCTCAGCCTGCCCAACTCGACCGTCGTCACCGGCTCGGGCTCGCAGTTCAACGACGTGGTCCAGACGCCGACGACCGCGTTCACGAAGTCGTGGACGCTGCCGTCGGGCTCGAACTGGTACCTCTACTTCCTGCACTCCTGCTCGCCCGACGGCTCGCCCGGCTCGATCACCGACGCGTTCGGCTGGACGCCGACGTTCACGCTCGTGGGTTCGGGACAGGTGGGCTTCGTCGAGGTGACCGACCTCGCCGAGGGCGACCTCTACGAGACGGGCACGGGCGGCAACGTCGGCGGGCAGTCGGCGGCGAAGACCTACCGCCTGTGGCGCAGCCCGTTCACCTACGCCGGCGGCCAGACCATCACGCTTCAGATCTCCTGACCGGAGGGACGCACCATGCCGATCGCCGGAACGCAGACCGTCATCGCCCCGATCGCGCCGACCGCGACGACCGACTCCTATCCCACGCACGAGGACGCCTACGGCAAGGGCGGGTTCGTCTCGATCGCGACGGCGGGCTCCGGCACCGCGACGGATGCGCAGATCAACGCGAAGGTCGTCGCCGACCGCCGCAAGACGGGCATGCTCGTCTACGACACGTCGACGGCGAAGTACTACCGCTGCACGAACGGCGGCAGCGGCAACTGGGTGCACGAGAACTTCGG
>CAYZSH010000176.1:0-2247 GCA_964481025.1 uncultured Isosphaeraceae bacterium
GCGTAGCTCAATGGATAGAGCATCGGTCTTCGGAACCGAGGGTTGGGGGTTCGAGTCCCTCCGCGCGTGCCTGACACACCACCGCCCCGGCATCCTCGATGTCGGGGCGGTGTCGTCAGGGCTTCGGACTCCCTCGCCGCCCTCGGAGATGGTGGTTCCCGGCGATATCATTCCGGTATGACCGAGCACGATCGCCAACGACGCCGCGACTGGCCGATCCGGGTCGTCGATCTTCACGACCCGGACGCCGCGTCCCGCGATCGTCGCTACTGGATGTCCCGCCCCCCCGAAGAGCGAATGGCCGCGCTCGACCGGATTCGATTCGAGCATGACGGCCCCCAACCCAGACTGGCTCGAGTGGCTCGAGTCGTTGAACTCGGCCAAGGCTGAGTACATCGTCGTCGGCGGCGTGTCCCTCGCCCACCATGGGATGCCCCGCTACACCGGCGATCTCGATGTCCTGATCCACGCCACTCCCGAGAATGCGCGACGGGTTCTCGCCGCACTCGCCGCATTCGGGTTCGGCTCGCTGGCCATCGAGGAACATGACCTCACCGCGCCTGCCCGAGTCATTCAGCTTGGATACCCACCAGCCCGAATCGATCTTCTGACCTCGATCGATGGCGTGACGTGGGATGACGCCGACGCTTCGGCGGAGGCGGGCAGATATGGCGACGTGCCCACTCGATTCATCTCGCGCGCGATGCTGATCCGAAACAAGCGAGCGACCGGCCGTACCCAGGACCTGGCGGACGCGGAGCGACTCGAAGAAGGCGGTGACGCTGACTGAAGCGGAAGCCCTTGACGAGGGCTGACCCGCTCAATCCGCTTCACGCACCAGTCGGCCGTCCTTCCAGCCGAGGTCGAGTCGCGCTTCGCCCTTGAGGAACGCTTCGAGCCAGGCGCCCGCGGCGTCGTGTCGCCAGGAGTCGGTCGGGAAGAGCGGGTCGGTGGTCGCCCCCGCCTGACGGTCCATGTACCACGCCGCGAGATCGCTGCGGCTGGTCAGGATGGTCGGGGCGATGTGGTCCGCCAGCGCTCGCAGGCTCATCGCCGACCAGATGGCGTCCACCCGCATCCGGTCCTCGGCGGTCTCCTCGCGCGACTTCGTGGACTCGAGCGGTCGTGACGGCCCCTCGAGCGCCTCGCGGATCGCGGTGGCGATGCGGTCGCCGTGCTCGGCGGCGAGTCGCCGTCCGACGTTCCGACACGCGGCCACTGCGGCGGCGTCGGCGGGCAGGCTTCGCGAGAGATCGTTCACCGCCTCGTCGCTCATCGCGACGCGATGCGGCAGATCCTCCTCGCGGGCGATCTCGTGTCGCAGTTCGACCAGCGCCCGCAGCACCGTCGCGGTCTTCGCCTTGAGACGCGAGCCCTTGACGATGCGACGGATCTGCTTCTCGGCATCGAACTGGCCGACGTGTCGACGACGCGACTCGTCGCACTCGCGCATCGCCCAGTCGAGTCGCCCGGTCGCTTCAAGTCCTTCGCGGATGTTGTTCCAGGCGAGCGGCAGGAAGCGGACGTCGTCGGCGGCGTAGCGGACCTGTCGCTCGGTGAGCGGCCGCGCGTCCCAGTCGGTGAAGGTGTGGCCCTTCGTGAGGGTGTGCCCGGTGAACCGATCGACGACCTTCGCCAGCGAACTCGGCCACGGCATGTCGAGAAACGCTGCACAGACCTGCGTGTCGACGATGCCCTGCGGCTCGCCGCCGAAGACCCGGCGGACCGGCTCGAGGTCCTGCGCCCCATCGTGAACGAGCGTCTCGATCGCGGGATCCGCGACGAGCTCGAAGATCGGGCCGAGATCCGGGATCTCGACGGGATCGATCAGGGCGAGCATGTCCCTCGTCGCGACCTGCACGAGACAGATCCGCGGATGGAACGTCTCCTCGCCGATGAATTCGGTGTCGTACGCGAAGCTGCCTGCCTCCCGAATCGCGGCGACGACGTCGGCGAGCGCCGACTCCTCGGTCACGATCTCGGGTCGACCCGCGACGAGCATCGGGTGCTCGGCGATGTCGGACAACTGCACGCCTTCAGCCTCGGCCTCGGCGTGCATGCGGGATCGCTTGCGCCGCCGGAAACTCGCTCGTCCATCGCTCTCGTGCCTGGGCATCCGAACACCTGATTCCAATAGTGGCACCGACTCGACCGTCGCGCGTCTGCGGCACCGTCCAACATGCGTGAGTGGTGTCGGATCGAATGGACCACCCCGTCCGATCCGGTCACCGTCCTCCCGGGAGACCC
>CAYZSH010000176.1:2347-6109 GCA_964481025.1 uncultured Isosphaeraceae bacterium
GTCGGATCGAATGGACCACCCCGTCCGATCCGGTCACCGTCCTCCCGGGAGACCCGGAAGTGTACCGGGGCTTACGATGATGCCCCACGCCCCCTCCGGTTCCGCGAACCACGCTGAGAACCGCCAAGGAACTCGTCCATGCGCCGATTCGTCCGACTCGTTCATCCGATCGCCCTCACGCTGGCGTGTGCGGGCCTCGTCCGACCGACCGCAGCGGCGGCCGAGGACTTTGATTTCCTCGGCATTCCGATCAGGGGCACGGTCGGCGCCGATCAGACGGCGGAAGGTGTCGGGCAAGCGATCGCCCTCGCCCGCGCCGAGGGCCTTGGAGGGGTGGTCTTCGACATCGATGCCCGCACCGGCGACCTCGACGACGCAGTCTCGATCGCGGGCCTGATCTCGGCGGCGGCGGACGATCTCGAGACGATCGCGGTCGTCCGCCGGGTCGGTGGCGCCGCCCTGCCGATTCTCTTCGCGTGCGAGCGGTGGATCGTGCTGGAGGAGACCGACGTCGAGGGTCGCGACGAACGGGGCGAACGGATGGTGACGACGCTCGGCCGAGATCGCGTGGCACTCCAGTCGCTTCCCGCCCGCGCCAACGACGCCGACGCCCTGAGCGCGACGCTCGCGGCGACCCGCGCGGCGTGCCACCGTCTGACGCCCGGCACGCTCTCGGACGCCACGCGGAAGAACCGCCGCACGCTCGCCGACGCGATCCTTGATCCGACCCGCGATCTTCTCGTCGCGGACACCAGCGAACTTCCCGGCGCGACCGGCGGCGTCGCCGGCCTCGGACTCGTGCCGATGATGCGCCCAACGCCGGCCATGGGTGACGCGATGATCGTGCCGACCGCGGACCTCGGGCCGGGAATCACCGCGACGCAACTCGTGACGACCGAACTGGCGGGCTTCGCGGTCGAGGGTCTCGAACCGCTCGCCGAGGCGCTCGGCGTCGAGACGTGCACGTCGTTCGGCGATGCGGGGGCGGCCCTCGTCGCGTCCAATGCCGACGACCGCGCCGCTGCCCGCGCGACGCTCGGCAGTCGCATCGACTCGATGTTCTCCGCGCTCGACGGTGCGGGCACGCTCGCACAGGGGATGCCGTGGACGATGGCGAGAGCGCGGCTGTCGGATCCGTCCGATCCGCGACGAGCCGGACGACTGCCGATGGTGCATGCCGATGGTGCCTGGAGTCTCGCCCCCGAATCGATGCCGTTCTGGACACGATTCTGCGACGACTCGATCCGTCGCTGGCGCGGTGTCATCGAGATCGCGGAGACCGTCGATGAACTCGTGGATCGCGCGGCGACGCTGCGCGGCGAGATCGCGGGCGTCGAGCCGGATCCGTCGGATATCGAGCGACTGGCGTTCGCGCTGTCGGTGTCGGCCCAGCGGCTCGACTCGGTGCGGGCCATGCGGCAGGGCTTCGACACCCTTCGGGGCGAGGCGGAGGCGGCGCTCGCGCGACTCGAGGCGTGGCGGGAGAACCCACCGATGCTCTCGACCGAGTCGGCGCCCTGATCGACTCAGTTCGCCGCGACTCTCCGGCAGTACGCGAGTTCCTCGCCGCTCATCCAGTATTCGGGGTGGAGCGAGATCAGGTAGTCCGCGACGGCGCGGGCGCGGCCGTGCGTCCATCCGTACGACGCGCCCTGCTCTCGACCTTCGACACCGGCCCGCAGTCGCTCCAGCATGGACGTCACCCCGGCCATGCCGAAGGGAAGATCCTGGTGCAGGGAGTCATGATCGTTCGACTCGAACGGCTCGCGGCCGTCGGCGTGTTGCTCGTCGGACATGAGGTGGCCTCCGGGGAGTTGACCGACGTCCTACGAGCCCCGGGCTCCGGGGTTCGACGGGTGTTCACCCCCCCAGCGATCTCGCACCTCCCGCAGGCGGTCGAGATGCTCGAGGGCGATGTCGACGAGCTCCGGGTCGAAGTGTCGCCCCGCCTCCTCGCGCAGCGTCCGCACGACCTGCTCCTCGCTCCACGGCTCCTTGTACGACCGCCGCGACGAGAGCGCATCGAAGACGTCCGCCAGTCCGACGATCCGCGCGAAGAGCGGGATGTCGGTGCCTGCGAGTCCCCGTCGCACCGGCTCGACCGCCTCCCCGAGATCCGCCTCGATCTCGAGCGGCCCGGGATATCCGCCGCCGTCCCATCGTTCGTGATGATGCAGCGCGACCTCTCGGGCGACTTCGTCGAAGTCGGTGCGGAGTCCCTGGAAGAGCCGGGCGCCGATCACGGTGTGACGTTGCATGACTGCGAACTCGCGATCGTCGAGCTTTCCCGGCTTCTTGAGGATCGCGTCGGGGATGCCGACCTTGCCGACGTCGTGCAGCATCGCGGCGGTCGACAACCGGTCGAGCGACGTCTCGAACTCACGCTCGGGCACGTCGTGCCGACGGGCCCAGCCTTCGTACAGGATCTTGGAGTAGCCGCTGACCCGCTGGACGTGCGCCCCGGTCTCGGTCGGATCACGCACCTCGGCCATCGCGATCATCCGCATGACGAGCGCCTTGGTCATCGCGGTGCGTTCGATCGCCATCGCGGCCAATGCCGCGACGTGCTCGACGACCTTCTGATCCTCGTCCGTGAACGTACGTCCAGCGTCCTCGCCGCCGGGATTGGCGAGCTGCAGAACGCCACGGATCTCGCCGTCGATGTTCGCCAGCGGCAGACTCAGGAGCGCGCGTGTGCGATATCCCGCGTCGAGGTCGCGGCCCTTGTCGAACTCGACGCCGAGCTCGGGCGGGATGGCGTACGCATCATCGATCCGGAACGCCTTGCCCATGATCGCCGTGGTGCCCGCGACGGTGCCGAGCGTTCGGGGCCGGACGATCCGTTGCGCGAAGACCTGACTGCGTCGACCAGCGAGAGCATCGTTCTGGATGTGCCGGCACTCGAGCGAATCGCCGTCGATCGTGAAGACCGCCCCCGCCTCGGCCTCGCACGACCGCCTCGCCTCGGTGAGGATCCGATCCATGAGGCGATCGAAGTCCTGAATGCGGTTGAGCTCGGGCCCGAGCACGGTGATCGCATCGAGCCGCGCCCGGTCTCGGCGAAGCGAGGTCTCCAGGCCGCGGTTGTCGGCCTCGAGCCGCGCGTTGAGGTGTGCGATCTCCTTGTGCGACTCCTCGAGTCGCCGTCGCGCGAGCCGCTGCTCGATGCCGATCCGACGTCGATCGCCCTGCATGCGGATGCGGGCGAGGAGCTCGACCTTCTCAGGCATCTTGACGAGATAGTCGTCGGCGCCGCGTGCGAACGCCTCAGCCTTCGTCTCGCCCTCCTCACGACTGGAGAGCATGATGACCGGCACCTCCGCGAGCCCCGCGGTGCGTCGATACGTGGCGAGAAGGTCGAACCCATCGACGCCCGGCATCACGAGATCCTGGAGGATCACGTCCGGCCGCAGCGATCGCGCGATCTCGACCACCGCGGATGAGTCGGTGACGAAGTCGAAGGCGATGTCGTCGTGATCGGCGAGCATCCGGCGGATGCCTTCCACGACGATCGGCTGGTCGTCGACCAGCAGGACACGGATCTTGTCGGAGCGCATGGGTGATCGGGTTCCCGGTACGCGGGCATCATATACCCCGCGATCCGGATTCCGCGCCGCCGGAACGTGTGAATCCGATTCAGATCGCGACGGATCCTGATCAGACCGCGAAGTACACCGCGTCGGGGTGATGCATGATCAGTGCACTCGTGGACTGCTCGGGATCGATCTGCCAGTTCTCGGTGAGTCGGCAACCGATGCGCTC
>CAYZSH010000177.1:0-6058 GCA_964481025.1 uncultured Isosphaeraceae bacterium
TGCGGGGCCTCCGCCGCGCTCCAACAAAAAGCCAACCGCCCCGCAGATGCGGGGCGGTAATGGGCCCGGGGGGACTCGAACCTCCGACCTCACCCTTATCAGGGGTGCGCTCTAACCAGCTGAGCTACGAGCCCGGAACAGTCGGCTGTGCCGGACGCGGGATTGTAGCGGAAACGACCGCGACGGCAAGAGCCATCTCACCACGCCCGGAGATCGCCCAGAAGCGGCTCGACGAGGTCCTTCAGCGTGACCACGCCAAGTGGTCGGCCGGAAGCGTCCTCGACGATGCCCATGGGACGACGCTGGCGCCGGAGTGACTCCAGGGCCGCGAATGCGGGCGTCGTCGGGACGAATCTCGGAACCGATCGGTCAGTCGCCGCGGCGAGCTCGCCGCCGTTGAGGAGCAGCTCCTGAACCTCGACCAATCCGACCACCCGTCCTCGATCGACGACCGGGAGCCTTGATCGAAGCGTTCGCCTCGCCACGGCCCGGCCATCGACCACGCTCTCGTCCAGCGAGACCGTCGCGACCTGCCGCCAGGGCGTCATCTCGCCCGACACGGTTCGACGACGCATCGCCATCGCCCGATCGGCCAGATCCAGCTGGGCCTCGGAGAGCGAGCCGGACGCATGGCTTTCGCGAATGAACCGCGTGACCCTCGCCCGCGGTGACCCGGCGTCCACGGACTGCTCGCCGACCAGCCATCGCACCAGATCGGAGATCACCGAGAAGAGCGGAACCAACCCCACGACGGTCAACGATCTTCGAGCCACCTCGAGCAAGGCGGCGAATCGGGGCATCCAATGATCCGCCCGGGTGCGGAAGAGATCCTTCGGCACCGTCTCACCGAGGACGAACAGAATGGGCACGACCAGCAGTGTGTTGAGCACCACGATCGCCCAGATCGGTGTCACGAGCGTCTCGATCACCGCCGCCACCCCCAGACTCCCCGCGTAGTTCGCCGCGTTGTTGGCGATGAGCAGGGTCGCGAGCAGCCGATCGGGACGTTCGAGTTCGCGCTCGAGCCGAATCGCCCGTCGTTCTCCGCGGCCGGCCCGGACCGCGAGCCGAACCCGATTCACCACGTAGAGACCGGTCTCCAGTCCGCTGCACAGCGCGCTGGCGACGACGCCGCTCGCGGCGATCGCGATCGACCCCAGCGCACTCACGAGGCGTCCTCCACGAGGTCCACGACCGCCGAATCGACGCGGCCCGCATCGACCCGCACCGCCACCAGCCGGACGTTGGCGATTCGAATCTCGTCACCGGGGCGAGCGAGACGACCGAGTTGCGCGAGGAACAGTCCGCCCACGGTCGAGATGCGGTGATCGTCGAGCGCGGGACCGAACGCGGCTCGCCAGTCGTGCAGCGACATGCGTCCGCTGACCCGCCACCGCGCGTCTCCAAGGCGTTCCGGGGCGGGGATCTCCTCGTCCCCTTCCCCCGCGATCTCTCCGACGAGTTCCTCCGCAACGTCCTCGATGGTGACCAGTCCGGCGGTTCCTCCGAACTCGTCCACGACGATCGCGATGGTCGATCCCTCGGCGCGGAATCGCGACAGCAGTTGCTCCACGGACGCGACTTCGGGAACGAAGGCGACGGGTCGGCACATGCCGCGGATCCTCGCGGCGTCAGCGGACTCGGGCCCATCGAGGAGGAATCTTCGACACGGGAGGATGCCGACGATGTCGTCGATGTCCTCGCCCCGCACCGGCAGTCTTCCGAGCCCGGTCTCCTCGATCTCGGCTCGGATGCGATCGGGTGGATCCGCGGCCGCCACCGATCGAATCGAGACCCGCGGTGTCATGATGTCCCGGACTCGGAGTGATCGCAGCGCGAGCACCTCGCGAAGCAGCGTCTCCTCGTCGCGATCGATCGCACCCTGCCGGACCGAAAGGTCGACGAGGGCATCGAGTTCATCGGGATCCAGATGGGATCTCGGCGACGGCCCGAGCAGCCGATGAAGCGGTTCCACCACGAATCGACCGATCGCCCGATCGAGCGGAAGCAGGAAGCGGTGGATGATCGCAATCGGCGGCGCCAGAATCCGTGCAGCGCCGGTGCGATGGGCCTGACCCGCCAGTTTCGGAACGACCTCGCCGAAGACGATGATGAGTGCGAGCGTCCCGACGCCGAAGAGAACGCCTGCCAGCGGCACGTCACCATGACGCAGGACGAGCAGCGATCCGATCGTCATGTAGACGGTGTTCACCGTCATGTTGCAGAGCAGGATCGAGACCAGCAGCAGGCGAGGTTCCCGAAGCAGCGACTCGACCGAGGCCGCCAGCAGGCCGCCGCGGCGGCGGATGGCGCCACGCTCGTCGACATCGAGACCGAAGAGCACGGTCTCACCGGCAGAAAACAGTCCGCTCAGCGCGAGGAGCGGAATCATCGAGATCAGCAGGGCATAGTCGACCGAATCGAGCGGCGGCACTGATCAGCGTTCCCCCACCCCACTGCCGTGTTCAAGCTGTTCGAGCATCCTCTGGGAGTACCGCCAGCGATTGAGCTCGCGGCGGACCTCGGTCAGGGTCTCGGGCGTCTCGCCCCGAGGTCCGTCGAGAAGTCGTTGGACCGCATCCTTCCGGGCCGCCCATTCGTCGCGCCCCCAGGCTTCGATCGCCTCACGTCCGTTCACATCGCCCGCGGCGATCACGTCCTCGAGTTCCATCCGGATCGCGAGAATCGACTCGAGGAACCCTTCGGGAAGACTTCGATCCTCGCTCGGTCCGGGACCACCGCGAAGCGAGAGCAGCGATTCGGCGCGATCAAGGTCGTCGAGCACGCATCGAGCCGCCTCATGCATGCGAGCGAGTTCCTCGGACCACGCGGACGCGGTCACCGGATCCGGCGCCCGGTCCGGATGGCGGCGGGCAGCCTCGGTCACGAGCCGTCGTCGAACGCTGCCGGCGTCGATCGAATAGCGAGCCTCCAGCCCGAGGATGGCGAACGGATCCTCCGTCACGAACCGTCCTCGGGGAGCACGCGGTCGATCTCGTCGAAAGACGTCTCCCCCATCGCCACGAGTTCCAGTCCGGCCTTGCGCAGTGATCGATGCCCGGATCCGGTCAACGTGTCGCGAATCGCACCGATGGTTGGTCCGGTGAGCAGGATGTCCCGGATCGTGTTGTTCATCTCGAGCAGTTCGAAGAGGGCCCGACGCCCGATGAACCCGGTCTCGAGACACCCCGGACATCCCTGCGCGGAGTTGATCCCGGGAACGCCCTCCAGCGACTTGCCCATCGCGAGCGCCTGTGAGGTCGTGGCCGCCACGGTGTGTCGGCACCGGATGCACAACAGGCGAATGAGCCGCTGCGCGAGAATCGTGTGGACGGCGTCACCGAGGAGCGTGCTGGACACGCCGAGTTCGAGCATCCTCAGCAACGCGGAGACCGAGTCCTTCGCCGTCACGCCGACCATCACGAGGTGCCGCGACATGGCGGCTTCGCACGCGAGTCGTGCCGCCACCGGATCCGTGAGTCGCCCGAGCACGAGCACATCCGGATCCCCGGCAAGCAGCTCGCGCATCTCGTCGGCCTGACTCGCGCCCTGACCGCTGGCGACCACGATCCGTCTCCAGGGCGTGGCCCGCTCGCACTCCCGTCTCAGGACCGAAAGCGTGGTTCCGACGCCGCCGCGAGGCGGGCTGGCAACCACGACCAGACCGGATTGACGGGTGATCGACGCATGGGTTCGGGACTGAACCAACGGCGGCATCCCGAGATCGGAATACCGCTCCCACCCCGAATCGGTCGGCGGCAGGTCGAACACCATCGTCCACATCGCGCCGGTTCGCTTGAGCTCGATGCCACAGACGATCGGCTCTCCGTCGATGTCACAGGTCACCGAGCCGGAGCCACCCGTGCCGGGTGTTCCCGCCCAGCGAGCGAGGCATCGAATGAGCCGCATCCCCGTATCCGCGTCGATGTTCGCCACGGGAATCGTGCGACCGTCGAGCCGGAGGCGAACCTCGGCGCTGGACTCGTCACACGAGATGAGGTAACCCACCGCACCGAATCGAAGCGCCGCGAGCGTGATCAGTCGAACGAGGGTCGCCTCTTCGTCGGTATCCGCGATCGGTCCGTTGAGTGGACGGAACTCCAGACCACCGAATGACGGCGTTCGACGGGGGGCGACTTCGCAGAGACCGCGAATGCGAGAGGCGAAGTCAGGGCGTGCTTCGGAGACGATCTGTCCGAGATCGATCTCGAGCCCGCGTGATGCACCGAATCGTTCGGCGATTCCCGGCCAGCCATCGCCAAGGGAGTGCAGCTCCGCATCGAGGAAGCGGATCTTGATGTTGCCGAGTCTGATCTCATCGCCGGGGGCAAGATCGGCGACGGCACACCGTTGTCCATTCACTCGAATGCCATTGCGGCTTCCGAGGTCGCGGATCCGCCAGGTATCACCGAGCCGTTCCACGACGCAGTGCCGGCGGCTCAAGAGCTTGTCCTCCAACCTCATCAGGTTGGATGGGTGCCGACCGATCGTGACCGGCGCGGTCTCAAGGGTGATCGTCTCCGGCCCTTCCTGTGTCCGAACTTCCAGATACGGCATGGGTCTCCCCGCCTTCCACCGCCCCGGGGGTCTTTCGTGTTGCCGGGCCCCGCGGCCCCTGAAGCATCGATCGTCCAACTGAGTCCGACTCACCCCCGTCGCGGATTGCGACCTCCACGACGAGGACGACTCGCACTCGACGCGCGAACTCGCCGAGCGAGTCCGCCGCCTCCCACACCTCTTGAACCCGCGCTGGCAGACTCCGTGGCCTGCTTGGCGAGCTTGTTCTTCTTGACCGCCTCGTTCACGACCAACCGCCGCCCCCGCAGTCGGTGCCCGTCCACGCCAGCGATGGCCCGAGCCGCATCGTCCGAGTTCGGCATCATCACGATCGCGAAGCCGCGGAACTTCCCCGACTCCTTATCGGTCGCCAGAGCAATGTCCTCGATCTCGCCGTAGGGCTCGAACAACACCCTGAGCTCCTCGACCTTGGCGGCGTACGCGATGTTCCCGACGTAGATCTTGTTCTGCGGCACGGTGTCCCCCGTCTCTCGTCGTCCTGGATGTTCCAACTCACTGACCGGTCGGATCATACCACCGCTTCCGGGAATGTCTCCCAAACCCGACAGAGACGGGGCGAGGAAGCTCCGCGGTACCGCCCCATTTGCATGCCCACAGGAATCCGAGGAAAGGATCGTGGCCCACAGGTCGTCCGATAGCGCAGACAGCGCCGACGCCTGGCTTCACGGCGCCCAGATCTGGTTCACTCGGACCACGAAATCCATTCCACGAAGCGCCGATGGACCAGCCACCCGAACCGTGTGGAGACCCAACCGACGCGCGGTCAACGCACACGTCGAGGCTTGGCGTCAGGCCCGACGGACGGACGACCTGAACACTGGCATCCGGAAACGATCGCGAACCGGCGCCTCGCTCGCGGCCACCTGCCGAAACACGAACCGACCACCCGACAAAGACGGGGACGGTGTTGATCCTCGGGGGGGGAGCCGGCGGGCAACGAGACCGAGCGGGACGAACAGGCCCTCACCTCGAACTCCACCGGCTCAAGGTGCAAAAACAAAGGTGGCCCGGCCAAGGTTTCCCTTGGCCGGGCCATGAAGTCGGCGATTACCTACTTTCCCGCTGAGCAGTATCATCGGCAGACGGAGCTTCACTTCTGTGTTCGGGATGGGAACAGGTGTTTCCCCCGCCTTATAGTCACCGACAAGCGTCTTGATGAGCTGTCGCCCACCAAGACGGTCGTGCATGATGTCGCGTATCGAGGCCAGAGATCAGGATCCAGCTCGGGGCTGAACCCTTGAACATCCAAGTGCTCGATGGTCCCGCCTCCCACCAAGCTGCCAGATGGCAACCCGGGATGGGGGCGTGGTGGGACCGGTCAAGCCTTCGACCGTTAGTACCGCTTCGCTGAACGCATTTCGGCGCTTGCACGTGCGGCCTATCAACCCGGTAGTCTTCCGGGGGTCTCAAGCAATGCTCATCTCGAGGTGGGCTTCCCGCTTAGATGCTTTCAGCGGTTATCCCTGCCGCACTTAGCTAC
>CAYZSH010000178.1:0-6040 GCA_964481025.1 uncultured Isosphaeraceae bacterium
TCTGTTCGTGCAGGATCCGATGACTTCCGGGGATCTCGACGCCGAGCCGACCGAGCCGACCGAGCCGACCGAGCCGACCGAGGCGGTCGAGATCGACGAGGCGAGCGACCGTGACGTCTTTTCCGACGACCTTCTCCCGCCCCGGGACGACGCGACGGAGACATCACCGTGATGCCGCCGTGCCGTCGACAGCCGGCGCGTCGCCGCGGCGGACTGCTGCTCGAGGTCGTGATCTCGTTGGCGCTGCTCGTCATGGTCGGCCTCTTCGCACTCGGCGGCGCCCGTGACGGACTCGCGGCGGCGGAACGCTCGGCCCGTCGAGCGGCGGCCGTCGATCTCGCGGCGAGTCGGCTGGCCGAGATCGAGGCGGGCATCGTCTCGCTCGATGCGATCGGCGATCTTCAGGACGTCGATCCCGAGGGCGGGCTCACGGGATTCGAGGACCAGCCGCCACCGTGGCCTTTCGCCGTCGAGGTGGAGACGGCACCGTCGAGTTTCGACGGACTGGTCCGGGTCGAGGTCGTCGTTCGACTCGACGATCCCGACGAGGACCCGATCGAGCTCGCGCGACTGGTCACGCTCGTCGATGAGCGATCGGCCGCGGTCGATGCGGAGGTCGGTCCATGAGCACGACGGCGACCGGCCGCCGCGGATTCACGCTGCTTGAGACGCTGCTCGCGGTCGGCCTCGTCGGCGCGGTGCTCGCGGTCGCGGTCACCCTGCTCGGCGACGTCTCGGCCGCCCGTGATCGCATCGAGCGGCGTCTGCGGCGTGCCGAGGGGGCGACGCTCGCGCTCGATCTGCTCGCCGATCGCGTCGCCACCGCGACGCTGACCGCGATCGACGGTGGCACCGGCATCGCGGGCGATCCGACGTCGCTGCGGATCACCGGATGCGGCGTCTCCTCGATCCGGCTTCTCCCGAGAGCGTCGCGATCGCCGCTGCTCGATCGCTCGACGCTCGAACTGGCGTGGCGCGACGGCGGACTGGCACTCCGGGACGACGAGGCCGACTGGTCGATGCTCGCGCCGGATCTGGTGGCGATCCGGTTCCGCTACCACGACGGCGAGGACTGGCGAGAGGACTGGGACGGCGATCGTGACGGTCTGCCGACCGCGATCGAACTCGCGATCTGGGAGTCGCCCTGGCCCGAAGGTCTGGTGCCGTCGTGGATGCCGGAGGTCGAGTCCGACGCGATCGAGGATGACGCGGACCTCGCTGATGACTTCGACGATCTGGAAGGCTTCGCGCCGCCGCCGATGCCGGCCGCCGACGACGAGATTCCGTATCCCGAACGTCGTCGCGTGATCGCGATCCTCGATCCGGCACCGTGGTCGTCCGAGGCCGAGCCCGTCGCGCGAGGAACCGCGCGATGAATCGTTCTCGATCGACGCCACGGACACGCGGCGCACGTCGCGGCATCGCGCTCGCGGCCGTGCTCGTGGTCGGGCTCGGACTTCTTCTGATCGCGGTCGGCACGCTTCAACTGGTGCGGGCCGAGGTCTCCGCGATCGCCGCCGGAGAATCAAGAGTGCAGTCGCGCTTCGCCGCCCGGGCGGCCGCGCGGGCGTTGATGAGCGAACTTGCCGACCAGCGGGAAGCGGCGCTGGCGGGGCTGCCGATCATCGCGCCCGACTCGATGGAACTCTTCGATCTCGACGGCGGCGAGGCGGGGCGGGTCGCGATCGCGAGACTGCTGCCGATCGGCATCGACGGCGATCGACTGGTCCCCGAGGCCGGCCGACTCGATCTCAATCTCGTCGATGCCGACGCGCTGGTCGCGACCGGACTGCTCGACCGGACCGAGGCGGAGACCGCGATCGCGGCTCGGAATGCCCGGCCGGGCGGGCGATTCGCGAGCGTCTTCGACCTGCTGGCGCTCGAAGGCGATGCGGCGATCGGCGCCGATCGCGTGCTCGGTCCGCTCGAGGACGTGCGGATCCTCTCGCGGGTCGATGCGGACGAGGAGGACCTCGGCGAGCGCATCGCGGACCGGCTCGACGCCGATCTCGGATCCGCGGAGACATCGATCGTCTCCGTGCTCACCGTGCATGCGTTCGAGCCCGATGTCCGCCGCGACGGCTCGCCGCGCGCGAGGGTCGCCGACGAGTCGCCGGAGGTCGGCGACCTCGACGACGCGACGGCACGACTGGTTCGAGCGGTGCTCGGCGTCGAGGCGCCGGAGTCGTCGTCCGATCGCGCCGCACGTCGCGACGAGCCGATGTCGCCGGCGCCGACCACGTCCGAGACCTCGACCTCGGACAGCCTCGGCGCGCGGATCGCGAGGCTCTCGGCGGGAATGTCCGACGCGGATCCGGGGTCGGCGTACGACGCGATCACCGGATTCGACGGCGGTTGGCGCAACGGACTTCTCGACATCAACACGGCGTCGGCCGCGGCGTTGCGGGGGGTGGAAGGCATCGACGCGGACCTGGCCGCGGGCATCGTCGCCCGACGAGACGCGCTCGATGACACGCGTCGCTTCGATCGGTTCTGGCCGGTGGCCGAGGGACTCGTCGAGATGTCGATCTGGGGCGGGGTCGTCGATCGCATCACGACCCGATCGACCGTGTGGCGGGCGGTCGTCGCGGTCGGACTGGTGCCCGCGGACGATCTCGAGGCGTCACTTGAATCGCCGATCGTCTGGGAGCTGGTGATCGATCTCGGCGAACCGCGACCGAGACTCGTCGAGGTCCGCGACGTGACCATGCTCGAACTCGTCGCCCGCATCGAGGCGAGCCGGGCGGTGGAAGGATCGATCCGGGAACCGGCGCTGGACGGCCTCGCGGACGACCCGACGGCATCGCCTTCCGGTGGTCTCTTCGACGAATCGCCGCTCTTCGATGATTCCCCGCTCTTCGATGATGCTCCGATGTTCGACGACGCTCCGCTCTTCGAAGAGACGCCGCTCTTCGACGATGGGCCGTTGTTCGATCCGACCTCGATCTTCGATCCGCCGCCGACCCGGGCTTCGGAGCCGAGCGTCACGCCCGCCGAAGGTCCGCGGGACCGCGGACCGGGAGGTCGTTGGCGGCCCGCAACCTCCAGCCGGTAGCATCGGTTCACCTTCGCCGTCGACACGTCGTCGCCGCACCATCGTTCCGCAGGAGTCCTCATGCCCCGCCGGATCTCGCTCGCCATCGACATCGGTCACCACCTGATGCGGGCGGCGCAGGTGCGTCCGGGGGGACCGGGTCGGCCCGCGCGGGTGACGGCCACGGTGTTCGAGCGTCTGCCCGAGGATCTCGATCGCGAGGATGCGGCCGGCGTCGGACGCCGACTGGCCGCCGCCATGGACGAGGCGGGCATGTCCCGGGGCCTCGCGGTCTTCGCGCTCGATCGATCGATCACGAGCTTCAAGCGACTCGATCTGCCGACCACGAATCCCGACGAACTCGCGGACATGGTCCGCATCGCGGTCGAGCGGGACCTGCCGATCGACTCCGACGAGGCGGTCATCGACTTCACGGTCATCGGCCGGTCCGAGACCGGCACCACCGTGGAATCGGTCGCGGTGCCGCGTCGCGAGGTCGACCGGATCCGGGAGATCGCCGCCGCCGCCGGGCTGGTGGTCGGTCGCATCGCGCCTCGTTGCCATGGGTCGTTGCGGCTGGCGGATCCGAACGAGGCGACGCTCGTGGTGGACGTCACGGGCGAGGGGCTCGAGCTCGCGCTCGCGATCGACGGCACGCTGCCCTGGTCGCGCGGGATCGAGATCAAGGGCCCGGACGGCGGTCCGCCGACCGCGGAGCAACTGGTCCCCGAGGCTCGCCGAAGCTGGATCAGCTATCGACTCTCCAACGACGACGTCGAGTCGCCGCGGTTGCTCGTGCTGGGTGGCGAACAGGCGGAGAACGCGCTCGACGCGGTCGCGGAGGCGACCGGACTCGAGGCGAGTCGCTTCGTCGGCGACCGTCGTGTGAAGGCCGACGCGGACATGCGGGGCGTCTGGCCGCTGGTCGGACTGCTGCTGTCGGCACCCGCATCCGCGACGGTGGACCTGGCATCACCGAGAAAGGCACCCGACATCGCGGCTCGCTGGCGGCAGCGTGGACTGGCGATGGCCGGTCTCGCGATCATCGCGGCCGGCGCGGGCTGGACCATCGGTCATCGCGAACTCGTCGGCATCAGCGATCTCGCCGCCGAACTTCAGGGCAAGGCCTCCGCGGCCAACACCGAACACCTTCGCTTCAAGCGTGACGACCTCCGCGTGGCGCACCTCGAGGCGTGGACCGGCGTGCGCCCGGACTGGCTCGAGCAGCTCCTCGTCGTCGCGGAACCCGGCATGCGACGTGGCGGCGCGGTGCTCGACGAGTTCGGCGGCGTGCTCGAGGGCGGGGACGTCGAATACGACGACCGGAAGAAGGCCTTCACGACCGCCTCCGCGATCCGGCTCGCCATCGAGGGTGAGGCCGCCAGCTTCGACCGTGCGGCCGGCGTGCGCGACGACCTCGTGCGCGACGATCGATACGTGCTCCGCAACACGGGAGGCGAGTCGCGCGGCGGCCGGCGTCTGCCGCACCCGTTCGCGTTCTCGTTGCGGTCCGCCACGCTCGATCCAGGTGGAGACGCCGAAGACGCGGCGTTGGGAAGCGACTTCGAACAGACGGCGGCGGCGGTCGACGCGGATGCCGCGCGGGTCGAGGCTGCGGTCGACGAGCCGTCGACGGATGTCGCTTCGGAGCCGTCGCAGAACGAGCGGGCCGAGGACCGTCCGCCGCGGGAGCGGCGCGGACCGCGTCGCACGGGCGGCGCAGCGCGGGGAGGTGACGAGTGAATCGCCATCGACTCGTGATGCCCGGGATCGTCGTGGGCGTGCTCGCCATCGCGGGCGGTCTCGGCTGGGGCGTCGGCGCGGGCCGGCTCTATGGCGAGCGTGCCGCCCTCGATGAGCGGATCGACGTCTATCGAACCGTCCTGCTTTCGGTGCGTGACGAGCGTGAGAAGCGTCCCGAACTCGATGCGAGGTCGGACGCGATCATCGATCACACGCTGGGCGGCGATCTGGAGACCGTGGACAGCGCCCTGCGTCGGCGTCTGGTCGAGACCGTCGAGGGCAGCGGACTCTCCGAGGTGGTCGTGAACACGCTCGGTGGCACGGTCGTCGAGACGCCGGCGAGCCGGTCGTTCCGGCGGAGTGGACCTGAAAGGGCGCTCCGCGACGAACCCGACTTCGTGCTGGTGCGGGCGACCGCTTCGGGTTCAGGCTCGATCGCCGAGGTCGTGCGTTTCCTGCACGCCCTCGACGCGGCGCCGTGGGTCAAGCGGATCGAGCAGGTGCGGATGGACCCCGATCGCACGGGGCGCAGGCTTTCGGTCTCGGTGCGACTGGCCACGATCTTCGTCCCGGGCGCGACGCCCGATTCCGAGGCCGTCGAGGAGGTCACGCCTCGGCGATCGATCGATCGGTACGCGGCGCTGGTCGCCGCCAATCCGTTCCGGCTCGACGCGCCGTCGATCGCTCGGCCGACGCCGACCGTGCCGACGCCCGTGGCCGCACCGCCGACCGCAGATCCGTGGTCCGGTTGGATGCTGACCGGGGTCATCGAGGGCGATCCGGGGGTCGAAGCGTGGTGTCGTCATGCCGCCTCCGGTCGAACGGCGACGCTGTTACCCGAAACGGACGTGACCCTCGGCGCCGGGCTGGTCGCCACGCTGATCTCGGTCGAAGGGGACGTCGCGGTCGTTCGGATCGGTGACGAAACCCGACGGGTGCTCGTCGGTTCGACGCTGGACCGTTCTCTGCCCTGAGATCGGTCCGGATTCCCGCCGGCAGCCTGATTCCCAAACCGTGTTCAAACATGGGTTTTCCGACGCATTCGTGGCGCCATCCGACCACGAGGGAATGGGGTCTGGCGGTACCATGGCACCACATGTGGTGGTGCGGGGATCCGTCCCGCAGTCGGCTGTTCGTCCCCTGGAGGATGCCAGGGGGCGGGCGGCATCGTTCCAGGCGCGTCCCTGTGGGGTCGCATGCCGGTCCGATTCCATGACCCGACCGGAGGTCGGGGGGATCGGGTCGGCCGGAGCAGGTGATCAT
>CAYZSH010000179.1:0-6032 GCA_964481025.1 uncultured Isosphaeraceae bacterium
GAGTTCGAACACGGCCCGGGTATCGGTTCCTGGCGTGTCGTGAGGATTCGGATCACTCGCCCGGACAGAGCCCCCAGTTGCCGAGCAGAAGTCCGAGGTCCGCCGCGTCGATATTTCCGTCCTTGTTGAGATCGGCGGCGGGGAACTGTGCGGGGTCGCCCCAGACGGCGAGGAGAATGCCGAGGTCGGCGGCGTTGACCTGGTTGTCCTTGGTGAGGTTGCCGGGGCACGAGAGACATGTCAACGATTCCATGAGGTCGTCCACGCCATCGCCGTTCTCGTCCACGAATCCATTGATGCCCCGAAGTGTGTGACGACGGATCTCTTCCGCAGAGAGCTCCCGGTCGTAGAGGGCGAACTCATCCATGTCTCCCCGATACCAGTACGGGAAACTTGAGAGTCCGTGTCGTCCGAGATAGAGGGGTGAGTCGCTCTGTCCTGGGCATGCCTGGTTCTCGTCTTCCAGGTAGAGGGATCCATCGACGTAGAGCTTCTGAGTCTGTGATATGGAGTCGAACACGAGCGCGACGTGGTACCACTCATTCAGTGGTGTGCCATCCTCCTTCCAGACAACACCGCTGCAGTTGTTCCGGAAGGTGAATGCGGTACTGACCAATTCCAATTCCGGATATCGTCGACTCACCGCCATCGCCCAGAATCCATTTTGATAGTCCAGTCCGTTGGACACCGGATAGGAATAGTCGGTCAGCGACAGGTCCGGTCGTATCCAGCACTCGATCGTCATCTGCGCGAGGGTTCCGGCGTCAAACACCGGATTCGTCGGAATAGAGAGCCATCCCTCATCGAAGTGAACGGCGCCGTCACCGTTGATGACGGCTCCCTCGATGTTTCGGGTGACATTTCCTCCGTACAGACCATCACCAGCCTCCATCAGCCAACCTTGATTCACGGAGAGATTCGATCGAGTTCCCAGTCCGTGATACAGCATGGGATCACACGAGAGGATGTCTCGCGCGTACGAAGGGGCACACGGTTCACCGGATTCGCAACAGTCCGGGACTCCGGAACCATCCGCATCGACGAGGAAACCATCATCGATCTGGCACGCATCGTTGATGCCATCGTTGTTGCAGTCATGTGCCATGACTTCATCAGGGAGGGAGGCGCATGCCGTACTCAATGCGATCATGCTCAGGATCTTTCTGCGGGTCGTCATGTCTTGAATTCCATTTGGGGCCGATTCATGTTCCTTCCTTGGCTCCGACACGGCGTCGGCGGAACCTCGGATGCTGAGCGTCGTACCGATGACGCCCAGGGTGACCACGAACACCGCGGCGGCCCACCGGCCGGGTCTTCGAGGCGGTCTTTCAGACTTGATGATGCTTCTGCAGTGTTCCCCGACCTCCATGAGGAAACTTCGAGCATCTGATGGCCGCTCGGCCGGGTTCTTTTTCAGGCATCGTTCGATCGGTCTTGTCAGGCGTTCCGAGAGCGGATCAGCAGTCCCTCCGAGCCCCCGCGGCGGCACGTACCGGATCGCCTGCGCGGCGGAAAGCAACGTGTCGCCGATCGCATACGGCAGGCGGTCGGTGAGGAGCCGGTAGGCGATGACGCCGATGGCGTAGACGTCGGTGGCGGGCGAGATCGGGCCGAGGGACGGATCGACCTGTTCGGGGGCCATGTAGGCGGGGGTGCCGATCAAGTCCCCTTCACGGGTTCGGTCGATCGAGAGCGTGGGGCCGTCGAGGCCCATTCCCTGCAGCCTCGCGACGCCGAAGTCGATCACTCGGACTCGACCATCGGAGCCGACCAGCACGTTCGAGGGCTTGAGGTCGCGGTGGATGATGCCGGCGAGATGCGCAGCGGCGACGGCTTCTGCGAGTTGTTTGATCAGGTCGAGGATCGTGTCGATGCGATCCGGCCCTTCGGGGAGATCGAGAACGTGCTCGGTGATCGGGCGGGCTCCCACGACGAGTTCGGTGGCGATCCATGGATCTTGTCGGGGATCGGCTTGGGGATCGGTCTGGCCGACGTTCTCGCCATCGGGATCGAGATCCGCGTCGATCTCGCGGACGACGCCCGGATGGTCGACGGATCGCAGCGCCCGAAGTTCGTCGCGGAAGCGGGCGAGTTTCTCCGGGGTCGCCCGGCGTCGGTCGAGGATCTTGATGGCGACCGAGCACTCTCCCGCCTGGCTCGGGTCGACCGGGCATCCTTCATACACGCGTCCCGATCCGCCCTCGCCGAGCACCCGGCGTAGTCGCCATCGGCGATCGTGCCCGACGATCACCCGTCCCAGTCGCGGATCCCGCGTCCAGTCGATTTCGCCGGGATCCCGGGTCTCGTCGGCGTCGAGCCGGTCGAGCAGGGCCCGGACCTCGGCGACGACCGTCGCGCCCGCATCGGTCGCGCGCAGCAGATGTTCGCGGGCGTGGTCGTCGAGCCCGAGGGCCGATTCGAAGAGATCCCGGACCGCGCGATCGGCGGTCTCCTTCTCGATCGGATTTTGGTTTGACTCGTCCGTCTCTGGCAACGATGCTCTCCGTCACCGATCCCGTGGCGGAATCGGACGACGGAGCGGCAGAGAATGTCGAGTGTTTCTTCGAGTTCGACGGGCGAAGGCCCGTTTCGGGGCCTGACCGCGCTGCTGGCGGCGGTCGCGTCCGGGGATCGGGATGCAGCGTCGCAGCTCTGGTCGCTGGTGCATGCCGACGTCCGGTCGATGGCGGCTTCGGTTCTCCGCGGCGAGCGCGTGACCGATGGCATGGCCCCGACGGTGCTCGTCCACGAGGCGTGGCTGCGGCTGCACGGCGGGGAAGGCTCGCCCGCGTTCGAGAATCGGCGGCACTTCTTCGGGGCGATCGCGACCACCATGCGGCGGGTGCTCGTCGATCACGCCCGGGCTCGCCGGTCGCAGAAGCGGGGCGGTGGGGCGCGTCCCCTGCCACTCCAGATCGTCGAGGGCGAACTCGCCGAGGCGGGAGCCACGGATCCGGCGATGCTCGAGGAGGTCATGGCCGCGCTCGAAGCACTCTCGGTCCGGCACCCTCGGGTCGCCGAGGTCGCGCGACTTCGATACCTGCTCGGACTCGAGGTCGACGTCGTCGCCGGACTCCTCGACATCTCCCCGCGCACGGTGCGGGCCGACTGGACGTTCGCGAAGGCGTGGTTGCGGCGGGCGATCGAGGGCCCCGGCGACTGACGATCAGGCGCTCGCGCAGACTTCGTGCACGCCGGTGATGACGCGTCCGCCGACCTTCTTCAGGGTGGCGAGCATGCCGTCGATCTTCCCCGCAGCGCGGTCGCGGACCATCTCGGGAAGAAGCTCCAGCTTGAATCTCGTGGTGATGTTCCAGCACGTGTCCAATCCGATGTCGTCGCTCGTCAGCGGAATGATCCGGCCTTCGGCATCGTGGAAACCGGCGTTCCGAAGCATGTCCGGCAGTCTTCGCCCGATGCGGCGATCGCCGCCGGCGGCGGCCTGGGCTTCGGCGGCGGCGTGCGTGAAGGCGTCGAACGCCGGAAGAGCGGGCTCGGTGCGAAGGTCGCGATCATCGACATCGACGATCAGGATCCGACCACCGGGCGCGAGCACGCGTCGAATCTCCCGCAGCGCCGCTTCGGGATCACGAAGGTGCTGGAAGAGGAAGCGGGCGTAGACGAAGTCGAAACTCCCGTCCGCGAATGGAAGGCGTCGACAGTCCGCTTCGACGAATCGGATGCGATCGCGGTCGGCCGGGTCACGATCGAGTTCGGCGCGCTCGAGAAGCAGGGGATTGAGATCCACGCCGACGATCTCCGCCTGCGGCGCGAGTCCGGCGATGCCGCGGGTCACGGCGCCGGGTCCGCACGCGAGGTCGAGAATCCGGCCGCGATCCGCGACGCCGTGACGTCGAAGCAGGGCCGACTCGATCGGCCACGCGACCGTGGCCTGGGCGACGAGTCGATCGAGTTCGGCGTCGTTGTTCTGGAAGGTGCCGAAGGCGTAGGTGCCGAGGTCTCGTTCGGCGACGACTGATCGGGTGAGGGACGCGGTCATGACGGGGATCCGATGAGAGGTGGTGTCTGGGGGGGGCGGAAGACTCAGGCGGCGCTGGTATGACGGGCCCGGAGCAGGGGAGATCGCATCCGCTCGAGGCGGGTGACGTCGAGCAGGTCGAGCGACATGGCCGTCAGGGGGCGTCCGTCCTCGGTGTGGAGGACAAGGTCGAGCGGGGTGAAGCCGAGTCGCCCGTAGAGGCCAACGAGGTGGGGAGCGCACCAGCACAGATCGGTGTGGCACCCGGCGTTCAAGGCGATGTCGAGCGCGGTGGCCGACATCCGTGACAATGCGTGTCGTCCCGGACCGGAAGGATCGATCACCATGCGATCACTGCGACCAAGGCGGAATCCTTCGGGATCTCCGAGATCGGGGCGTCGTTGACGAATCTCATCCACGATCCGGTCGCGACCTGCCGTCCACGACGCCACGCCCCATCGGAACGTGCCGACGATGCGGGGACCTTGCCGCACGAACACGACGTGCAGGTGCTCATCGAGCGGATCACGATGTCGTTGGGTGGCGTGGTCCAGAAGCGGTTCGTCGGTCGGACGCCCGGCATCGCGAAGGATGCGGTAGCGGAATCGCTGGACGGCGTCGAGTTCCTCGGGCGACCGGACGATGCCGGTCTCGAGGCGCTCGGCGGGAGGGGGCTGGAGGGAATGGTGGTTGCTCAACGGTCGATCTCCGGGGCCGGCGACAGGCCGGGCTCGGAGCACTTCCGGGGTGGCGAGACGGAACTCACAGGTCCACCCGACATGGGGTGGGAAACCGGTGATCTTCGGTGGACGTGGTTCTCGGACGGGCGCGTTCGATCTCGGGAACCGAGGACCCGGCTCCGCGTCTGCTTCGAGCCCGATCTCTCCGGAAGTCCCCCTGCGACACTGGGTCGGCGGGGTGTCTCTCGGTACGCTCAGGGCGTTGGTTGGTCCCTTCTACGTCGCCCCTTCCGAGGCATCCAGAGATGAAGCTCACGCACCTCGCCGCCCGCGCGGCGCTCCTGTTCACGGTCGGCGCGGTCTCCGCGTCCGCCCTCGCCCAGGTCCCCGGACACGTCCCCGGCCCGAAGGCCGAACGACCGTGGCAGCATGACGACGGCACCATCGAGTTCCGGGGTCGCAAGTTCGACTCGTGGAAGTCGTTCCACGCGTCGGATCTGTTCGACCCGGCGTCGAAGTGCGACGCCCCGACCCCGCAGCTCGGGGACGACGGCGAACCGATCGCCCAGTTCCGTGGCTTCGATCCCGGTGACTGCGCGTACACCTCGACGACGATCAATCCCGCGTACGACCCGTCGGTCGACACCCTTCAGGTCCGCTGCGTCGTGCACGTCATCATGAACGACGCGGGTACGCAGGGATATCTCGACGAGGCCGCGGTCATCAGCGGCATCCGCATCCTCAACGAGGACTTCAACGCCCTCGCGGGCACGCCCGGCGCCCCCGGCACCTTCGGCAACATCGAGTTCGTGCTCGCCAGCGAGGATCCCGACGGCAACCCGACCAACGGCATCACCTATTCCAACAACACGACCTGGTACAACGACGGTGGTTCGTACTGGAACAGCCTCGCCTGGGACCCGAACCTCTACCTCAACATCTACACGACCACCGCGGGCGGCGCCCTCGGCTACGTCTCGGGCTTCCCGAGCGAAGCGGGCTTCCCCGGATCGATCGCGGACCGCGTGGTGGTGCTCTGGGAGTCGTACGGTGACGACGCGCCGTACGGCCCGCCGTACAACCTCGGCCGCACGCTGACCCACGAGGTCGGCCACTACTGCGGCCTCTTCCACACCTTCCAGGGTGGTTGTGGTTCGGCCGCGTGCTACACCAGCGGCGACCTCATCTGCGACACCAACGCCGAGAGCGGCCCCAACTTCTCGTGCTCGGGCGGCGCTCCCAGTTCCTGCGGCTCGGTCGATCCGATCGAGAACTACATGGACTACTCCGACGACGCGTGCATGAACCAGTTCACGCCGGAGCAGATCAACCGCGCCCGCTGCTCGCTCTTCAACTACCGACCGCTGATCTTC
>CAYZSH010000180.1:0-6023 GCA_964481025.1 uncultured Isosphaeraceae bacterium
GAACTCCCGACCCGCGTCTACTACGTCTCGATGGGCGGCTTCGACACGCACGGCGGCCAGCTCGGCTCGCACGCGAACCTGATGCGACAGGTCGGCGATGCGATCGCGGCGTTCCAGAAGGACATCGAGTCGCAACGGATGCAGGATCACGTCCTGACCATGGTCTTCAGCGAGTTCGGACGTCGCGTCGCCGAGAACGGCTCCGCCGGCACCGATCACGGCACCGCGGCGCCGGTCTTCATGATCGGCGGCAAGGCACGACCGGGCGTCATCGGCAACCACCCGTCGCTGGTCGACCTCGACAGCGGCGACCTCAAGCACACGCTGGACTTCCGGTCGGTGTACGCGGGCATTCTCGCCGACTGGTTCCAGGTGGATCCGCGACCGATCCTCGGCGCGGAGCATCCGGCGGCCAAGCTCGTGGTGTGAGACCCGGGCGTTCGAGGAACCACGGAGATCACGGAGAAGCACGGAGGGCCACGGAGTGGGGAACCCTGAATGGCGAAAACGATGCGTTCACCCTGCACGCTTCGATCGGGTTCCGGGAGGACGATCGATCGAGATCTACTCGGAGACCGGTGTCACCTCGTAGCCGAGTTTCTCGATCGCTGCCTGTGCGTCTGCGAACGCAGCCGGGTCGGCGATGATCGTCGCAGTCTCGGCTTCGAGACTGACGACACAGGACTCGACACCCTCGACCCTCGACACCTTCGTCGTGACGGCATTCACACAGCCGTCGCAATGCATGCCATTGACGCCAAGCACGCGCGTCTCGGTCGCCACCGCGACGGGCGAAGTCCGCTCGGACGTGCCGGTCTCGCCACATCCCGCGTGGAGCAACGCAGCGAGCATGAGGACCGAGGTTCGGAGCAGCGAATTCTGGTTCATGACGGATCCCTTCGCGACGATGGATGCATGCCGATGGGGTGCGGCAGAGATGAGAATGCTACGTTCCCGTGGGCCCGTCCGGCCACGACGTCCCGCCCCCCGGATCATGTGCACCCCGCGATCTTTGAACACCACCGCAGCGCCTCATGATCGCTCGGAGAGCGTCGCCCCGGAGCCTGCCACCCTGAATTCCCTCCGTGGCCCTCCGTGCTCCTCCGTGTTCTCCGTGGTCTTGTGGTCAGTGGTCCGCAGCGTCACTCCGCCAGAACCGCTTGCACTCGGGCGACCGCCTCGGCGAGATCCGCGTCGATCCGCGCCCCCGCCGCGTGGACGTGACCGCCGCCGCCGAATCTTGCCGCGAGTTCGTTGACGTCCACGAACGAGCCGCCGTCGATGCCGGGCTTGCTTCTGAAACTCAACTTGGTCCGGCCCTGTTCCGCCTGCGTGAGCAGCACGCTCGCCCGGACGCTCCCGATCTCGAGCGGCGTGTTCACGATGCCCGCGAGCTCCTCCATGTTCGCCCCGGTCTCCGCGAAGTCTTCCAGCCCGAGTCGCATCATGGCGATCGCGCCGTGGTCGGCGTAGGTCAGGGATCCGAGCGCTCGGGCGATCATCGCGAACCTGGCCGGCGTCGCGTTCTGTTCGATGCGGGCGTAGATCGAATCCTTGTCGGCGCCGCATTCCATGAGCCGGGCGGCGAGGCGATAGACCTCGGGGCCGGCGCTTGAGAAGCGGAACCAGCCGGTGTCGGTCGCGAGGCCGAGGAACAGCGCCTCGGCGATGCGGTCGCCGCAGAGATCGACGTCGAGGGCGTCAAGCACCGGCACCAGGGCCTGCGTCGCGCTTGCGCACCGCACGTCCACCACCCGCATGCCGGCGACCGACCCGCCGCGGGCGTGGTGGTCGATGCCGATGATGCGATCGACCCGCGGCCGCAGCCAGTCGGTGAAGGGATCGAGCTGCGTCCACGCCCCGGTGTCGACGATCACGACGAGATCCGGCTCGCCCGGCACGGGTCGCTCGTCCTCCGGCACCTGTTCGACGCGATCGACGCGATCGTCCGCGTGGACCATCGAGAGCAGGTTCGCGTCGATCGGACCGGACAACAGCACGCGGCTTGCGACCCCGACCTGACGAAGCCCGCGATGGAGGCCGAGCGCGGTGCCGAGCGCGTCGCCGTCGGGCTTCTGATGCGTGAGGATCAGGACGTCGCCGCCGGTGCGGAGTCGATCGGCGATCTCCGCCGGCGTGGCGTTCGATTCGTAGACGAAGCCCGGATCGTCCCAGGGATGTTCGACGGCCTGACTCACGTGGTCGCTCCGGATTCCGACTGAAGAATGGACGCCGCCACCCGGCGGACCTGATCGAGATCTCGTTCGAGTTGGGCGAGAAACGGCTCGAGCCCGTCGTAGCGTTCCTGCCCGCGCAGCCGACGATCGAGCGAGGTCTCGAGCCGCCAGCCGTAGTCGTCGAGCGTGCCCTCCCAGTCGAGGACGTGCACCTCGGCGACCCGGGGCGTCTCGATGAAGGTCGGCTTGGTGCCGATGCTGACCGCCGCCGGTCGTCGGACACCGTCCGGGAGTGTGGCGATCCCCGCGTACACCCCGTCGCCCGGCAGCATCGCGCCTTCAAGATCGAGGTTCGCGGTCGGGATGCCGATCGTCCGGCCCCGCTGGTCACCCCGGACCACGCGGCCGACGAGGGCGTGCGACCGCCCGAGCACCCGCGAGGCATCCTCGACCCGGCCGAGATCGAGCAGTCGCCGCACGACCGAACTGCGGGCGGGCACTTCCAGTCCATCGACGAGCCGGACCCGTCGTTCCTCGGGGATCACGACGCGGAAACCTCGGTCGTCGCCGCACTTGCGGAGCGTCTCGATCGAGCCGGACCGACCGCGACCGAATCGGAAGTCAGGCCCTTCGGCGATCGCCGTGACCGGGCCTCCGAGCCTCCCGAACAGGTCGTCGAGGAACGCTTCGGGCTCCAAGGCCAGCAGTTCGGGCGTCGTCTCGAGTTCGAGCACCCGATCGGCCCCCGCGTCCAGCAGTCGGCGACGACGTTCCGCCGCGGTCAGGATGCGTGGCACCTCGGGAAGCCCGAGAACCACCGCCGGCGCGGGCTCGAACGTGACTGCGACGACCTCGGCAGCCGTCCCGGCCGTCTCGCGGGCGAGGTCGATCAACGCTCGATGACCGAGGTGAACGCCGTCGAAGTTGCCGATGGTGACGCCGAGCATGAATCGGGAGCGGGTGCCGGGGCTGGTCGATCTTCGGGCTCGGCTGGCGCCGCCCGTCGCATCGTCCGATGGTTGAGGAGGGATCGGGGGACAGGGTAGCCTGTCCGGTTTCCCCTGACCTCGGCCACCGCCGGGCGATCAGGCTTCCGGGACCTTTCAGACGCCTCCAGCGAGGACGACATCCGATGGGCACTGCCGCCGCCGACCAGCCGTCGCATCCGACCGGACACGCCGAACCAGAGAAGCTCGTCGAGGAGCTTGTCGGCAGCTTCCAGCACACCGCGGAGGCGATCGTCCCGTGGTTCCTCGAGCAGATGCCGAGGATGTACTTCCAGGACACCGACCACGCGACGCAACTGAGCCATCTCAAGGCGATCGTCGCGGCGCGGTCGAGTGATCGACCGATCGACATGACGCTGGTGAGCGACGACGGTTCGATCTGGACCACGCTCCGCGGCGACGACAGTCCCGGCGTGCTCGCCGAGATCGTCAAGAACCTGCCGATGGACAACTCGCTCCGCGCGGCGAAGGTCCACACCAGTTCGGACGGCCACGTGGTGCTCGACACCTTCGAGTTCGGCGAGCCGCATCCCTTCGACGAGAACGATCCCCGCCAGAAGCGCAAGCTCGACCAGACGATCGAATGGGCCGCGGGCCACCGCCCCGAGTGGTCGCCCGAGGAGATCCGCGCTCACTTCCTCAACTGCGCGAGCGACTACATCACGACCCTCACCCCGCTCCGCATCTCGCATCACCACGAGCTGTTCAGCCGGGTGAGCGGAACGGACGGCACCATCGTCGAACTCGAGCCCGAGGCCGATCCCGCGTTCAGCCGCATCATGGTCGTCTTCGGCAACGCCCGGACGCGGACCTCGCTCGAACGCTGCGCCCGACTCCTCGCCCGTCACGGCATCTCGATCGCCCGGGCGTATCTCGACGTCGTGCAGGACCCGCCGCATGGCGTGGTCACCTACGTCGGCTTCGTGGTCAAGGGCCCCGATGGCAAGGCGATCGATCCGGAGAGCGATCTCTGGACCCGCGTCCGCAAGGACCTCACCCGCGTCAAGTGGGTGCATTACGAGGTGCTCGAGATGCTCTCGCGGCATCCCGAGCTTCACATCGGCCTCACCGAGATCGTGCTCGGTCTCTCGCACCTCTCGCATCAGGTGCTCGGCCCGCAGGCCCGCTTCGAATTCACCCGCGAACGCGTGGTCGCCTCGGCCGAGGCGAACCTCGCCCTCTCGATGCGGATCGCGGAGCTCTTCAAGGCCCGCTTCGATCCGCGTGGACCGCTCACCGCCGACGAGTTCGCGAGCCGGCACGCGGCGCTCGCGAAGGACATCGAGCGCACGGCGTCGAGCGAGACCTCGAAGACCGTCCTGCTCACCATGCTCGACGCGGTGCGTCACACGCTCCGCACCAACTATCACGTGCACGGCCGATTCGGATTCGCGCTGCGGCTTGATCCCAAGTTCCTGCGCAACGACGAGCGACCGGAACTGCCGTTCGGCACGTTCTTCGTGCACGGCCGCGGTTTCGACGGCTTCCACGTGCGATTCCAGGACATCGCCCGCGGCGGTCTCCGCGTGGTCATGCCCCGCTCCGAGGCCCAGCACGGTCGCGAGGCGGAGCGGCTCTACGACGAGGTCTACGGACTCTCGTTCGCGCAGCAGCTCAAGAACAAGGACATTCCCGAGGGTGGCGCGAAGGCGGCGATCCTGCTCGAACCCGGCTCCGGCATCGACCGCTGCGTGAAGGCGTTCGTCAACTCGATCCTCGACCTCATCACCGAGGATCCCGAGACCCGCGCCCAGATCGTCGATCTCAGCGGCATCGACGAGCTGATCTACCTCGGCCCCGACGAGAACATCACCCCCGCCCACATCGAGTGGATCGTGCAGCGGGCTCGACTCCGCGGCTACTCGCTGCCGACCGCGTTCATGAGCTCGAAGCCCGGCGCGGGCATCAACCACAAGGTCTACGGCGTCACCAGCGAAGGTGTGAACGTCTTCCTCGACGTCGCCCTGCGTTCGGTCGGGATCGACCCCCGCACCCAGCCCTTCACCGTGAAGATCACCGGCGGCCCCGACGGCGACGTCGCGGGCAACATGATCCGCATCCTGCATCGCGACTACGGCGACCACGCCCGCATCGTCGCGATCGGCGACGGATCGGGTTCGGGCGAGGATCCGGACGGCTTCGACATCGGCGAACTCATGCGGCTCTTCGAGCAGGCGCTCCCGATCGCGGAGTTCGACCGCTCGAAGCTCGGCCCCAAGGGACGCATCACGAGCGTCGACGAGCCGGACGGCCCGCAGCTTCGCAACACGCTGCACAACCGCGTGGTCACCGATGCGTTCGTCCCCGCGGGCGGACGTCCGGCCACGATCCACGCCGGCAACTGGAAGGAATTCCTTCAGGCCGACGGCACGCCGAGCTCGAAGGTCATCTCCGAGGGCGCGAACCTCTTCCTCACGCCCGAGGCCCGCGAGCATCTCTGCAAGGCCGGCTGCGTGATCATCAAGGACTCGTCCGCGAACAAGTGCGGCGTGATCTGCTCGAGCTTCGAGATCGGGGCGTGCATGATCCTCGACGAGCAGGAGTTCCTCGCGATCAAGCCGGAATTCGTCGAGCAGGTCCTCGACCGACTCCGCGAACTCGCCCGTCTGGAGGCCGAGTTGCTCATCGCCGAGCATCGCCGCCACCCCGAGGCGAGCCTGCCGCAGCTCTCGACGAGACTCAGCAAGATCATCAACGCCTCGGCGCCTGCGATCATGGCGTCGATCGCGAACTGGTCGGCCGAGGACCTCGAGTCCGCGAATCAACTCGTCCGAGATCATCTCCCGCAGATCCTGCAGGAGACCGGCGGTGATCGCGTCTGGACGCACCTCCCCGAGCG